>NC_007949.1 GCF_000013865.1 Polaromonas sp. JS666
ACTTATCAGGTCACTGACAAACGGCGAATAGCTAAGCTGCGCCGAAGAGTTTCTGTAACCGAAAACGTCTTGCAACGAAGCTGCCATTGCAGCCTTTAGTGCCTCCAGATTTTCGCGGTCGGCTATGGGACGGCCTCCCTCTTCTGGGCGCCAGGGGCGTGCCAAACGCCGCTGCCCGCCTGCAGGGCGTGAGAATAGAGCAGCTCCTTGTCGTCTATGGCCTCGGCGTCCATCGTCGCCCCTAAGCCTTGCAACGTCCTTAAGTGAAATGCCGCCGCGGTCGGAGCGACCTCAATGCCGTCTTCGGGTACCGTGAATCCAAGACAGGCTAAGATTTGAACAGGGGTAAGTTTCATTGGAATTCCATTCTTGCGGCCCTGGCATAGGACTGCGCGATTTCCTTGTTTGGTGCGATTTTGGCCAGTAGCCTATTTTGCAGTTGATTTAGCGCAAGGGAAGGGGCCCAAGAATTTAAAGTATCGAGCGCCCTGAAAAATGTTGACTCGATCGCGAAGTCGAGCTGCCTGCCGACGGCCAACCTCAAAATCTATAAGCCCGCTTCCGAGCACGTCGGCCAGGGCGTTTTGGGGGCTACGCAATGTTCCACCTGAGTCGCAACACCCTGAGTTAGCTCCAGAAAGTCGCGAACAACGGGCGCACATTTATTGACTAGAAGCTACATTCCGGCAACAATAGAACCGCTTTGCCACCTTGGCGATTCGCGCACTCCATGTGCGCCTTCAACAACCTTGACGGTTACTTCCGTCAAGGCGGTACCTGTCAATTCCTCTTAGGAGTTGGTATGAGTATCATTTCTTGGTTCGCCTTTGTAGCTGCTGCATTGCTGCTCATAGGCATCGTTAAAGGCTCGGCCTCCTCTGGGGGAGGGGCATATGACGAAAACGATCCAAATCAGTTTGTGAAAGATGAGCTAGACCCTAGCAATCCGAACAATCTGATGCTTCGAAATCATCATCACGATGATGGCGAAGACCTTCACATCCATGCGATACGTACCACTGAGGATTAATTCTTCAGCACTGTTGCATGGGTGGAAATTTGACCCTGTTTTGTGTGAAAGCAAAGCAAGTCATTTACTCGGCCGCGAGGCCATTTCATTGCCACCCTCTTGGTGGCGCACGTCAGGCTATCGCTTGGCGAATTTCAACCCGCGGGGAATACTTCCCCTCGGGGTCGCTTCCTGCATTTTTCCTGGAGAATTGTTATGGAAGCGAAAAATAAACTGCGTATGTCCGAAGTTGTGATCAACGTTCTCGCTGTGATCAGCCTCGTGATGGTATTTGGGTATGCCCCCGGTGCTCATGCTCAGTCGGGCAATGTGTACGGTAGCAACCAGGTACAGGCCATGTCCTCTGCCGAAGAAGGCGTGGTACTGCAGGTCTCCCTCAAGAGAGCTGAAGCCTCTTGGCAAGCTCGTACTGGTGGAGCAACTGGTGGCGGTTTGGTGGGCGCTCTCCTTGGCAATAGTCTGGGGGGTAACTATCAAACAAAAGCGCTCTTTGGTGCACTCGGTGCACTTGGTGGTGGATTTGCTGGGGAGCGTATGGCGAACGCCGTGGGCGCCAGCGATGCGCAGGAAATTGTGATTGGGATACGTGATCCTCGTTCCAATTCTCTTACCCGTGTAGTGACTGTGGTTCAACCAGCGCCATTTGATGCAGTAGCACCAGATGACAACGTGCTGATTGTGAATACGAATGGCACCATTCGTGTGATCAAGCGGACCTACAACTCAGCGTTTGTTCAACGGTAATTGAACAAAAAAGGCCGCAAGCATTGCTTGCGGCCTTTTTCTTTTGGACGAATCCTAATCAATCGATACTTGGTTTCGCCAATTCGGAGGCGACATACAGCTCCAGGCTAACTGAGACCTTCAGTGCCCGCGCTTTCTGAATGATCGCGTCGGCCTTTTTCCCCCCCTTCAATTCGAAGACCACCAGCTGGTCGGTGCTCTCCAGCAAGGCGTTCAAGACTGACGCTGACGAGCGCAACTTTGGCTGGCCAACGTATTTGACCGGAATGTAGTGAGACAGAGCCCAGTCGTGAACTCGCCACGCTGTTTGGCTATTGCAGAGTGAGACAAGAGTCCAGCTCGGTTTGTTCTGTACAACTTTGCTGAGCTTCTTCCCGACTATGCCATCCGGCGCTGTCAACGCACCAAAGGTCGCTATACGTGGCCCTTGTCCCCAGGCCTGAAATCGCAAAACGCAGTCAGTGAGAAAACTCGCCGGCGTTTTGAGGCCTGACAGATGGGAAACCAGTGCATCACCAGGTAAGCCAACCAAATTGAGATCTGGTCGGTCAAGACTCAGAAATCCGAGGCCCGCCACAAGAGCGGAATGGCGTACCAAGCTCCAGTCCGAGCGCCATGCGGCTTGCCGGGCCCTGGCAAACTTGCGGGCCTCCTTTGCCGATGGGCAGTGCAGTACCGCATCACGCAGGTCTGGTCGCGCCGGCATGAACTTGGCGCTCTCAAACCAGTGCGCTATGGATAGGTAGTGGTGTTGCACACGATTCTTGGTCCCAGGGATGGGCACCCACGGGCCGAAAAAGGAGGCTTTGAGCAGGTCAATGTCAGGGATTCCCATCCGGACGATGTTACGGGTTCCAGATGTTGAGGCTGATCGCTTTACGCCCTAAAAAGCGTGCGTTGCCCGGTTTACATCGTGCTAAAGGTCCGACATCTGCTGCCCTATTGGTCGGCCAGTGAAGCGCACACCTTCTCCGAAGGTCGCATCCAACCGCTGCCGGAATTTTCGCTTGGGTGGATGATGCGAATGAGAGCTTGCCAGCCTCTTTTTCTTGTTACGCTGGCCAGAATTACGGTAAACTTCATCCACTAGGTCTTCTGACCTTTTGCTGGCGCAATGCCAGCCTTTAATTCTGGCCAAGCCAGGAGACTTCTAGCAGAAGTCTCAACAACCCGAAGTCCATCCTGGACTCAGATCACGCAAGTGGCCTGCCTCGGGTAACCAACCACCCCAAATAGACCCATTGGCCCGACAGCCTTTGCTCGGTCGCATTTGGCGTATTCACAAGCGCTGCGAAAGGCACGACATGAAATTGGACTGCTTTGAGGTCGTCTATTCGGTGGCCAATGAGTTATTCCTCAAGGGCGAGTCGTTGGTATGCGAGCGTGATGGATCCACCGTTGTCGTTCGTCACATCGAGACTGCAGAGCAGGAAATCGAGGTGATGTACCTGACTGCTGGAACTCACAACCATCAGACCAAGCGATTCAACGCAAGTAACTACCAAACCAGTGGGCTCGCACAGATGCAAGTAGCAAGCAGCTACCTGCCGCTGCTCACACAGGGAGAAAACAATGGCAAATAGCCTATTTCAGATTGAAAGAAGTAGGAAGGTCGAGATCACGATTCCTGGGTATGACCCGGTGCTCGAGACACAAAAGCTCGGCAAGCGATTCAAGCGGCTTCGTGACAGGCAAAAGAGCAAAGAGGCTCTGGCCGTCAAAAAACAGCAGGAGGCCCTGCGTACGGAGTTGAAGGAACAGGAGGCCGCCCTTGATGAGCTCAATAAAGGCGCGGGCCTGGCACAGGCTGTGCCCGAGCAGAGTCGGCAAGGTGACACAGAAGACAACTTGTTTGAGTAGGCGGCAATTCGCCGCAAGCAAACAAAGCTCCCATACCCCGGGATGAAAGTCGGGACTGGAGTCTAAATCATGGATAAAGGAAGAATGAGAGCCAACCATTTGAACTTCGGGCCGGCATCCGCACGGAGAGACCCGCCAGTTCAAGAACCATTTGGCGCAATGATCGCCAAGGGCAACGCAGTCGATGTCACCGTCCTTGCGGGGAGCCACTTCCCTCAAGACCGTGTAGCCATCGAAGCGTCAGTCTACGAACAGCACGTAGCCTGGCCCAACAGCGCCATGCGCCAGCACATGATCTACCTGGAAGAAATTGCACGCCTGAACGAACTTCTACGAGCAGCTTCTGACGTTACACGTCACGAGTCACCCGCAGAGTTTGTTCACCGCGGCGTGGCCTGTGATGCCAGGATCGACAAAGACGTTCGGCACAGCTTTGTGTTGGAACGGTTTGACCTTCCTGCGTTCACAGGCTGGCTAATTCGCCAGTAGGAATCTTTAAACACGGGCCCCTCGATGAGGGGCCTTTCTCAAGGGCTTCAATAGTCTTTGCGAAAGGTCGATAGGCCAAAAAAATCGAAAGGGAGTCTCTGACTTCCACGATGCGTAGCGACGGGCTAGCCCTGTTGGCTGCGCCTTAACATTTTTCCACCAAGCGGGGACACGCAAATCCCCGCAAGGGGAAATGCGTGCTCCTTCAATTCCCTACTGAATTGGAGTAACACGATGGGTAATACCCAAATTGCAAACAATGCCAAACAGGCTTCGGTCTGGTTGGACGGTTTCAGCATCAATGACTTCATGGCACCGTCTGCAAAGACGGAGATTGCAGAGGTCACCAGTGCAGTAGCCACCGTTGTCTTTGAAATGGAAGCCAGCATCACTGCCGGCGCAAGTTTCACCTCTGAGGAAGCAAACGAGCAATCGTTTGGCATGGATGAAATCCAGGAATGGGTTTCCACATCCAACAATCTGTCTGACTGGACTGACCGCAAGGTTGCCTGGCCACTGATTGATCCTGAAGACTATTCAGCGGAAGCATCGGCAGAAGCACGGATCGCTGACAACCTCATGGCTGTTAGATTGCTCCGTGAGCTGCAGAGCACCAGGCGGGAAGTCACTGATGAAGATCGCACCACGCTGTTGAAATACTGCGGATGGGGCGGGTTGGCCCGGCTGTTCACACCAGACGGATCGAAACGTCACAGTCTGGCAGACCAACGCGACGAACTGGAATCGCTCACAAGCGAAAAAGAGTTCACAGGGATGCGTTCTTCGATTACTTCGGCCTACTTCACAGACCCGGCCGTGGTGACAGCACTCTGGCAAATTGTTCGGCACCTTGGATTCCAGGGCGGCCGGATTCTGGAGCCAACCGCTGGCGTTGGCCACTTTCTCGCAGGCATGCCCTCGGAACTGGCCATGAAATCGGATGTGACTGCGGTTGAACTGGACACAATCAGTGCCGGAATGCTGGAGGCCTCGTTTGGCCCCCTCGGTGTTCAGGTGCACGCAAGCGCGCTTGAAAAAGCCCGTTTGCCGGTTGCGTTCTATGACCTGGTGATAGGCAATGTTCCCTTTGGGGACCATCGCAGCCTGGATACAACTACGGCCGACTATGCAAATTGGTCGATTCACAATTGGGCGATCGGCAAGTCAGTCGACCTGGTTCGTCCGGGCGGATTGATCGTTCTGATCACTTCACGTCACAGCCTCGACAGCAAAACCGATAGCCACCGCAAGTGGTTGTCGGCGCATGCTGAACTGGTCGGATCCTACCGTTTGCCGACAATGGCCTTTAAAAGCCAGGCGAACACGGAAGCCGTGACAGACATCCTAGTGCTCAAGCGTCGGGAAACACCTGACTACCGAGCCGGCGGATGGGTCGATCTGGGCAAAGCAACACCAGAGATGATCAAAGCGGGCCAGGAACTGACCACGGTCGGCCGCGCGTATGGCAACCGTATTGAGCGTGACCGCTCGATCAACAGCTACTACGTGCGGAATCCTGAAAACGTGTTGGGCAGGTTGGTGTTTGAATCAACCCAGTTCGGTGAGTCAATGAACCCTGTGTTCAACGGCACTCCGGCTGATCTACAGGAGCTGCTGCAAAAGCGGATTGAGAGTCTCCCTGCCAACGTCTATACGGCGAAGGCGGACGATTCGACGTCCACCAGCCGCACAGCAATGCAGCGCTACGAAATGGATAACTACGTGGCGCCTGGATCGATGGTCGTGAAGGACGGACGGATCTGTGTCTCTGAGGGCGATGAGCTCTTGGATATTGATTCCCTGTACACCGGAACTGCGCGCAAGCGTGTTCTGGGAATGATCGAGGTGAAGAAGCACGCTGAGGCTGTGATTGAGTTCCAGGCAAAGTCGCAAGACGATGTGAAGCTGCAGCAGTTGCAGACAGTGTTGAACGGCACCTATGACGCCTACGTAGCGTCTATGGGGTATTTGAGCACCAGCGCGAATTCAAGGCTGATGCGATCAGACCCTTCATGGCCGTTGATGTTGGCACTGGAAATGTGGGATGACGAAGATCAGAAGGCCGTCAAGGCTGACATATTCTTCAAACGTACCGTCGGTCACCGCAAGGTTCCGGACCGGGTTGACAACGTCAAGGACGCAATGTTGATCAGTTTGGCGGAGTTCGGGAAGATCGTTCTCAAGGATCTTGCAACGCGCACTGGCATGCCGGTGATGCAGGTTGTGAAGGAATTGGGAGCACAGGCGATTGCATTCCGTGACCCGGAGCTGGGTCGTTGGGTGCCAGCGGATGAATATCTGTCAGGGCATATCCGCGACAAGATTGCAGCAGCGAAAGCCGCTGGACCGGCCTACGCTGAGAACGTGCCGGCACTGGAAGCCGTGCTGCCCAAGGATCTAGGTCCTTCGGAAGTCGAAGCTCGGATGGGTGCACCGTGGATTCCGGTGGACGTGATTGAACAGTTCGCGTGTGAGCTGGTTACTGCCAAAGACGATGCCATTACGGTGGAGTTTGAAGCGCAGTCTGCGACGTGGAGTGTGAAACACACGGGCTGGAAGATTGAGTCGGTGGGCGATCGGGTGTTGCAGACATCGCAATGGGGAACGGCCAAGCGCTGCGCCCTAACGCTGGTGGAAGCGGCCTTGAACCAGCAACCGCCGAACATCACCTATGAAGTCGATGGCCGCCGCGTTGTAGACCGGATGGCAACATTGGCCGCCAGAGAGAAGTGGCAGGCAATTCGGGATCATTTCCGAAAATGGGTCTACCAAGATCCCGCCCGCCGGGACAGGTTGCTGCGCATCTACAACGATGCCTTTAACCAGATCGTCAATCGAAAGTTTGACGGTTCGCATTTGATGCTGCCTGGGATGTCGTCTGCGGTGGTGCCTTACAGCCACCAGAAAGATGCCATATGGCGTGTGGTGGTCAATGGGAATACCTTGCTGGCGCATTGCGTTGGTGCGGGAAAGACATTGGTCATGTGCGCTGCGTCGATGGAACTCCGTCGATTGGGAAAAGCGGTGAAGCCGGTGCACGTGGTTCAGAATTCGTGCCTCGACCAATATTCGGCCGAGTTTGTTCGTCTGTACCCGCAAGCTCGGGTGCTGATGGCAAGCAAGGACGATCTACACGGTGATAACCGCAGAACCTTTGCAGCGCGCGTAGCGACAGGGGACTTTGATGCTGTGGTCCTCACGCAGTCAACCTTCGAGAGATTGATGCTGTCGCCAGATGTTCAGCAAGAGTTCATCCGCAAGATGCTTGCTGAAGCGCGTGTAGCGGAAAGTATGGCCAGCGATACAGGTGCAAAGCGGTCTCTTAAAGAGATCGAAAAGCGCATGAAAGACTTGGAAGCGCGATTGGAACGGCTGGCAGCAGCCGGGAAGAAAGATGCAGAGAATGTGTGGTTCGATGAACTGGGAATTGACTATTCGTTCATTGACGAAAGTCATTCGTACAAAAATTTGGCGAGGATCTCAAAGATGCCCCGCATTGCCGGCCTGCCGAATGTTTCGTCACAACGGGCGTTCGACGTCTTCATGAAGACGCGAGTCATCATGGAGAAGCATGGAGGCAGAGAGGAAGGCGTCGTGATGGCGACTGCTACGCCGATCAGCAACAGCCTGGCTGAGCTGCACACGTTTCAGGTTTTCCTGCAGCCGAAGACGCTCAAGAAGTTCGGCTTGTACGAATTTGATGCATGGAGCGCAAGCTACGGCGAGAGCGTGACAGGCATTGAGTTGGCACCTGATGGTGGAGGATATCGCCTGAACACCAGGTACAGCCGTTTTGTGAATCTACCCGAGCTAATGGGGATTTTTCGTGGGGTTGCAGACATTCGCACCAAGCGGATGTTGAATCTCCCAACTCCTCAGATCGAGGGCGGAAAAGCACAGACCATGGTTGCGAAACCCAGCGAGGAATTGCTGGCTATCGTGGCGGGGCTGGTAGAGCGCGCCGAGAAGATTCGCGCGGGATCAGTTAGACCAGATGAAGACAACATGCTCAGCGTTACCAATGACGGCCGCAAGGCGGCATTGGATGTTCGGCTCTTGGACGGCTTCTTGCCGTTCGATCCAACAGGGAAGCTTGCGCTGGCTGCTGACAACATGGTGCGCGTTTGGAAACAGGCGCATGCCATCAAGGGAACGCAGATGGTGTTTTCCGATCTGGGAACACCGAACAGCAAGAACTTCAATGTCTACGATGAGGTCAGACGACTTCTGATTGACAAAGGGGTTCCATCCGAGGAAATCGAGTTCATTCACGACCACGGCAGCGACAAGGCGAAAGCCAAGTTGTTCAAGCGGGTAAGGGATGGCTCGGTGCGGTTCCTGTTGGGCTCTACGTCCAAGATGGGGACTGGCACCAACGTGCAGAAGCGCTTGAAGGCAGTCCACCAGCTGGATGCCCCATGGGTGCCATCTGCAGTGGAACAGCGTGACGGCCGTGCGGATCGTCAGGGCAACCTGAACGAAACAATCGAGTTATGGCGCTATGTCACAGAAAAAAGCTTTGACGCCTACAGCTGGAACCTGCTGACAGTCAAGGCCAACTTCATCGAACAGGTGATGACGGCCGAGGCTGGACTGCGGACCGTAGAGGATATTTCGATGTCAGCGTTGAGCTACGCGGAGATCAAGGCAATCGCCAGTGGTAACCCACTGGTGATGGAGAAAGCCACGATTGACGCTGATGTGCAGAAGTTTTCGCTTCTGCGATCGCAATGGGAAGATGAGCGTTGGGCCCTGGGCCGTCGCGAGTCGAACCTTGTGAGCCGCTTGGCGTACATCGATAAGAACATGGCCAGCATGGAGGTGGAGGCAAAGCTCGCTGAAAAGGCACTTGCTTCAAACCTTGTGTTTGAGCCTGCGACATCGATCGGTGATAAGGCAGTTGATTCGCTGGGCAATGGTGCTCAAGGATTGGCAGGATCCTTCAGGGCGCACTCCCACAGGGGGTCAACTGGAGGTGAGGCAGTGGTGCTCGGAAAGTTTGGCGGTTTTACCGTCCAATACTCGAAGGTCCTCGCTGATCCTAACCTGTACTTGGTGGGACCGATTTCAGGCGCAGCGATGCGTGTGGATCGGCCGCATATCAATGACCTGGAAGGGGTGGGTCTGGCAGTTGTCAGCACTCTCGAACGGATTGTTGAAACACCAGGTGTGCTGCGAAATGAGTATGGCGAAAGGTCGAATGAACTTGCCACGACACGCAGACTGATGGTCCAGGATTTTGATCACGCGGGAAAGTTGGATGCTTTGCTCCAGCGTCAACGTGAGATTGAATCTGAGCTGGACCTTGATAAGGACGCAGAGGGATGCCAGAACATGGCTACTGAAGCGGTTTAACGCTACGCCCCCCGAGCCATTGGTTCAGGGGGCGTTTTTTTTGGTCGCGATTGCCTTGGTTGATAATTAGAGGTCCAAACTTGCGATGCGGAAAAGCTGGGCGCATCGCTTGTAAACGGGTTTGATGGCCTGAAAGTTGGTAATTGTTGGTATCTGAACAATTGCCGCTGCTTAGTTGTTGGAGTAAGGCGATTGTCAGATAAGGTTCATTTTTGGTTGTTCGTTGCAATCGCTCAAGTCGATATGTATTTTGTTAAAAGTGGCGGTTACCCGACATCCGCGACCTTAAAGGACGCAGTGATGATGCCCCCTTGTGGAGCATTTGGGTCACTTCAATTTCGTGAAAAGGGTGAGGCATAGATGCGCTCAGCTCCTTGTTCTGTGGTGAGTAGCGCTTCGTTCACGCAAAGTACGGCATTGAAAGAGATCCTGTACACCGATCCCAGTGAGTTCCTTGACGGCATGATGGTCGGATGGGCTAAGCGTGGCATTCGGGCGATTGCCATGATTGGGCCAGATCCGGTTTGTCACGAAAAAAGGGCGACTCTGCTCGTCCGTCCTGTGAGCTATCGGACAGCAGCCGACATATTGGCAGCCAGTGACGCTTATGGGGCTACCTGGAGTGATAGTGACGCTCCCGGTGTGGCCTGGGTTGATGCAACACGCAATGAACCCTGGCTGGTGCCATGGGTTGAAGCTGGATGCCTTGGCATCGTGCGTGTGGGCATGGAGATGCCCGGAGACAAGCAGATCGAGGTATTCGCTGCCAGCTGGAATAAGTTGAGCCGCCCGGTGGTGGCGGAGTTTGTTCTGGACTTAGTTGCAGTATGGCCTCAGATCAAAAGGTATGTTTTACCGCCCTTGTCCGGACTGACCGCTCAGCAGGTGAAGGTTCTGAATCTTTCACTCCATGGCCTCTCTGCCCGCGAATGTGCCGCGTCTCTGGGGGTGACGGAGCGCACGGTGAATTTCCATTTGGCTACCATTCAGGAAAAATTTGGTACCCAGAATAAGCAGGAGAGCATTTCCAAGGCGATCTGGCTTGGGGCAATTTGATTGAGAATTTTGAGATTTCCCCGGGCAAAGTGCTGGTATGGCCCTCACCCCTGCGCCGTCGCCGGCAGGGGCTTGTTCAACTTAGAACCTATCCGTAAATTATGTTGACCTTCAACGGCACTTTGCGGAACGCGATGATGGCAGCGGCTATGTGGTTCAGCGCGACGAAGCTGCGTTCGAGCTTCTCGTATCGCACGAGCAGCTTGCGAAAGCGGTTGAACCAGCTGTGGCAGACCTCGACCACCCAGCGCCGCGCCTTCCTGGTCGGGTCGCGCCGCTTGGCATCGGCCTCCTTGGCGCGATCAACGACATGAGCAATGTAGCCGTGCGACTCGATGATCTCCAGGGCAGGCCGGCCACGGTATCCGGCATCGGCGCACAGGTGCTTGCTGCGCCGCGTGCTGGGCGTCTTGCGTTTGACCATGATGGCCTGCAGCACGGCATCGAGTTGCGTCACGTCATGCTCATTGGCCCCGGTCACGACGAGCGACAACGGGACGCCACGGCCGTCCACCAGCAGGTGGCGTTTGCTCCCTTTTTTTTCCCCCGATCGGTCGGGTTGCGTCCGACCGCCTCTTGCGGCAAGGGCGCCTTGAACATGGCCCCATCGATGCTCTGCCATCGCCAAGCGATGCCTTCCATCTGGTCGTACTCGGCAAGCCCGGCTTTCCAGATGGCCTCGAACACGCCCGCGGCCTCCCACTCCAGGAATCGCTTGTGCACCGCGCTGGCACTGCCAAAGCGTTCCTTGGGCAGCGCCTTCCATTGGCAGCCCGTGCGCAAAACATATACGACTGCCTCGAACACTTGCCGTGCCGGCTTGGGTGGCCGCCCCGCGCCCGCCTTGCGCAGGTACGCCTTGTCCGCGCTGCGCTCGCGCACCGGGATCAACGGCTCGACGCGCCGCCAAAATTCATCGGTCACCACCCACGATTCGACTCGCTTGCGTGTCGCCATTCCTTCGCCCTGGCGCCGTGTTAGCTACGGCTCGGAGCAGCAATATACTATTGACGGATAATTTCTAAAACATCCCGGAATAATCGGCGAGTGTCCTTTCCCACTTTCAGGAGCACCCCGCTTCGGTAGAACAACCTACCGAAAAGGCCGTAGACCGGTGTATCCCGCAATGCTTGCAACGGCCGCAAATCTTTTTTTGAGAGTAACCGGACCCGCGGTGATTTCAAAGTAGTTGTAGTCATCATGCTTTTCAGTGGCATGCAGGTACTGAAAATGCATTAAATTCTTGTTTCGCTTAAGTTTTTCGTAAATTACCGGATCGAACAACGCAGCAAAGCGTGGATTCAAAATTTTTAGATTGACGCCATGGGCCTGGCGCCTTGGAATGCCACAAGCTGTCACAGGATCCGTCAAGGCAAAACAGCATCCGTCAGGCGGTGCGGAGAAATCTGTCCAGGTCAGGCCATCCCCGGCGTCAAGTATCTGCAATTCTTCCCTGAACTGGTAAGCCATCGGCAAGAGTCCGAGCAAGGGAATACATTGCCCCAGGGTTAGCAAGGAAACTGCGGTTCGGCCGCGAAGTAGATCCGGTGAAAGTTTCAAAGCGCGGGCCAAAATGATTGTCGCCATGATCGCTCCGGAGCTATGGCCAACGACGAGCACCTCGTCATCCTGCTGGGACTGGATGCGCTCCACCAAACGCTGGGCGAGTTCGTCGAGCCGGACTTCCAGATCCGGCACTTCCCCGCGCGCTTGCCTGGCAGTAAACGCGTAGCTACGCATCATCCAGTACATGCTATAGCGCGCTTCAAGCTTTCGGCCACCCGTCCACAAGGCACCAGCGACAAGGCCGGCAACGATCATGCCAGCGGCGGTATGCTCCAGCGCACTAGCCGATACCCATGCAATAAAAATCGTCAGCAGCGGAATGCCCAGGAGCATCGCACACACCAACAGGAAAGGTACGAACAAGGCAACAGCGAATGGCCAGGAAAGGCAGAACATCTTCCACAAAGTGCCGTGCCGCACATAGAAAATCGTCGTGGCGATCGCATCCCACCATATTGTCCAAGTGGTTTTTGGCCAGTGACGGCGCACCACATCGTCCCAGCTCATGAACTCGTAATGCGTCTGCACGTGTTGCTCGCCGAAACCTGCCTGGACGGACCAGGCTGCCGAGCCTGATGTTTGCTGGCGACGGCGAGGCCCAACTTCCAGGTGCCAGCCATCCTGCCTGCTTTTCCGGGTGCCTTGGTCCCGATAAAGGGCGTGGTAGTGACTCGCCCCCTTAGGATCGAACCCACTCACATAAAACACACAGCGCTTCGAAACAGTCATGGTTCAGCGCCCTAAAAAATTGTCTTCTTGTGCAGCCCTTTCTGCTGCACCAAGTCAACCACCGGTTGCTCTCGCCTGTTGGCCCTCTGGCAATGATTTTTCTGAAACAAGTCGGTCAGCCATATCACCCCCCTGGCCCAGCGGCGATGACGCTCCCGCCACGCGTGAGAAGAGACGCTCTCCCACGCGTACCCATTAAATACAGAGGCATTCACAAAGTGGTCAAGCGCACGGACTCCCGGCCGGCCCCGATCGGTTCGTCCCAAGAAGCCCACCCAGACAATGATCAGATATCCCACCACAGCCAGCGGCACGATACCCGTCATCATGACAAAACCCATGAGTCGTTCTTTCACTGATCTTCCCGTTTAAAAATCCGAAGCCGCACCCCATTGTCGGAGCGAATGGTCAGCCGACCCACCGGCATGGGTGTGTGCCCCGTCACAGTTTCCAGGCGAAATGCGCGTATCAGGCTGGCCAGAATCAACGTTGCCTCTTGCAGCGCAAACGCAGCGCCCAAACACACCCGGGGCCCCATGCCAAACGGCAGATAGGACTGCCTGATTGACTCCCGGCTAGCGTCGTCGTCGAACCGATCCGGGTTGAACGCATCCGGATCACTCCATCGCTCACGGTGTCGATGAATCAACCACGGTGAAATCATCACCGAAGCCCCCTTGGGAACCATCTTGTCTCGCATCGGGCAGGTCTGGGCCGACTCGCGCGCCATAAACCCTACCGGCGGAAACAGGCGCAGGGTTTCCCGAAACACATTGCGCGTCAGTACCAACGCCTTCATGTCCCGCTGCTCAGGAGTGCGCTGGCCAAACACGCGGCACGTCTCCTGATGCACGCGCTCCTGCACCTCCGGCACTGCCGACAGCAGGTAGACCGCCCACGTCAGTGCACTGGCCGATGTCTCGTGTCCGGCCAAGAACAGCACGGCCACCTGGTCCACCAACTCGTCGAACGAAAACGGCTCGCCTGTTTTTCTATCACGCGACGTCATCAAGGCTGACAAGATATCGTTTTTACCCAAGTCGTCACCGCGCAGCCAAGCCTCGTGACGCGAACGAATCAGTTTCTCCAGCAACCGGCGGATGTCGGACGCGGCGCGGCGGCTTTGCCACACATTCCAGGGCCAGACCAACCAGCGAACGCCGTACATTGAGGGCAACATCAACTTGGGAGCCAATGCCTGAAACCGCGCAAACGCATCAAATACCTTATGGGCATCGTCACCGCTCAATGGTTCAGAAAAAATCGTGCGGTAGATTATGTCTGCCGTCACATGTGTCAGCTCGACCTCAATGTTGAGCTCACTACCTCTCTGGGCGGCCTCAGTCAATCGTTCAACCAGGTCGTCTGCGGCAGCGCGCATGACGGGAAATGCTACGTCGAGCTTGGCCTGCGCGAAGGCCGGGTTCATCATCTCGCGCTGGCGCTGCCATTGGTCACCGTTAGTCGTTAGTATGCTGTCGCCGAGCAAAGGCCGAAGGGCATCGGCCAGCAGCGGACTTTTGGGAAACTGATCCGGCTGCCCGGACAACATGCGCCTGACCAATGCCGGGTCGTTCACCATATACAAGTCCACGCCCGGCAGATGCACTTCTCCCATCTGCATGCTGTAGCTTCGCGCGTACAAAGCGTCTATCCAGGAGTTTCTGGCACTTCTGAAAAGAGCCCAGACGGAAGAACGCTTCTCTCTGGGTTTTGGGTAACCGGGGCAGAAATGGCTCAATGCGTACTCCCTCGGCTCAAGCTCCGGCATAGGTGCCATGGCCCCGCCGTCATCAAAAAATAGTCGTATTCCCCCACCTTGGGCGAGGCCATCAGGTATTGCAAATGCAGGTGGCGCTTGTTCTTCCTGAGCCAGGTATATTCCTCAGCATCGAACAAGGTGTGAAACCTCGGGGACCGCATGGTGGGCATCACCGGGCGTCGTCCCGCAGGCCCGACACGGCAAATTTCAAGCGGATCGACCAGCGCGAAGCTTCCCCAATCGGTCGGCGAAGAATAATCCACCCAGCACAGATCGGCGGCAGCAGCCAGTACCGCCAGCTCACCACGGAACCGATGTGCCCTGGGCATCAATCCGAGTAACGGAATGCACTGGCCCAAGGTAAGGAACGACAAACGACAGGCAGCCGACGCGTCGCCTTCGCATTTCTTTACAACCCTGGCCATAATGCTGGCGGCCAGCATGCTGCCAACGCTGTAACCCACCAGCAGCACTTCGTCGGCGTCCTTGCGCCGCAAGCACTCATACACGCGTGACGCCATCGCATCCAGACGTTTTTCCAATTCTGGCAGTTGCCCACGCGCCCAAAGATCCACAAAGCGATAGATGCGCAGCAGCCAGGATGTATGCAGCTTGCGCTCAATCCGCAGCGCGCCCCACCAGGCGCCAGCACACACCAGCGCCGCCAGGCCCCATGCCAGTGCCCCTGTCTTGCCCGGTGCCCAATCGCTTGCCAGGCCAACGCGGAACGTCAGCTGCGCCACCAGTTGGCCCAGCAATATCCCGACGATCAAAGCAAGCACCCACAGCAGCGCCGGATAAGCCAGCGCAATCAGGGTGCGGCGGCTTTGCCGCCACACCCTGAGCAACCCCAGCCCACAAGACCCAGCCGCCACATAAGCGAGTACAGCTCCCCATGCCACCGCTGCAACACCCCGCGGCCAATGGGCCCGCACCAAGTCGTCCCACGCCAGGAACTCGATCGTCGTTTCCACCGGCTCAATCGGATCCGATATGTCGCCGCGCCATTTCGCACACCACCGCTGCACATCAGGGTCTTCCGTTCGCTCCCGGCGACCAACGTCACAGGCATATCCTGAAGTCTTCCCCTGACGACCAGCACCTTCAGCATACAGACGGTGGTAATACGAAGCGCCCTTGGGGTCAAACCCGCTCACAAAAAACACGTGGCGCCGACGAACGACTGGCTGGGTCATGCCAGTTGCTCCAACCACTGGCAGACTTCGTCCAGCCCAGGTGCAGGCGTCAGCCGACCCGCCCATTGCAGGCAGGCTTGTTGTACCGCCGCGCTGCTCAGCAGTCTGTCGATGCCGGCTGCCAGCTCATGGGACGTAACCGGGTCCGCCTTCAGGCTCAGCCCAACCCCCAGCTGTTCCAGTCGCATGGCGTTGTCAAATTGGTCATATGCCTGTGGCCACACCAGTTGCGCAAGGCCCGCACGCAAAGCCTGCGCACAGGTACCTACACCGCCATGGTGCACGATGGCCCTGGCTCTGGGCAACAGGGAGCCAAACGGATGGTAAGGAGCCGCCCAAACATAGTCCGGCAGCTTTTTCGCGGCCAACGCTCCCAAGTGTCCAAGCAGCACGCCGCGCACCCCCAAGCGCTGACAGGCTTCGATGGCACTCCTGAAAAAGCCCTCGCCCGCCTGCTGGGCTGAGCCCGGCATGAACACCACAGGCGCGGGGCCGGTATCCAAAAACCGCTTGAGGCCCGCGTCCAAAGCCGTCGGCCCATTCAAGGCTCCAGCGGCTCCCTCAACGATGTCGTCATAGATCGGGAAAGTGCCGCGCATCACCTGCGCGGGCCAATCGGGTGGAGTAGGCGCAAACCATTTCGGAAACAAGGTCAGCCCACCAAGGGGTGAATGCATCCATCGGTCAAACACCGCACCGGCCGCTGGCCCCATGGGCGGCAGGGCTAGCTCCCGGCGCAAGGACTCCAGCGCCGGCTTGACCAATGGGTCGAGTTTGGCCTTGTCCAGCAACTTCCAGACACCCTGACGCACCCATAGCGGCACCACAGGAGGCACATGCCATTTCGCTATCGTCAAAGGATCTTGCACAGTTCTTAGCAGGGTGGCCGACGTGTAGGCCGTCACAAGCTGGATTCCCAATTTTTCTTGCGCCACACGCGCCCCCATGGCCAGGGGGCTGGCTACCACCAGGGGCCCCTTCTTGCCACTGGCAGCTCCGCTGGAAGGCTGACACAAACCATGCAGCACGGCATACGTGGGCCGCAACGCCGGGCGCAACAGGTAGCGCCACATCACGCCAAGGCCGTCTATCGGGTGCCACAGCTTGGGATGAGCGAGCATCTTCCGGTACTCCTCTTCGGTACCCACGGGCACAAAAGCTAGCCCGGCTCGCACCGCCTCCTCGCGAAACACCGGGTTGCTCAACAGCATGGCCTGATGCCCCCGTGCCTGCAACGCCCGGCCAAGCCCAAGCATGGGGTGCACGTCGCCCCGGCTGCCAAAAGTGACCAACAGTACTTTCATGTCACGCGCCTGCCTTCTCAGGGCCTGGCCAGCAATGGCCGCAGCAGACGGCGCCACCACGGTAACTGACCCTGGGTCTGGCCCCGCCAAGCCACAAGTTCCAGCAGGGCCTGCTCCGGCGTGCAGCGCCTGCGGGATTGACCGCCGACATACACCGGGTAAAGCAGCAGCGCACCCGCCACCAGTTCATCCAGCGTCAGGCGCCGGGTTCGTCGGGGGTGAGGGTGTATATCTTGCGTCAGTCCCCACCCTGCGTAAAACGGCTGGCCGTAGCAAAAAACAGCCTTATGGCGCAACAATGCCTCAAACCCGGTGAGCGATGTCATCACATGCACCTCATCCACCAGAGGAAACAGCTGTGCAGGAGAGCCTTGCGTCAGCACCTCGTCGGCCCACTGGCCAGCCCGGTCTTCCCTGGCCCCACTGCGGCGCAGCCCAGCTACCACGTCCGGGTGCGGCTTGTAAACCACCCAGGCGTCCGGCCGGGTTTGCCGTACCGTTTGCAGCAACGCCATATTGGTTCGCACATCCAGCGCACCGGTGGCAATTGACGCGTCGCTCTCAACCTGGCCAACCACCAGCACTACCTGGCCCCTCACATCTGGCCGTTGCCATAATGCGCCGCTCAGGTTGTACTTGCTCAGACCTGACTGCACCACCTGCTGTCGGAAGGCCTTCGCACGCTCTACCAGCGACGGACTGATCGATGCAGTTTGCAGTAAGCTTTCCAGGTCATTGGGTGTGCGTGCGTCGTAATAAATTCCCAGCGTATCCACCACCCAGGAGACAGGGCGGATCAAGTCGGCACCCAATCCAACAGAGCGCAAAAATCCGTCCTCGAGCCGCACCACGCGCACATCTCCCGGCATCCCCACTGGCACGGCAGCACTGCCCCACAGCAGCAGGTCCGCCCCCTCAGGCACGTCAGCGCCCCGGGACACAAAGCGCACGTCAGGTCGCCCAGCAAAGTCGCGCACCAGCGCCCGCTTGCGCCAGGAAAAACCATGGGCCGCCACGACCGGCCGCCACGCAACACCAGCATCGCACGCGGTGGCGGAACGATCAACGGGGAGCCCGGGCGTCATGCCACACTCTCCAGCAAACGTTCCGCCTGGGTGAAGTGGTCTTTCCAGGTCGGTACCCTGAAGCCCTGTAGCCGCTGCAACTGCGCCTGGCGCCTCGTGCCGGAGGTTGCCGCATAGTCCAGCACCACCTGCATCCAGCCGAGGCCGTCAAGCGGACTCAGAAAGTCCGGAATGTCGCCCGCGATTTCCCGAAAGACCGGCAAATCGCTTGCCACTACCGGCGTGCCCAACAGCAAGGCTTCAACCAGCGGCATCCCGTAGCCCTCCACGAACGACGGAAACAGCAAGGCACGCGCGTGCCGAAGGTAACAAGCCAGTTCAGCGTCCGGACAGGCGGCGATCTCATGCACAAACGGCCGAACGGTTTCGCAGCGCTCCAGCATGTCCACCACGTTCTCGCACTCCCAGCCGCGCTGGCCGATCACGACCAGGTGCGGGCAAGCACCGCCCAAACGCTGCACCAACTCGCGCCAAACCTTGAGCAGCAGCAGGTGGTTCTTGCGCGGCTCGATCGTGCCCAGGACCACAAAGTAAGGTCGGTTGAGCGGCGACTCAACGCCACGGCTCCCATTCAAAGGGGCGGGCGCCAGGGGTGCCACCACGGCGGGTGGCATCGGCAAGCCGCGACTGTCGGCAAATATTTTCAACGCATCGAGCGTGAACTGTGAATTTCCGATCAAGCCAGCCCCGGTGCGCAGCATGGCCGTCATCCGCTCTATATGAGCGGATCGCTCCCCCTCGCGGCAATATTCGGCATGGCTGATCGGAATCAGGTCGTGCACAAAATAAACCGGCTTTTGCCGCGTTGCATGAACCCATGCGGCAAACCCGGGCATCTCTATACCCGAATGTCCAAGGTAAAAGCCTGGCTTGCCAGCAGCATCCTGCGATGGCCATGGCGGCACACAGGCCCTGGCGATGGCCCAGTTCACCTGACGCGCAAAGCCAGGCAGCGGGGCCAGCAGCAGCGAGAACAATTCCTGGGACGCCTTGTAGGGAAGAATGCGCCGCCAAGTGCCTTTTTGAACGACAGCCTGCGCACGACCACCCCAGTGCTGCACATAGGCCAGGCAAACCCGGTCAACCCCCGTGGGCAGACGCCCTTGCGACGCGCGGCCCAACAAGCGACTGATGTCGATGAGAATATCAGCCCTCACACGCCGACCAAGTCTTACTGCGTCACATTACGAACAGCGATTACTGGAAACACCACAGACCCAACGATGTTCAGAAACCCACCAGTGCAGTAATTCCCCAATATGCTCAAAGCGACACTCCCTTTTGTAACTTTTGTATTCTACGGGCGCTCAAGCACCAGCCACCTGTAGCGGCGACCGGATTCACCACAACACCACACTCACCGGAAAGCAACGCGCGATAAATCAGTTTTCGCAAAGGAGTGACACACCAACCTCAGCTCAGCCGGCGTTGGTCACAAATCGCAGCTGTGCCGGCAGGCAATGGCGTTGCAAGTCGTACTTATCGGTAATGGTCTGCCGTGCAGCCTGACGCAAAGGGGCGAGCGCCGGCCCCTGCGCCAGCGCCTGCGCCACTGTTTCAGCCAGGTCCCCTGGGTCAAAAAAGTCGGTCAGCAGACCGTTTCGGCCGTGCTCGATCAATTCCTCCACCGGCGCGGTGCGCGAGCCTATGACCAGGGCGCCTATGCTCATCGCCTCCATCAGCGACCACGACAGCACAAACGGGTAGCTCAAGTACACATGGGCTGCCGACACCTGCAGCAGCTGCGTGAGCACCTCATGCGGCAGCGTTCCAACAAAATGGACCCGCTGGCGATCCAGCTGCGGCGCAACCTCATCCAGGAAAATCTGCTTCCAGCTGCCTCCGGCCGCAGGCGCGGAGCCATAGCTCACACCGTCCCCGCCCACCAGCACCACCCGCGCCCGCGGGCGCAGCCGCAATAGCGCGGGGAGCGCCCGCATGAAGGTGTGATACCCCCGGTAAGGCTCCAGTTGCCGGGCCACAAAAGTCACCACTTCGTCGCCCGGGCGCAGCGTCAGCCCGCTCACGCCCAGCCGCACCGAGGCTTGCGGGTCTGGACGAAAGCGGTCGGTATCGATGCCATCGTGGATCACCTTGATCCGGTCCTGACTCCAGGCCGGGTGCTGGCCACGCTGAAACTCGGTTGGCGACAGCGCGGCATCGGCCGCATGCAGGGCATGCAGCAGGTGCGTGTTTTTGATCCGCGTCGCCTGCGAGGCTTCTAGCGTGACGCGTGAAAACTCAGGGTCAAACGCCACATCCCCGCCCGCCGCGCCATAAAAGTACTCGGCATACACCAGCAGCCGCGCCTTGGGAAACACATCTTTCACGTACCAGGCTTCGCCCCAGCCGGGGTGGGCAAACACCACATCCGGCACAAAACCCTGAGCCGCGAGCGCTGCCAGGCAGCGCGCCGCCGACTGCCCGCGCACCATCTTGCCGTATAACTCCCGCAGGGCGGCGGGCGTCTGGCCTGTCACGGCGCCGGGCTGCGGCTCGGGCTGGTACAACAGGTGCCGCACGCCCGGTAGCGGGGTCTTGGCCGGGTTAACGCCAAGCGCCACCACAGTGTGCCCCTGCGCGGCCAACGCGGGGGCAAGGTGCCTGAACTGGCCCGGAAAATTCTGATGAATGAAGAGGATGTTCATTTCAGTTGCTGGTCAATCAGCAGCAGGTCCGACACGTCCAGCACGCCGGCGGCGGCGCGCAAGCGGAACCAGGCCTTGAAGTAATTGAAGCGCGCCTGCGTCAGCTCCTGCTGCACTGTGAACCGCTGCGTCTGCGCATTCAGCACGTCGAGCGTCACACGAATGCCCCCCTTCACGCTCTGTCGCGTGGCCTGGACCTGCAGGGTGGCGGCGTCAAGTGCCTCGGAGTAGGCGCTGACTTTCTGCGCCTGGCTGAGCAGGACTCGGTACTGCTTGCGCAACTCAGTGAGCACGGTTTCACGGGCGTCGTCCAGCATGGCTTGAGCCGAACCCATGGCCGCCGCCGCCTGCCGGGCTTGCGACGCGTTACGCCCATTGTCAAACACCGGCATGTTGAGTTGCACCCCAACGGAGCGCTGAAAACTGGATTGATTGACCGTGTTGATCGAGTCCGAGTCCGCCCGGGACACGCTGGCTACCGCATCCAGCCGCGGCCGCCATACCGCGTCACTGCGGTCCAGCACCTCACGCGCGGCCTGTAGGGCGTGGCGGCGCACCTCAATGGTCGGGTTGCGCGCCAGAGCCAGAAGCTCCCAGGCTGCCAGGTCGGCGGGCTGCAGCGGCAGACGGGTGAACATCGCGTCCAACTTGCGGGGCTCCGGACGAACGGTCGGGCCCAGCATCATGACCAGGCGACCGATTGCATCCTCGCGGACGTCACGAGCCTCGAGCAGTCGGGCCTCGGCCACCGCCAGCCGTGAGCGAGCCTCCAACTCATCGGTCACCGTACCTTCGCCCCGCGCACGCATGTTTTGAGCGCTGCGCAATTGTTCGCCCAGGGCAGCAACCTCGGCCGTTGCCGTGGCCAGCAGCTCGTCGGCCAGCGGAACGTTTGTGTAGGCCTCCAGCAGGCGCACCATCAACTGGCTGGTTTGATCGGCCAGCGCCGCTTCGCCCTGTCGAGAGCGGGCCTCCCCCTCGCGACCGCGTGCCCGCAACTCCGCGTTGTACAACGGTTGTCGCAGCTGTAGCAGCAAGTTACTGCTTTGGTAGCTCGTCGTGCGTGACGCCGTGCCCACTGACTGGTCCAGCTGGTTCTGCGCCAGCGACGCCCCCAGCGACACCTCGGGGCCGAGCGCAGCTCTCCCGTAAACACCATATTCCCTGCTGGCTTCAAAGTCCCGCAAGGCGGACTGGTATTTGGGGTCGTAGGCACGCGCCGCATCGAGTGCAGCCGTCAGGCTCAAACCGCCCGCCAGCCCACCCTGAGCGAAGCACATCAACGCGACCGTCGCCAGCGTTCGACGCACGAAGCCTTTAATTCTCACGCAAGCCGCCGTGGAAACGGTCCAGCAAAGGTTTGAAAAGGTAGTTCATCAAGGTGCGCTCGCCGGTCTTGATAAACAGCTCCACCGGCATTCCTGGGCGCAGCGACAGTCCCGTGAGCATCGCCATGCCTTCGGGCGTGACTTCCGCCTTCAGCTTGAAGTAAGGCGTGCCCGACCGCTCGTCCACAAAGCGGTCTGGCGACACCAGGGTGACATGGGCAGGAATATGCGGCGTGCTGGCCTGGTTGAAAGCCGTAAACATCAGCTCCACACCCAGCCCCGGCGCGACACGGTCAATCAGGTGCGTCGGTACCTGGCCTTCCACCACCAGGGCAACGCCCTGCGGCACGATCTCGAACAACTTGTGCCCAGGCCCGATCACCGCACCCGGGTTGAAAACAGTCAGGCCCTGCACGACGCCGGCTGCGGTCGTCTTCACGGCGGCGTTGGCAATCTCGAATTCGTAGGCCACCAGGCGCTGCTGAATTTCGTTGATCTGCCGCTCCGCGCGTCCCAGGTTACCCTCATCCTCAGCCATGCCGCCCTGCAGTTGCGCGGCCTGGCGCTGCAATTCCAGCAAACGGTTGCGGGGCACAAAACCGTCACGCACCAAGTCGTCCAGGCCACCGATCTGCTGCCCCAGCAACCGCGCTTGCAGCACTTTGGACTCCCGCGAGGCCCGCAGGCCACGAATCTGCATCTGCAGGCCCAGCACCGTCTCCCGCGAGGCATTCAAGTTGGCCGTGGCCTGGGTCGTGTTCAGGCGGGCCACCAGCTGACCTTCAGTCACGGTATCGCCTTCCTTCACCAGCATCTGGTCCACAATGCCGCCGGTCGGGTGCTGCACGCTCTTGCGGTTACCGTCGGAAATCACCGTGCCGCTCACCGGAACGCCCTTATCGAGCGGCGCAATCGAGGCCCATAGCAAAAACCCTCCCACACCAAGCAGCACCACCAGCCAACCAAGCCTGGTGTACCCTGCCACCGGGCGCTGCGATGGCGTCAAATCGTGCATGTGGTTGCCAGTGTCACGGCTCATGCGCTGACGGCGGCAAGCGGGCGCGCAGACACTTTCGCGTCACCAGCCTTGTCAGCTGATTCACGGGCAGCCTGGGCGAGCGCCTGTAGCACACCATCGCGCGGGCCGAACAACTGCACCACGCCGTCGCGCAACACCAGCAGCTTGCTGGTGGTTTTGAGAATCTGGCCCCTGTGCGCCACCAGCACGACCGTACTGCCGGCCTCGCGCATGCGTGCAATCGCCTGAACCAGCGCATTTTCGCCCGCGTCGTCCAGGTTGGAGTTGGGCTCGTCCAGGACCAGCAAGGCCGGCTGCCCGTACAAGGCACGCGCCAGCCCGATGCGCTGCTTCTGCCCTCCCGACAGGCCCGCGCCCCCATCACCCAGGGGCGTGTCGTAGCCCTGCGGCAACTTCAGGATCAGCTCATGCACGCCCGCCAGTTGGGCGGCCTCAATTACCTGCGGGCCGTTCACCTCACCAAACCGGGCAATGTTTTCGCTAATCGTGCCGGCAAACAGCTCAATATCTTGCGGCAAGTAACCCACCGACGGACCGAGCTCTTGCTTGTTCCAGAGGTACACGTCGGCTCCATCCAGCCGCACCTTGCCGGCCGAGGCCGGCCACACACCCACCAGCAGCCGCGCCAGGGTGGACTTGCCCGAGGCGCTCGGCCCCACCACGCCCAGCACGTCTCCCCGGACCAGCTCAAAACTGACATTGCGCAGCACCGGCACTTGCGCGCCCGGAGGTGCGGCGGTTACGGATTCCAGCGTCAGTCGGCCTCGTGGCGCCGGCAGCGCCATGCCCGTCGGCTGCTCCGGGTAAGTGGCCAGCAGCGTCGCCATGCGGCCGTAGGCGCTTTTAACGGCGCTCCATTGGCGCCATGCGCCGATCAACTGCTCCACCGGACTCAAGGCGCGGCCGACGAGAATGGACGCCGCGATCATCATGCCCGCCGAAATGCTTCCCTCGATCACCAGCAAGGCACCCAGACCCAACACCAGCGACTGCTGCCCCGTGCGAACAAATCGCGTAAATGCGGCAATCACCGCCGCCCGCTGGCTGGCGTCCGACTGCAGGCGCACGAAGCGCTGGTGCAATTCATACCAGCGGCGCTGTAGCCCCGGCAGCATGCCCATGGCCTGAATCACCTCCGCGTTTCGCAGGCTGTTGGTAGCCAGGTTGCCCGACGCCACGGCCGCACTGCTGGCGTCTGCCATCAGGCCGCGCGTGGCCGCTTCGTTCACCCAGGCCAACGTCACCAGCAGCAACGTGCCCGCCAGCGCAAACAAGCCCAGCGTTGTGTTGAAAATGAAAATCAGCACCAGGTAGATCGGAAACCACGGGGCGTCAAAAAAGGCAAACAGGCTGTTGCCGGTCACAAATTGGCGTAGCGTGGTCAGGTCCTGAATCGACTGCCCCGCGTTGCCCCCCGCCTGGCGCAAGTTGTGTTCGAACGCCGCGGTATGCAGCCGGCGGCTCAGTTGGGCATCCATGCGCTCCCCGAGACGTATCACCACCAGGCTACGCACATACTCCAGCGCCCCCGAGAAAACATACAGGCCCAAAACAATGCCCGTCAGCATCAACAGCGTATATTCATTGCGGCTTGGCAATACACGGTCATACACTTGTAACATATAGACCGACGGCACCAGGAATAGCAGGTTGACCACCATGCTAAAGAACCCCACTGAACGAATTGCCCCGGCATAGCTGGTCAAAACCGCTCGTATCTCGTTGCGCGGTGCTACCGCTGTGTTTTGACCCATAGCACACATTCTATACAGCGGGATAGCGACGGCCTGGGCAATATTCACTGCCGCATCGCGGCTCCAAATAACCCTAAGTTGCGCTGGAATTCTATGTATACTAATTTTTACATAAGTAACTTTTGATGGGTTGCTGACTTCCGCGGCCACCGGTGGGCGCCGCATTTTTCAATTCACGATTGAGGATACGGCACATGGCAACAATCAACGGCACCAGCGGAAACGACGATCTGATAGGTACTGCGAGTGACGACACCATCAATGGCCTTGCTGGCAATGACACGTTAATCGGCGGGGCGGGCAATGACAGTCTGGATGGGGGGCTCGGCACCCAAGACTGGGCAAATTATTCGGACGCAATAGCCCCTGTGACCGTTAACCTGGCCACCGGCGCCGCCATAGGAGGCTCCGGAAACGATACGTTGACCGGTCTGGAAAATATTTTCGGATCGGCTTTTAATGACAGCCTGACAGGCGATGCGAACTCCAATGCCCTGCGTGGCGAGGTAGGCGACGACACTCTGGACGGGGACGCGGGGGACGACTACCTCACCGGCGGCGCCGGCAATGACAGCCTGACAGGCGGTATCGGCAACGACACAGCCGACTACTTCTACAGCAACGCAGTGGCAGGAATCAATGCGAGCCTGGCCACTGGTGTCGTGACGGGTGGAGATGGCAGCGACACCCTTACAGGCATTGAGAATATCAACGGCACAAACTTCAGCGATAACATTGTGGGCGATAGCAACGCCAACGTCCTTCAGGGCCAGGGCGGCGACGACACGCTCAACGGTGGCGGCGGCAACGACACCCTGCTCGGCGGTGCCGGCGCAGACGTCATCACAGGCGGCGCTGGCGACGACAGCCTGGACGGCGGCCTGCAGACCGATGCCATCAACTTCAGCGACTACAACACGCTGAACTACAACGGCACCACCAGCGCGCTCACCATCAACACCGCAGCCGGCACAGCCTCCAGCAGCACCGACGGCAATGACACCTTTGTCAACTTCTACCGGATTCGGGGCGGCTCCGGCAACGACACCATCACCGGCGACTCCGCTTTGCACTTCGAGCAGTTTGAAGGCGGCGCCGGCAATGACTCGCTTGACGGCGGCGCCATCACCGACACGCTCAACGGCACCAACGTCAACCGCTTGACCTACCAGAACGCCACGGCCGGCGTCACTGTCGATTTGCTGGCCGGCACAGCCGTCACCACCAACAGCACCCTGGCCGGAAACTCCGGCACCGACACCCTGGCCAACTTCAACCAGGTGCGCGGCTCCAGTTTCAACGACACCCTGCTGGGCAGCAACACCACGGCGTTGACCGAGCAGTTTGAAGGCGGGCTGGGTGACGACTACATCGATGGCCTCGGCGGCTTTGACATCGTGCGATTTGTAAATTCTGCCTCTGGCGTCACCGCCAGCCTGGCGGATGGCGCGGCCACCGGTGCGGGGACTGACACCTTCGTCAACGTCGAGGGGCTGTTTGGCTCCGATTTCAACGACTCCCTGACGGGCGGCCTGGCCGCCAACGGCGTCACCGTCTCCGACGGGCTCCTCGAAGTCTTCCGCGGCGGCGCCGGCAACGACACCATCGACGGTGGCCAGGGCTACGACCGGGTTCACTACGACACCAGCACGTCCGGCGTCACCGTCACCCTCAACGACACCGCCGACGGCAGCGCCAGCGACGGCCTGGGCGGCACCGACGTGCTGCGCAGTATTGAAGGCGTGCGCGGCTCCGATTTCAATGACATCATCATCGGCAACTCGGGCAATAACAAGCTCGAAGGCCTGGGTGGAAATGACTCCTTGCTAGGTGGTGCCGGCGCAGATACCTTGCTAGGTGGTGCCGGCAATGATTGGTTGGTCGGTGGGGGCGGGAATGATTTTATCGATGGCGGGACCGGGAGTGACCTTGCGTACTTTGAGGATGCAGCTTCGGGGGTAGTGATTGACCTTTCGACCGGAGTTGTTTCAAACAATGGTGAAGGGCAAGTCGAGACAATCATCAATGTTGAGAACCTACACGGCTCCCACTTCAACGATGTGATCCAGCTGTCTTCTGTCGGTGGCTATGTATTTGGGCGCGCAGGCAATGACAGCCTGACTGGTGGTGTTGGGAACGACAACTTTATTGGAGGAAGTAGCAACGACACCGTCAACGGTGGTGGTGGCGTCGATTTTGTGGATTTCTTTGATGATGGGTTTGACAGCGCTGGTTCCGGCATTCAAGGAGCTTTCGTAAACCTAGCAGTTGGGACAGCCACAGACAGCTGGGGTGGCACCGATACGTTGAGCAACATCGAAAATGTTGGTGGCTCCGCCTTTGGCGACACCATCACTGGTGACGATGCCAACAACTTCCTGGACGGCCGGGCCGGCAACGACACCCTGCTTGGCGATGCCGGTGCAGACACCATCACAGGCGGCGCGGGCGACGACAGCCTGGACGGCGGCCTGCAGATCGATGCCCTCAACTACAGCGACTACAACACGCTGAGCTACAACGGCACCACCGGTGCGCTCACCATCAATACCGCAGCCGGCACGGCCTCCAGCAGCACCGACGGCAATGACACCTTTGCCAATTTCTACCGAATTCGGGGCGGCTCCGGCAACGACACCATCACCGGCGACTCCGCTTTGCACTTCGAGCAGTTTGAAGGCGGCGCCGGCAATGACTCGCTTGACGGCGGCGCCATCACCGACACGCTCAACGTCAACCGCTTGACCTACCAGAACGCCACGGCCGGTGTCACTGTCGATTTGCTGGCCGGCACGGCCGTCACCACCAACAGCACCTTGGCCGGAAACTCCGGCACCGACACCCTGGCCAACTTCAACCAGGTGCGCGGCTCCAATTTCAACGACACCTTGCTGGGCAGCAACACCACGGCATTGACCGAGCAGTTTGAAGGCGGGCTGGGTGACGACAGCATCGACGGCCGCGGCGGCTTTGACCTCGTGCGCTTCAACTCCTCCAGCGTCGCTGGCGTCACCGCCAGCCTGGCGACTGGCACGGCCACCGGTGCGGGGAATGACACCTTCGTCAACGTCGAAGGTCTGATTGGCTCCGACTTCAACGACTCCCTGACGGGCGGCCTGGCCGCCAACGGCGTCACCGTCTCCGACGGGCTCCTCGAAGTCTTCCGCGGCGGCGCCGGCAACGACACCATCGATGGCGGCCAGGGCTACGACCGGGTTCACTACGACAGCAGCACGTCCGGCGTCACCGTCACCCTCAACGACACCGCCGACGGCAGCGCCAGCGACGGCCTGGGCGGCACCGACGTGCTGCGCAATATTGAGGGCGTGCGCGGCTCCGACTTCAGCGATAGCATCACTGGCGACGCAGGCAATAACAGGCTCGAAGGCCTGGGTGGAAATGACACGCTCAATGGCGGCGACGGCAACGACACGCTCGACGGCGGCGCGGGCGATGACACGTTGCTGGGTGGTGCTGGCGCAGACACCCTGATTGGAGGCGCAGGCAACGACCTCATTGATGGTGGCCTGGTGCTGGACCGCATCAATGGCACCGATTACAACTTTGTCGACTACGTTTCTGCAACGGCAGGCGTCAACATCAGTCTCTCCGGCATTACCGGCGACGGCAGCACTGGCAGCGGCGCAGCTACTGGTGACGCTTCGGTTGGAGTCGACACCCTGATGAACGTCAACCAGATACGGGGCTCAAACTTCAATGACACCATTACCGGCAGCACCGCGCTGATCTTCGAGCAGTTTGAAGGCGGTGCCGGCAACGATATCCTTGACGGCGGTGCCATCACCGATACGCTTAACGGTGACAACGACAACCGCGTTACCTACCACAATGCCACCGGCGCTGGCGTCGCGGTTGATTTCATCGCCGGCACAGCCGTTGGTGCAGCAGGCAGCAATATCGGTAGCGATACCCTTGCCAATTTCAACCACGTACGCGGCAGCAACTTTGACGACACCTTGCTCGGCTCCGATCGAACCGATCTTACAGAGCAGTTTGAAGGCCGAGCCGGCAACGACACCATCGACGGTCGGGGTGGTTTTGACATCGTTCGCTACGGCAGTGCCACCGCTGGTGTCACGGTCAACCTGGTCACGGGCACAGCCACTGGTGCGGGCGTCGGCACCGACACATTGCTCAACATTGAAGGTGTGCGTGGCTCGGCGTTTGATGACGTTCTGACCGGTGGTAACGCTGCCAATGGTGTAACGATCGGTGATGGACTGAGCGAAGTTTTCCGTGGCGAGGCTGGCAACGACACCATCGATGGCGGCCAGGGTTACGACCGAGTCGACTACACCAGCAGCACGGCCGGTGTTACCGTAACCCTCAATGACACCGCCGACGGCTCTGCCAATGACGGCCTGGGCGGCACGGACATGCTGCGCAATATTGAGGGCGTACGCGGCTCCGCTTTCAACGACTCGCTGACAGGCAGCGACACGGCGGCCTTTGAATCTTTCGAGGGGCGCGAAGGCGACGACACCATCAATGGCATGGGCGGCGTTGACCGGGCGGACTATCAAAACTCCAGGGCCGGGGTAACGGTCAACCTGGCCAACAACACCGCCAGCGATGATGGTTACGGCGGAACAGATACGCTACTCAACATCGAGAACGTGCGCGGTTCACGCGACTTTAATGACTCAATCACTGGCAGCGCAGCAGATAACCGGCTGGAAGGTCTCGGCGGCAACGACACCCTCGATGGTGGCAATGGCAACGACACACTAATCGGTGGCTTCGGCAACGATAGCCTGGTTGGCGGCGCTGGCATTGATACGGCCACCTACGCAGATGCCAGCGGCGCTGTGGTGGTAAGCATCAGCGGCACCGGGAGTGCAAGCGGCGGCTCAGGTAACGACACACTGTCAGGGATCGAGAACCTCATCGGCAGCGCCTATAACGACACGCTCACAGGCAACACATCTGCCAACCGTATTGAAGGCGGCGCTGGGAATGACAGCTTGAATGGCGGCACTGGCGCCGACACCCTGCTAGGGGGTGCTGGTGATGACCAGTACACCATAGACAACCTGGGCGACGTGGTCATCGAAGACGCGTCGGCTGGAACGGACACCATCGTGAGCAGCGTGGATTACGTGCTGGGCGTTAACCAGGAGAATCTGCGTCTTACGGCTGCAGTAGGCGGCAACGGCACGGGCAACAACCTGGCCAATCTGATTTTGGCCTCAGCAGGAGACAACATTCTGGATGGCAGTACGGGTAACGATACCGTTTCCTACGCTTACAGTGGTGCCGGTGTTACTGCCAGCCTCACCAGCCGCACTGCGACCGGTGGCTCCGGCAACGACAGCGTCACCAACTTCGAGAACATCATCGGCTCGAACTACGCCGACAGCCTGATCGGCAACACGCTGGCCAACCGACTCGAAGGCGCGGGAGGTGCCGACAGCCTCAATGGCGGCACAGGCGCTGACACCCTGATTGGTGGCAGCGGCTCCGACCAGTTCTACGTCGAAAATGTCGGCGACATCGTCATCGAGACCGGCTCGGATGCCCTGAGTGGCACCGACATCGTTTTTGCCGCCATCAGTTACGCCCTCACTGCCAACGTCGAAAACCTGCGCATCAACACCACTGGCAACGTCAACGCAACCGGCAATGAACTGGACAATGTGCTGTTTGCCGGTGCCGGCAACAACACTCTCGACGGTGGCGATGGCATTGATACCGCCAACTATGGGTTCACTAGTGGCGGAGTCAATGTCAGCCTGGCCATCGCATCGGCCCAGGCAACCGGCAACTCCGGCAGCGACACGCTGCTCAATATCGAAAACCTGACCGGCTCCAACTACAACGACACCCTGCAAGGCAACTCTGCCGACAACGTGATCGAAGGCGGGGTTGGCATTGACACCCTGACCTACGCGGCGGCATCCGCTGCTGTCAACGCGAGCCTGTCCACCAAGACCGCCAGCGGAGGCGAAGGCAATGACACCATTCTGCGCATAGAGAACCTGATTGGCTCGGCTTTCAACGATCTGCTGACCGGCAGCAGCGTGGCCAACATGCTTGATGGGGGCGAGGGCAACGATACCCTGAACGGCTCTAGCGGAAACGACACACTGAGCGGAGGCGGCGGGAATGATCGACTGCTCGGCGGGGCGGGTCAGGACAGTGTGTCCGGCGGTAGCGGAGCAGACACCTTTGACTTCAACGCCTTGGCCGAAACGGGCATTACGTCACTGACCTGGGACAGCATCAGCGACTTCAGCGCTGCCGCAGGAGACAAGATTGACCTGTCCACGCTGGATGCCAATACGGCACTGGCAGGCAATCAAGCCTTCAGCTTTATTGGCACTGCCAATTTTTCCGCTGCCGGGCAAGTGCGTTATGATGCCGCCGCCGGCATGGTCTACGGCAGCGTCGATGCAGACGCAGATGCAGAATTCGCCATTCAACTCGTCGGAGCGCCTGCTATTGTTTCAGCTGACCTGATCCTTTGATCAAACCAGCCTCAACGAGATGCAATTGATTCCCCAATGAGATTCGAATCAAAGCATATGGTCGCCCATAAGCGACCGACACGGGCGTTGTTTTGGACATTAGTGCTTGTCATTACTGTGGCTTGCGGATTGGCTCAAGCAGGCCCAAAGAAAGGAGTGGCTATCGGCCAGGTCACGGATCGGAGTGGGATCAAGTTGGCGAGTCTGCACGTAGGCTGGTACTACAACTGGACACTACGGCCAAGTTCGCTGTCGTCGCGCCATTGCTTCGTCCCCATGTACTGGGGGAAGCGCGGACAACTCGCCACTTTGAAGCAAACGCAGCCCGAATGGTCACCTATGCTACTTGTCTACAACGAGCCTGACTTCGCTCGGCAGTCCAACCGCACAGTCGATGAGGTTTTGCAGGAGTGGCCAGACCTATTGCAATTCACGGAGCGTATCAGTGCACCCGCGGCGGGTAGGCCTTTCGATCCCTGGATGCGCGAGTTCATGACGCGTGCTAAAGACGCAGGGACCCGTCTCGACGTGCTACCTGTGCACTGGTACGGTGCGCCCGACAGCAAGAAGTTCCTAGCCTTCCTCGACAAACTGCATGCTTTATATGGCTTACCGATGTGGATTACCGAGTTTGCTGTTGCAGACTGGCACTCCAGCAAATATGGGTCTACAAACCGCTTCACGCAGGTAGACGTCGTTCGCTTCATCGAAGAGGTTCTACCCGAACTCGAAAACCGCGAATACGTCCAACGCTATGCATGGCTTGTAGCGGATACGACCAAAGAGTCGTTGCGACCGTCGCTGCTATTCGACTCTAGCGGACGTTTGACTACGGTGGGCCAAGCCTACGCGGCTTTCGGCGCATCTGAAGGGTGCGGCAATGTGCGTGAGCCATGAAATGCATTGTTTCACTAGAACTCGTACCGCGGTAGAGTGGCACTGACTGATTCTGGAAGCACCGATGCCAAGTTCTGTTTGAACTTTGGCGAGCTGGGTACGATGTACGAACTCCGTTGGCAAGTCAGGTGATTTCCAGAAAAATTCGTTCGCCTGTAGAGTTAACACATCTTGAATATTTACCGGTGGTGCCAGCTCCTCTGTGTGTAAAGTGAGACATGGCAAAAATAATAAAATCACCGCACGATGATCGTCTTACCCAGGATGAGCGCTGTTTTCCGAAGCGGAGCGAAGAGATAGATCGTGCTTGCATTGAGTCTGAGGCACCCCTCCTGGATCGCATAGAAGAGACGCTGTCGGCAAGTGGATACAGCCCGAGTGCGCTTAACCAATGGCTAGATGCCGCTCATGCGGCGGGCGCGCTTGTGGCCGATCACCATTTAGTAAAGCCGCTGCTGGCCAGCGCGCGCAGATCGCCAGCATTTCACGAAAAATTGCGACGTAAGGCGATTCAGTGGGAAGTTGGCTGGCTACTGTCCGACCTGCGACTTATTCAGATCGCATCCAATCCGTCGAAGTTTAGTTTGGTAGGACACCATCTAGCATGGCTCAAGAAACGCGCACTTTTGGAGGAAGCTACACAGTTTCTCGTACAGGTTGCGCAGATCGAAGTTTTCGATCAGACCGACATAGCGTCGTTGCGCCGACTGCTGGTGAGAGAGGCCAACTGGCAATCGCTGGTTGGACTTTTACAGCGAGAGTTGAAATCGACGCCTGACGCGACAAATCTCCTGCTGGAACTGGCTATGGCAACCGAGCAGCTTGGTGATGACAAGACAGCCGCGCAGCTTTTCAGCCAGGTACGTGAACTCATGATGCATGATAAAACGGTAGCGCCATTGACATCAAATCAGCATCGGGTAACCCTGCACTGGATTCAACGTGGACCGGATGTTTCGCTAGCCAATCGCATCGACGCCTTGTCCAAGGGCCGTCAACCGCCACGCTTCGCCCCCTTGATTAACCATCTCGCAGCGCGTACACAACGCCTTGGCGCGAGCGATATATGGTCGGGCTATAAGACCCGCGACCTCAAGTCATCAAGTCGGCGACGCCTGCCCAACGACATACGGGTTAGTAGTCGCGCAGCCACTTTTGAGGCTGCATTGGCGCGAATGGTGGTACCCGGGCTGGTTGTGGAAATTGGTTCGGGATTCGGGGTGTCAGGCATGTATTGGCTCAGCGCTCTTGATGAAATGGGCGCGGGCCGTTTCATCTCTTTCGAGCCCAACCTGCTATGGCACGGCGTGGCCGCCCAAAATTACAGTTTCGTCTCGGCTCGAGGCCAGACCGTGCAGGGCACCTTTGAAGAGAATGCTTACGGCACAATACCCTGCAGTGCGGTGGATATCCTCTCGATTGATGCCATCCACACCCCCGAGGCGGTGTCGCGCCAAATTTCGCTGGCATTGCCGTTACTACGAGACGACTCGTGGGTGTTGATCGACGACATCAGGTTCTCGTCACAAATGTACGATTATTGGCGACGGCTAGCGCAATCCCCATCGGTAATGAGTTTTGAAATCGACACTCGCGTCGGCGTGCTGAGAGGGCTGCCCCGCGTAGGGCTGACGCAACAACAATTACATATAATTACTGATGCCTACAAATTCCAACATGCCGATCGTGATTAGTTTTTACAGCGGCGACAGGTACTATTACGACGCTGCTGACAATCTGCGAGCCGACTGTGAGAAGTTTGGCCTTGACTGTGACATCGTGGAACTGGAGAAGAAGCCCGAAGAAACCTGGCTGGATCTATGCCGCAAGAAGGTACCCTTCTACTTGGCGATGCAGCGCAAGCACAAGCGTCCGCTGCTGTGGATAGATGTTGACTGTCGCCTGTTACAGCGGCCCGACTTCCTCGAAGGCTTGCGCTGCGACATGGCTGGGTATTTACGCGGATTCAAATACATCAAGGGCTTCGACCCCATGTCTTTCGCGCGCTTCTTTCAGCCGTCAATACTCCTTTTCAACCACACACCTCGCGCTTGCGCCTTCGTAGAGCTGATGGCTCGGCTTGAAGAGGAAAGCACGGTGCCGGGAACTGACGATTACTTCCTGCAGGAGGCCTGGGAAAAATTCGAGGACCAACTTTCGTTATTTCTGCTCCCACCTGCGACCATTAGCTTCGACTGGCCCGCCCTCGGAGAACAAACATTCTATTTTGGCCGAAGTGGTAACGTAGCCGAGTTCAAGGGCAAGGCCCAGCAACACGACGTTGACCTCTACACACCGACGCGACGCAAGGCGGTGTTTCTCAGAGAAGCACTGGAGCTGGGTAAGGCCAAAAAACCGATGGAGGCGCTGCAGATGCTGCGCAAGGCGTTCCACATTGATCCCACCGATGAAGCACTCGCGTACCGCATGGCGCGCCTGCTCCGCCGCGAGGGAAAGCTTAAGGCTGCTTTGCTGTTTCTTCGGCGTTTCCAAGGAGGCAATAGCGGAGTAAATCACGCTCGACGTTTTCTGGCAGATTCCGAGCTTGAAGCAGGCAACGTCGAGCGCGCAAACGAGCTTGTGCGCGACCTGGTGGCCCGCGGATCGGCGCAAGACATTGCGTGGGCACAAAGCAGACTGCTGCGCATCGGACTTGAGCAGCGAGCATCAGCTACTCAATTGCAATCAGCACAACGCCCGGCACTCTGGTGGATGGAGTCGCCATACCCAGGCAACTTCGGCGATATCCTCAACCCCTACATCGTCGAGAAACTGAGCGGCAAGCCACCGCGCCTTGTTCCCAAGGGAAAGGGCATGCTCGCCATCGGCTCCATCATCAAGTTCGCGGTTGAAGGCACTGCCGTTTGGGGATCAGGAACACCCCGAATGAGCGACCGCCTCAATCCAAAGGCGGACTACCGTGCGGTGCGCGGACCTTTGACGCGGCAGCTGGCACTTGAGTCTGGCGGTACATGCCCAGAGGTATACGGCGACGTGGCCTGGTTTCTGCCGCGTTTGTATCAGCCTAATCCAGCAGCGCGACGCTACAAGCTCGGGCTTATCCGCCACTTTGCCAATGACGAAGATCTAGGCGTTGGCGAAGGGGTCAAAATAATCTCGGTCATTCGCTCTGGGTACGAGGGTATCGAACAGTTCATCGACGAACTGCACGAGTGCGAATGCATTTTGACCACCTCTCTGCATGGCCTGATTGTGAGCCACGCCTACGGTATTCCGGCACGTTGGTGCGAGGTGCCTGATTCTTTGGCAGGCCTGCCTGGCGACGGCACCAAGTTTTACGACTACATGCTTTCGGTCGGTATGGACCAGGAGCCCCCGCTCGCGCTACCGCGTGGAAGTGTCGTTGGTGTGGAATTGGTGTCTGAGGCGCAGCGCTTGCCGATTCGGCAAATCGATCTTGAGGCGTTAAGTGCAGCAGCGCCATTCGAGATAGTCTACCCTTGGCGTGACTGCGAAGCGGCCCGCCAACACATGTTGACACCGCTAGACAACAAGCTGACGGTCAGCCGGCGGGCTTCCACAGATGCGGCAACAATTCCGTAGGGTGAATTTCGCGGTCTTGCAGGTGAGACAGGGAATCACTATTGACGAACCTGTCGCTCAGGCTCCTGGGCGATATTTCGGCCTTGAATCAGCTTTTGGCAAAGCTTGATAGCTACCGGAAGCCGTACTCGTTTATCAGAATGCTTTTTTAAATGCGCCTCAAATCAAGCCCAGTTGGATCACCTCGGGTCTTGCATTGGCGCGATGCCTGCGTAGGGAGAATAAGATCGACCAGGCGCTCTCAACCGTCGATACGGTTTTGGCTGCGAAGCCGGACAGTGCTCCAGCCTGGAAGCTCAAAGCGAATTGCCTGAACGACATCAAGCAGTATGAAGGAGCCCTGGATGCGTGCCGTAAAGCACTGGCGTTGTCGCGTGAAGATGACTCTTTAAAGCGACTCATCGTCAAGTTGGAGGAGCGACTATCGAGCTCCGTCCTCCGATCAGACTTGATCGGCTGAAGCGCTTTCTGTTGGATCCGTTGGGGGGGTTTCTGCCAATTTTTGATAGGCCATCAATGAAATGGGAGTGGCGATCAACGCGGGCGGAGTCTTGGTCGATCTTGGCACCCAAGCAAAGACTCCCGAACTTCTTGAAATTTTCCAGCACCAGCCTAAGTGCTTAATGCGGTATATCCTGTCAGCGCCGATGATCCCCCGCGTGATGGAGGACGGGACCCGTGCGTCAATCCGCCGGGGATTCCGCTACACGTGAGCATCATTCACGCCAGTACGCACGATTAAGTGTGGTGCCCCAGTCCACAGCAGCTTGACCGTTCGGTCGAGCGACCGGCTTCGAGAAGTCGTTGCACGCAGTCATCACCCAGTCCTCAAAATCACCCTTCTCTATGCGTTGTTGTTCGAGGTAGATATCCTGATTGGAGCGTACGCTGCGCACTTCAAACTCGCCGTTGACCCGAACGGGTAACGTCGCGGGTGGCGAGCATCTGCCGGAATTTCGCAGATTGCTCGCCATATCAGTTGCCGGCTTCTTGTTCCGCGGATGTATCCAATCTTTTCGTGCCCATTTCTCCCATCTTACAAAGCCAAATTCCCGAGTCCAATACGTCCGTTCAACCTGTTCCGCTTTGCCCGGGCTTAGTCCGGAGACAGACGCACGGGAATAGTGGCTGGACACAATAGCGCCCAGACTCATCCCATTGGTAAACTTCATCTCAGATGGAAACCAGTAGGTGAATGAACGATTGAAGCGACTAGGGCATGCGCCTACGCCGTCTTTTGGGGTCGAAAGTACAAGCTTTGACTCTGCAGTTACATAGCCGGCCTTACCATCGGCACTGCCAATGATCCAGCCTCTGAAGAAGCGCCGCGAATCATTGAGGTGGTTGCGACAAAGAGGTGTTACCCAGTGCGCTTCGGTTACCGGGCTCCAGCTTCCGAGGATGAACGCATACTGGTTATCGACCCATTGAATCGATGCCCCCTCTTGCTGAGCATCGAAATCACCGAAGCGCTGGGAAGCTACGCCTTCTTTCCCGCATTCGGGTGCACGTCCCTTGTCATAACTGCTGATAATGCGCGTCACCTTGTTGATCACGACGGGCAAATTTTCTTTTGCCACGTTGCCAAGGCGGGCGTCACAACCCTTGCCCAGGCCAACGTGATTGTGCAGCGAATACGGAGAAACTTCGCCCGCCCTGATATCGCGCTGTCGAGTACACGACGCATTGCCGGGAAAAATGCCCGCAAGCGGGCGGTCCTGGCTGTCAACACAGACATTCATGATCATGAAATCAAGGATCGGCGGTGACTGCGCAGATCGATCCTGCGCCAATGCGCTTGTGGCAGCAAGAACGAGAACAGCTGTTGAGGAATACCTCATGATCGGTAGGCCACTATTTCAGCGATTGCACTCACTCGTTTTCAATGGCGGCCAATTTGGTTCGGCGCCGCGCAGCGATCCTCTCCGCGACGCGCTTGGCAACGCGATCCGCAAGACGCTCATCCTTGGTTAACTTACGCGCCGCAGTTTTTTTGATGGCATCGATAGGTGTCAGCCCCTGCGGGTGAGATACGGCCTCATGGCCTCCGCGCGCCACTTTCCTGTCGAGCTCCAGAGCGCGCTTGTACGCTTTTTCGAGCGCCGACGCATCCATTTTGGATTGGCAAAAATGTGTCTCGAACACTTTCATGTTGAAATCGAGCACATGAGGGTAAACATGGCGACGGTCCTCTGTCCACTGGTTGTCAAAGGCATACATCACAACGTCATAACTTGGAAAGTAATAAATATTGGAATCCGTCGGTTGCACTTCACGCATCACTTCGTCAACAGCCACCCGCAAGACCGCTTTCGACACCGCATTGGCGGCAATGCAGGTTTCAGGACGAAATGTGGCAGTTAGCGGAATCGGCGACACGGTGATCACAATTTTGGCGTCCGGCCGAAACCGCCTGATCAGGCTATGTATCTCCAAGAGGTTGCGCTTGTTTTCTTCGACGGTGGAAATCCGAAATTTATGACGCTCAGCGTCGTATCTGTCTTGTGGCACTGCCCGCCAGAACACCTCACCCGTGGGTTCGTCGTACCATATCTCCGACAATCCTAAGGTGATGACAAAAACATCGGCTTCGTCAAAAAGAGCTTTGGTTTCGAGTCGGATTTCCTCGTCATAGCCAAACTCTTCAGCCTCATAGCCATGCCAAAAAGTGCCTTCCGGCACGTAATTCAGCCAAGCCCACTTGAACTGCTGGAGAATGGCAAACGTGTTGACAATCCCATCGCCCATGCTGGTGACGTATGAGCGGCCCTCGCGCTTGGTCAAAACGTTATAGCCCCGCTTGTGCAAATAGTTACTGATATTGGAGGCAAAACAGGAGCCGAAGGCAACCAGGGGTGTTGCCTTATCCACAAACGCCTCCTTGGGCATCCAGCCATGAGTCATATACCTTGCCACAGCACGATCCGTGTCAAGAGACCGGTCGGTAGGATAGAAATTAGTTGTTTTACCGCGAAAGAAAGTCGCGCTGGTCTTACGAATTTGGCCGTCCTGCTCGATCAAAATAGTTGCCACAAAATACTCCTTACTTAGAGAGACGCCAAAAACGGTAGGCTTGTCAAGCCTAGTCTGGACCGTGTTGGTTGAAAATGAGAAGTTTGAATTCGCCAATCTACGCGTCAACGCACCATCAACTGCTTGTATAAAGCACCAAGCCGTTTTTCATATGCGGCTTCATTGAATTTCTGAGCCTGCCGCAACCCCTTGGCAACTAATTCATCCCTCAATCCCTCGTTGCTATCGATCGCACGAATCGCTTCCGCCATGGCGCGCGTATCGTACGGGTCAATCAGCAAGGCCGCGTCCTCGGTGACTTCAGGAATCGAACTGACGTTGGAACTCACCACCGGCGTTCCCAGCAACATAGACTCGAGGACGGGCAAACCAAATCCCTCGTAAATTGACGGGAAAAGAACGGCCTTTGCGCCGCGGATCAGGCTGACCAACAACGGGAAAGGCGCGTATTCAAGTTGGACCACACGCCGTCTAACCCGGGTTTCAGCGCCGACCTTTACAAGCGACCGGATGTGATCGTCATACAGCAGGCGCAGCTCCTCTTCGGATTTCCAGGCCTGCGCGCCAACAATCACCAACTGGGTCTCGACACCGCTGCCGAGATAAGCCTCGATCATCCGGCCAATATTCTTTTTAGGTTCAATCGAGCCGAAGAAAAGCAGGTAGTTTTTGTATTGCAGGCCAAATGTTCCCTCCACCTCGTTGCGGACAATATCAACCGGCTTGTTCTTGTATTTGTCCGGAATCGTGACGGCCTGATAGGTATTGGTAATGCGGCTTTCATCGACACCGAGCAGGTTGACGATATCCCTTTTGGACGTCTCCGAAACAGTCACGATGTGGTCTGCCGACTTGCAAATCTTTTTGACGAGCTGGTAGTAGCGGCGCTTGTTGTCGAGCGTGGTGTAAGGCAGCCTGAGCGGCACCAGGTCGTGCAGGGTGTAGATATTTTTTGTGCCGTTCATCTTCACCGGTATCGGATAAGTCCAGTGAAAGATATCCGGCGGCTGCGCGCTTTTGACCTGCGTCATCATTTTGAGCAAGGAGAACTTGGAGTTCGCTTTCTTAAACAGATCGAGTGAATTCCACAGCGTGTCGTAATGCGGCATTTTCGACTTGAGTCCGTCGTAAACCACCACTCCGCTCATCGGAATTTCACTGGCAAGCTCCGAAAACGGGTTGAAGATGGAGTTCATGGCCCTGCGCAACGCAAGCAAGCGGGTTTCCGCATAGGCACGGGTATCGAAAAAAGAGATCTCCTGAATCATTTTTTCGGTCCACGGATTAACTCGCCCACCGTACAGGACACCAACGTCATAGTTCAATGCACCCAGAGAATACGAAAGGTTTCGCGCATAGGTCGCCACCCCCGTGCCTTTTTCAAGACTCAGGTTCATCCCGTCGATCATGATTCGGGGTTTTGTATTTCTTGTCATATTCAAAATTTAATGGCGCGGACAGGCTCGAGATTGGGACATGCTTCGCGAAGCGGGTCGTAAGCAAGCGGCAAGGGAAATGCATCGATCAACGGCTGCAGGTCAACACCATTGATCGGTTGCCATTCCCTGTCTATGGATTCGATGATGCTGCCCCAATCGCTGGCGCTGTCGCGGCGCTGCGTGTAAGTCAGAAATGACTTCACACCGGCTGCTTTATAAAACTCGTAGATGCGCGGATCGGTCGCGCATTCGGCTTCGGTTGATATCTTTATCAAGCCTGTCGGTTTGCCCGGAATATGCCGAAAGTTCACGGCTGGAATCCTGTAGGTCTCGCCGATCACGACGCCGTGGAAGCTTTGGGACAGGATTCTTTTGCACGAGAGAATCAACCGGAGTTTCGCGACTATGCCCTGCCAGGTTGGCTCATGCCAGGTGTTGATCACCTTCACGCGATCACTCCATTCCGGCGGAACGATGTAGCGCATCGAGTCGGCCTTGGGCGGCGAATCAGGGCTAAACCCGTCGATATCCTGGATGTGAGGTATTACGCCCAGTTCGTATTTCTTCTCGATCGGCTCGTCAAAAATCGACGGCAACAGCCAAACAGGATCGCCGTAACATTCCGGAACGGAAACACCGAATCCAGCAAGGTGAGAGGCGCTGATCGGTCCGCGTAGCGCACGGACGTCGTACTCGGTGACCTTGACATGATCGGCCAGCGCACCGCCACGAATCGAAACACCTGGTCCCCACATAACCGCCTTGCCGCCCTTGATCGTATGCGCAATGCTGCCGACGGCGACGAGTTTTTCACCTGGCGCATCAAAATTTGTGTGCTGAACCGGCAGGCCAGACAGCGCACCGACCACCACGGCGCTCAGCGAGTCGCCAAGATTGGCAAAGCCGTGGCTCTCGGGTGACGATGCAGCCCAGCACAGGCGCACTTGCGCCTGCCCGTCGATAAGTTCGATCAGTTCGGAGGGGGGGGCGGGAAGATGCTCCGTATTCGTCATTTTTCTCTGGTGCAATTGATTTAATGTCTCCGTCACAACGTTTTGATGAAGTGCCGCCAGCTGGGCAAGTTGCCGCACGGCTTCAGGCGATGCAACATAACCCGCTCGCTGCTGCGCCATTGCGCTCATCAGCATGAGTGGACCTTCTGTTTCATGCGGGTCTGTCGCGTCATCGATCAGGCAAAACGACCGGTCAGAGGTAAGCGATTGAGCAAGGCGATGTTTTTTTCCGTTGCGCCGGTCTGCGACAACAAAAGGGACCCGACAGAGCATGGCCAACACCATCGCATGAAAGCGCGTGGTGATCAGCAGGTTGTAGCCCTTGAGCATATAGCAGAGACGCTCGATCGATTTGTCCCGACAGTCCAGGATAGACACGGAATGTCCGGCCAGATCGAGTTCCGTCCGCAAACGAGATGTGTGGGAAACATCGTCGTCCGAAAAAATTAGCACCTGGAAGTCATAGCCGCCGGTCATCTCAACGCCAGAGTCGCGGCACAACAGGTCAGACAACTGTTTCAGCCGCTCATAGTCGTACCATTCGCCGCACAAAGCAACGCGCATAGCGCCGGCTTGCACCGGAGCGGGAACCACGGAGGCCAGCTTCCAGAGATCAAAGACCAGGTCCTGCGCCGCGACGACGCGCTGCACGCCACTGGATCTCAACAAATCAGCGGTGCCCAGATCCCGCGTCGTGGCAAGCTGGCAAAGTCGTAGAGCGGCCAGCCAGAAGGTGCTGACAGCCACAGGCATTTTCACAAGGGGCAAACCTTGCTGGTCACCAACACCGACAAGCCAGAACGCGGCACCGTGGTCTTTAGCAATGAACGCAAATTTGAGGTAATTGACCAGGTTCCGGTATTCGGCGCGCCCTTCACGGTCGGCATAAACAATTCCGCCCGGCCCTGCAACAATCACGTCGAACCCACTGCAGGCTAGCGGGTCAATGTCGGCGTCGGCGAAAGCCACATCAGCAATACCCGTCTGCTCCAGCAAGTCCCCCAGGCGGTCCGCCAACAGGTCGTCACCGACATTACCCATGCGCGACGCGCCGACGACAAGAATCTTCAGTGTCACGGTGCGCTGATTGACCGCCGGAGGGGCTGTACGCCACGATATTGCGTGGATGCGGCTTGTCACGCATCCGAGTTTGCGCGCTGCGACCAGGTGCCACCAGGATTGCAAGTGCAATTCGCTTGCTGGCGTCGGCAGTCTCACTGGCAGTTGATGCCCGACAGAGCCGATCACAAAAACTTCGTTGGCCCACCAATAGGACGGCCCAGGTGCGCTGAACAGCCAGGGCGCGAGCCGGTGGATATCGTCCTTGGATGCGCAGAAAAAAAATGCCTGGCCTTCCATCGCCCAGCTGAATTCAAGCGGCCAAAGCTCGGTAACAAAAGCCTCGAGCCCGGCCGAGCCCAGGACGACTGTGCCTTCGCCTCGCACCGATTCGAGCACGTTGATTGCGTCTGTCCAGAAAGAGTCGACCGGCATTTTAGGAGTCACGACAACCAAGGCACTTCTGTGGAGGAATACCCATGCCTACTACAGCCCAAGCACCACTTTGGCACTTAGCGCTGTCTGGAAGATGATCTGCATCATGTCCTTCCAGAATTGGCGCTGCTTTTCATCCACCTTTGGCAGCACCAGAACCTGGTCGCCGGCATGCACAAATAAGCTCTCTGGTACTTTCTTACTATCGACTTGCTCATAACTACCGTCGGTCCTTGCGATTACGATTCTTGAGTTATCTGCGGTCTGCGTGTAACCACCAGCACGATCAATATAACCACTGAGATTGAGACCTGATTCGTAGGCGATGGCATTCGGGAACAGCACTTCACCGCTGATCAATACGAGGCCGTCTCGGGTTGGAACACGAACAATATCGCCATTCTCCAATAACAGTTCATCGCGCTTGCTGGTCTGCGCTATAACTACCTGCCCAAGCGGATCGATCTTTTTTGCCCTGTCCACCCACTGCAGGGTAAGTTCAGCTTCATCTTTGCGCAGTTTTGCCTCATCGCTGCTACCACTACGAGCCGTCAACAATGCGGCCTCGAGACTGCGCAGCGAGGTGGCCAGCATCTGGCGCTGCCGTTCCTTGACCGAAAGGCGGAACAGCTGAACACTCTCACTCTCCGATCTCTCGTTTAATTTGATCTGGCTCATCAAGCCTCCCAGGCGCGTGCCATAAGGCAGCACATACTCCTGCGGACTCAAATGTTCACCCTCGACGCGCACGCTGATGGTGCCCTGCTTTTTATCTGCGGTAAATTCGATTTCGTCACCATTCTCAAGCATCACGCCGCTGGCTGTCTCGATCGGGAAGTATTCGGTGTTCTTCGAATTACCGCTGTTGCGTACTACCCGCACATGGGTCGCAAACGCGCGCGGCTTTGAGAGTGCAATTAGCTCGGACACCTTGATATTTCTTCCTGACGCGCGTGCGAACTCAAAACGTTTTGCGTTTTCCGCGAGCCCGTTAACTTTAATCGTCGCTTGGCGCGATTGGACAAAAATTACGTCGCCATCGCTGAGCTGGATCATTGGCAAACGGCCTTCTAGAAGGAAGTCGTAAAGATTGACCGCGACGCGTAACTGGTTGCCCCGCCTCACCTCCACAGCTAGAAATGAGCCGCGCTCGGGATCGATGCCGCCAGCTTGGTCAAGATAACGTAGCAGGCTATCCATGCTGGTGCCTGCATACAGACCGGGACGATAAACATTGCCACCAACAAAGACCCTTACCGGCTGGGCGGCCACAAGGCTTGCATAACTGTTGACGTTGGCGCGGAATATTCTCCGGACAGCCGAGTCAACAACACGCTGGAGATCGGCATTTCGAACGCCCCGAACCTGAACCGGGCCAACATGTGGCAAAAAAATATTGCCTTGGGGATCGACCGGGAGCTGGGCATCAAATTCAAAGGCTCCCCAAAGACGAACCTGGAGTGTGTCTCCCGCCGCAACAAGATAGTCGGGGTTGAAGTACGACGACCCTTGATAGGCAAATGCGCCGGTAAATAACTGGGTGCCAAAAACATCGCTCGCCTGGTTGGCCCGATAGTCCTGGGCCTGCGGAGCCTGCGCTGCGCCACCCTGTTCGGTTGTATAGCCCGGCGGCCGCAGCATGGAAGGCTGCGCTGATGGGGATTGCGACGTCGCCTGGGGTGTTGTGGACGACTCTGTACGCAACGGCTGTTGCGGTGCGACGGTCGCCGGAGGCTGCGGTTGTTGCGATGCGGCGGGGGAGGCGAATTGTGCAAACACCGAAGCCGACAAAGCAAAGGCCAGCCCGACGCAAAACTGCGGAATGAGTGACCGCAACAAAACAATACGTGATCGCGTCTTCATAGCTTAGTCCTGGTGATCTCGAATGATGGCGATGAAAAGACTGGAGATTCCAAGCAGCATGAGCAGGCCTATCGCAACAATCAGAATGTTATAGATTCTCTGCGGTTCAACCGGGTATTCGGCCAAAGTGGGAGATTGCAGGATCGACAGCTTTTTAAGCATGCGTACTGCTTCGAGACGACCTCTTTCAAGCGCGACGAGCGACGTCCTGTAAACATCTTGTGCAAAAGCAACTTCCGCCTCAAGACGCTGGAATTCCTCGATGTTTCGATTCAATGTATTGCCAGCAGGCGAGGCCAATCGACCTTGATCCAGTGCCGCCTGACGCTCGAGTGCAGCGATCTGGAGATTGATTTGCGCAACATCCGGGGCATCTGGACTGAGATAGCCGAGCATGCCAGCCCTGCGTGCCTTGAGATCAGATATTTGCCCTTCAAAGCGGGCGGCAATGGCGGTCAGGCTCTCCGCCTTTGACGCGGGCGAGATCATGCCAGTTGAGTTCTGGTAGTTGATGAGCGCCCTGCGTGATACGACGGCTCTTTGGCTGCTTTGAGCGACCTGTTGCTCCAGAAAAATCACCTGCTCTCTGGCCAACTGGTGGGCCATGTTGTTCAGAAATGCTTCGCCTTCCTGCATCAAGGCAGCCGCGATTTTTTGCGCAGTCGCAGCGTCGTAGGCTTGGGCGCGAATGACCAGGACACCGGCCTGATCGTCCATCTCGATGCTGGTCCGGCTCAGGTAGTGCTGGTAAAACCTTTCCTGGGATGCGTCAGCCGACCAGAGCCGGGAAAGCGGATCTCTTTGCCTGTCGCTGTAATGCGCACGCAAATTGAGGCGCCCATGGAGCTTGTTCAACATATCTACGGAACGCAAATGATCCCGAAGAAGAAGGAGATCATGATTGTTGCGCCCTCCGGTGATCAGGCTGCTGAAATCGACGGTTGTGCTGCTTTGCAGATCGGTTTTGTCGACGACTACATGCGCTTCGCTGATATAGCGGTCTGAAGCAATCAATCCCCAATAAAACGCGGCAACCAAAAAAACTAACAACGCGGCCAGCAAGCTTCGGCGACCCGACGAGCGCTTCCAACCCGACCAAGCCAGAGATGGCAGACGACTAAAAAAGTTTTGGGGGCCAAGTCCTACGTCCGACGGCACTTCACTCATCATTAACCACTGTCGTGTCCATTTTGTTTCCAACTTCCTTGAAATCCCTGAGGGCGTCGTCGATTTTTTCGTACCATTTGGCCCCACCATCGTCAAGCCAGATGCAACTCTCGCAGTGCTTTTTCAGTGTGGCAATGCCATTCGATGCCAGAATCAGCCCGCCTTTGTTTGTTTTCTCGATGAATTTGGCTGCTGCTTTTTTGCGAAATTCTCCCAGTCCAGCCGCCGTCGTACCGTCTGAAATATAAATGTCAAAGTCAAACGCCAGGGAAAGTGCCATTTGCAATTTAGCGCGCATGCCGCCTGAGTAGGACCCGACGGGACCGTTAAACGCATCACCGAGCTCGGAAAAGCTTTCGATAAATGCCAGCCGCTCGCGATGCTCATCCACATGGCAAAAAAGCCTGCAAACAAAAATTGCATTCTGGCGACCGGTCATGCTGCCCTGGAGTCCTGTGCCTTTGCCTACCAGCCAGGAAACAGTAGAGTTTCGGATGATGACACCCCGGCTGGGCTTGTCCATTCCGCCGATCAAGTTTAAGAACGTAGTTTTTCCAGCACCCAGCGTACCGATCACGCCTATATTGCGTTTAGCCGGAAGCATGAGTGAAACGTCTTGAAGAACCCACGGCCCGACACCCCTGCGCGACTGGTATCGTTTGGAAACATTTTTGAATTCGATCATGGTGCTTATCGGACTCCAAGACGGTCTTCAAAACGGCGTTGCAGCACAAGTCCCGTCAACAAAGCTCCCGCTGTCCACCATGCGAGATAACCGGCGCTCACGCCTTCGACGAGGTGATAGCCCGGGAAAAAGGCACTCCGCGCCAGCTCAAGCCCGTGAACAATCGGGTTGTACAAAAGAACCTCCCGAAACTTCGGAGGAATGTTGACTGGTGAAAAAAGTACGCCGGACAAAAAATAGAGTGGCGTGAACGCCAGCCCGACGACCTTTCCAACCTCGGGAGAGAGGGTATTAACGACGGACAGGATCAGCCCCAAGCCCGCGCCCATCAGCCAAAGCATTCCGTACGCTTCAATGAGCTTCAGCGGGTCATCAGGCAAAACGTGAAACCCGAACAGCGATGCGCCTGTGAGCAGAACAAAGGTCACGAATGCCAACAGCAGGCCCTCAACCACGGCGCGCACGAGTACTGTGTCTACAGGCAGAACCTGCCTGTAGGCGAGCAGCGCCGTATTGGCCGAAACAGCCTGGGCACTGCGCAAGGCCGTACCCGTAAATTGTTTAAAGCCCATCACCCCGATCGCCAGAAACAACGCGAACTCTACGCCTGAAACATTGCGTTCCCGGATAGTGGAGAACAGGACCATTGCAAAAACAACGTGCGCCAAAGGGTCCACCAGCAACCAAAACCAGGCTGCACGCTGCGTCAAAAGACGGCTCAATATCTCACGGATGAAGAGCGCGTGCCACACGGCTAACGTAACTTGTAGCCCACTCCGATGATCAAGAGGGCGAATAGGCGAGTTCAAATATGCCCCCGAAAATAATGATTACATTGTCTTCGTGACATCGCTGTAGGTTTTGCAGACAAGGAACGACAAATGGCCGTCCCTGCATATTTTTTAGCTACCCAATTCATTCTTTAACGGGGTTAAACGCGTCCGTAGTCATCTTCGAATCTCACTATATCGTCCTCGCCAAGGTACGCACCGCTCTGCACTTCGATCATCACCAGATCAATCACACCGGGATTAATGAGGCGATGTTTATGGCCGGCGGGAATGTAGGTGGACTGGTTGGTCAGCAGCAAGATGTCTTGCTCGCCGTTAACAATGCTGGCCGTTCCGCTCACAACAATCCAATGCTCGCTTCGGTGGTGGTGCATTTGCAGGCTGAGAGCCGCACCAGGCTTTACCTCAATACGCTTAATCTTGAATTGCGGCCCTTCTTCGAGCACGGTATAGGTACCCCAAGGGCGGTGCACGGTACGGTGCACTTTGTGCGCATCGTGCCCGAGTGTTTTGAGTTGCGCGTAAATCTGTTTGACGTTCTGGCTGGAGTGGCGGTTAGCGACCAGCAAGGCGTCAGGGGTGTCGATGATGATGAGATCAGCCACCCCCACAGTACCTACCAACCGGTCTTGGCTTTGAATGTAGCAGTCTGTTGTGTCGTGCATCAGCGCGTGGCCCTGCACCCGGTTGCCGCACCCGTCGGCCTCCGACAGTTCACCCACGGCTGTCCATGACCCGATATCGCTCCAGCCCAATGCGCAGGGCACCATGGAGATGCGCCGGGTTTTCTCCATGACGGCGTAATCAATTGAGTCGTCAGGCACCTCTGCAAAACTTTCTGCGTCGAGCTCGGTCTGCTGCAGGCCCTTGCCAGTGGCGGTGCGCGACTGCTCAAGACACTTTCGCGCGGCAGCCAGAATTCGCGGGCAGTGCTGCTCCAGTTCGGCAAGCATCGCCCCTGCAGTAAAGCAGAACATGCCCGAATTCCACCAATAGCGGCCGCTGGCCAGATATTGACGGGCGGTTTCGAGGTCGGGCTTCTCGACAAAGCGCTTGACGTCGTGGCCCTCGGCCTCGATATAGCCAAAGCCTGTCTCTGGGCCTTCAGGCCTGATGCCAAAGGTCACAACACGGCCCTGCTCGGCCAAGGCCCTTGCCTGAACCACGGCATCGGCAAAGGCCGCTTGGTCGGCGATCAGATGATCGGCGGGCAGCACCAGCAGCACAGCACCGTCTCCATGAGTGCGCTGCACCTGCAAGGCTGCGGCGGCAACGGCGGCGGCGGTGTTGCGACCGAATGGTTCAAGCAAAAAACTGGTAAGCAAGCCTCGTGGATTGACCGGGCGATACTCGTCTTCTGTCTTGAAGAAGAGTTCGCGGTTGGTCACCGTCAGGATTTCCTTGACCCCAGGCAAGTGGGCGCCACGCTGAAAGGCTTTTTGCAGCAGGCTCTGCCCGTCCGCCAGGCGCATGAAGGGTTTGGGGTGCAACTCGCGCGACACAGGCCAGAGCCGGGAGCCGGCGCCGCCGCAGAGAATGACAGGAATAAGCATGGGAAACTCAAAGAAAGACGAACAGGCGTTGGGTCAAGGGTGACCCCAACGCAGGGGCTCGTCTCTTAAGGCATAGACGCTGGCAGAGGCTTGCGTGAGGTTTTTCATTTGCGCCAGAAATGCCGCAGTGACCACTTTGTCAGCAGGGCGGGCATGGTGCCAAAACTCATCGAGCTCGCCCCAAAAGGTGAGATGCGGCTGCTTGTAAAGTGCCTCGCCCAGTGCCATGAGGGGGGCACCCCGCTCCAGTGCCTGCAAGCCGACGGTGCTATTGATGAGCACCACACCAGCGGACCGCTGGGCCAGGTCGGGCGTGTCGCCCTCTACCATGTGGCGCACACGGCCCGTGATGCCCAGTTCAGCCGCGAGGCTGGAAATGAGGCTCACATGCCCGGGTCCCCCTCGGGAATGAGGGTGTTGGCGAAACACCAGCCAGGAGTCTTTGGGTGCGCGCCACGCAAAGGAGCGCATGACGCGGATGATGAAGGCAGTGTTTTCTGCGAACGGGCTGTGGTGGGTGATTTGGGCGTCGCCATCGTGCTGCAGTGGCACAAGGAAATAGTGCCGACTGCCCTGAAACAACCGGGCTTGAAACCGGCGGTCCACAGACTGATGCAGCCATTTGCGTCGCCACGAGTGCAGCCAATAAGCGGCATATTGGTAGGGGTTGTCGCCGCGGTGGTGCTGATAGTGCGGGAAGTCTGCGCGCGATTTGTACAAGGCCATGTAATGCTGAACCGCATGCCAGGCCATTTTTTGAAAATGCCGCGGCGATATGTCGGGCAGAAGATTATTCGGGCGCCGCTTGGCACGGCCTTCGCTGTTCACCAATGCCACGGGTTGCCAGCAGTAACGCTGCAGCGTTGTGGAATAGCCATTGACACCGCCCAACTCCATGGTCAAGTAGCCTGGGCGAAAGTAGCCTTCTTCCAGAACCACAACAGGCAGGTCTTGAGCACGCGCGACCTCCCTGGCCTTTTCGTGGTAGCGGCGCGATTGGCCAAACAACACGACGCAGTCAATACCCAACCGGTGAATCTGACTTTCGAGAAAGGCGGACCACCCCTCAAGCGTACCCCGGTAGGCGATAGGCTGGAGCAACTTGCAGTCGTGCTGGTCTCCACCCTGGAGGGCAATACGGTGGACTTCAGCGCCACAGGTGTGCAGCCAGCGGGTCAGCCGGTCGTAAAAAGGCCCCACCGGCCCCTGCAGCAGCAAGACTTTTCGGGACTTGGCGAGCTGAATCTGAGCCGGGTTGTACGGTACGTGGCGACGGCCTTCGTCGGGATGTGCCGAAAATTGATTTTCCGCGCGCGGCTCATTCCCAGCTTTTAGCGAAACGACTGACATCAACTCCCTTGCTTTTTGCTTTTGTCTTTTTATTTACACTTATCGAATAATCATAACACCCGGTTACAGCAATGAACTGCTGACATTTAGAGCCTATCCGTAAATTATGTTGATCTTCAACGGCACCTTGCGCAGCGCGATGATGGCGGCGGCTATGTGGTTCAGCGCAACGAAGCTGCGTTTGAGCTTCTCGTATCGCACCAGCAGCTTGCGGAAGCGATTGAACCAGCTGTGGCAGACCTCGACCACCCAACGCCGAGCCTTCTTTGTGGGATCGCGCCGCTTGGCATCGGCCTCCTTGCCACGATCAACGACGTGAGGAATGTAGCCGTGGGACTCGATGATCTCCAACGCGCGCCGGCCTCGGTAACCGGCATCGGCGCACAGATGCTTGCTGCGCCGCGCGCCTGGTGTCTTGCGCTTGACCATGATGGTCTGCAGCACGGCATCGAGTTGCGTCACGTCATGCTCATTGGCTCCGGTCACGACGAGCGACAACGGGACGCCACGGCCGTCCACCAGCAGGTGGCGCTTGCTCCCCTTTTTTCCCCCGATCGGTCGGGTTGCGTCCGACCGCCTCTTGCGCTAATGGAGCCTTGAACATGGCCCCGTCGATACTCTGCCAACGCCAAGCGATGCCTTCCATCTGGTCGTACTCGGCAAGCCCGGCTTTCCAGATGGCCTCGAACACGCCAGCGGCCTCCCACTCCAGGAACCGCTTGTGCACCGCACTGGCACTGCCGAAGCGCTCCTTGGGCAGCGCCTTCCATTGGCAGCCCGTGCGCAACACGTACACGACCGCCTCGAACACTTGTCGTGCTGGCTTGGGTGGCCGCCCAGCTCCCGCCTTGCGCAGGTACTCCTTGTCCGCGCTGCGCTCGCGCACCGGAATCAACGGCTCGACGCGCCGCCAAAATTCATCGGTCACCACCCACGATTCGACTCGCTTGCGTGTCGCCATGCATTCGCCCCGACGCCGTGTGAACTACGGCTCAGGACCAGAGTGTACTATTTACGGATAACTTCTTAATAGAGTTCACAACATACGCTTCATCTTGAATGGAGCGTACTTAATAGAGTTCACAACAGCCGCGTATTCGACGCAAGAATGATGAATGGACAACCGTAGTGGCTTGACCCGCTCCCTGCGAGGTCACTTTTGGACGGAGCTTTTGCCCATGGCGATCTCCTGCTTGATTTCGGATACCGAAGCTTCGCCGTTGATGAATCGACCGCCGAGGAAAGCCATTGCCGGCACAGCGCGCCATGCCGGAAGTTGACGGAGTCTGGCGCGGAGGTTGTCGATCACCTCCGTATTGCAGCTGACTTCCGAGAGGCTGCCCGCGCCGCCGCTCCAGGCGGTTTCGTAGGCCGCAACCCTGTTGGGCGAGCACCAGACTTTTCGGTTGATCTCAGCGCTTTTTGGTCCCAGGCTATTGACCATCAAGACGTATATGGTCACATTGTCCAGGCCTTTCATGGTGTTATGCATCGAACGGCAGTAAGGGCACTGCGGATCAGTAATCAGCACCATGACATCACCGTAACCGGGCTTTCCCTTGACGACTTTGATGGCGCTTGAGAAATCCGCGATCTTCATCACATCGGTTAGCGCGAGCTTTGATTCGCCCATATCAACCTCCGCAGCGTCGCTTGATGCCTGAGCAGATGCTCCAGCCGACGTGAAGCTTAAAACGGCGGCAAGCGCTGCGCTCAGAAAATATTGGGTGATGTTCATTTTTGTCTTTGGTGCGAATGGTACTAGCGGTACTGTAACAATCGAATCGAAACCCAAGCTTCGACTGATCGGGATAAACACAAATTTAGCTCCACCTCAGGACACGCCTCAGGCACATGCATTCTTCTCGGTAACACCAGGGGCTTGTATAGATCGCCATGCGTCCCTCAATGCGTTTGCTCCGCATCGGTACGCACCAGGTCCTGGCGGACATTGATACGGCGCATCGCGTCCCGAACCTGCACGATGACGCTGGCCAGCTGCTCGATGCGCTTGGCTTGTGTCGGCCGCAACGTCTCGTACACGGCGCCTGGCAACTCGCCTACGCGCTGCAACGCTTCGAATTCCTCGTTGAAGTTGCGGTAGATCTTGCGCAGGGTGTTGAGGTTAGTTTTGGTGCTGAGGCCGACGATCTGCAGCATCAATGGGGCCAGTTCATCGCGCATCCGGGCGAACTGGGCCGGCGCAATGCACAAGGTTCCGTACATCGTGGTCAGTTCAGCGTTGCTGCGCAGCAGGTGAGCCAGCAAGGTCGCGCCAAGAAACGTTTTCAGGTCGCGCTCACGCTTGCCAAAATGCTGTGTCCCGTTGTGAGTTCCCCGGGCCACGGCCAGTGCCGCGGACTTTTGCTGGCTCAAGCGATGTTCCGCGCGAGTGATGAGGTTCAATGTCATCATTTCGCCGCGCTGGCGGGGGCTGAGCTTGCGCTTCCCTGCCAAACCAATCTGCTCTGACGCCCATTCACGCAAATGGGCGGGGGTTGCCAGGTCAATGCGGCCGCGAAAAGCCGGGCAGTCCTGTGTCGCGATTCGGAACTCGGCAGCCCAGGCCCACCAGCTGTACTGATTGCTGGGGACAGGTGCCTCGCCAGGACGCAGCCATTGGCCATAAGTGAACCCCTGCAGCTGCAGGGCGATAGTGCGCATGCGTGTGGACGTGCCGCCGGCGCGGTAGCTGTCAAGCAAGCGGGTCTGCCATTTCAGCAAATCAGGGCTGCAGTCTGCGTTCAGGTCGTAAGTGCCGTGGTTGGCATGGTGCTGCCGCAATGTCTGGATGAAAAAGGCGTCATCCATGCGGTGGCCACGGCCGGTTTTATCGGCACGGTACTTCGACAGGTCGATCTTGTGCTTGGCCAACAGGCCGCGGGACTTCTCGCTGAGCTTGTTCTTTTTGTGCATGTTCACCTGGTAGCAGAACCAGTTTCGCAATCCTCGGTAGTAGGAGGAGTCGGGGGGCAGGGTGACGCCGTTTTCGCTGACCCAGTGCGCGGCCCACTCCCATGCGTTGGCGAACTCGGCCGGGACGCCTTGGGAGCTGGTCTGCAAGGCCTTGTTGATGTGCCTGGCCAGCACCGGCGGCAATTCAGCACCAGTTGCGTCCAGATCCAGCGCATGTGCTGCGCGCTCGGCCGGCGGGCGCGCGCTCAGACTGTCAAAGTTTTTCAGCGCCTGGTCCAGGGCGGCGAATGGTTGTGGTGCGGATTTGGCACGCGAGGTAGATGCAGGCATGGGAGCTCTCCAGGGTTTAGTGAATCGACCGTCGATTCCCAAAGCACTGGCAGGCGTGGGCGTGCCAATGCTTTGGGGATCGGCCCAGGGCAGGGCAGACGTCGCGAACGAAAGGGGAAGGTGGCCAGCAGACGTGGCAATGCGCACGCGAGGAGCCGCGGGGCGCACAAGTTCAGAAAGAGATACCGACAGACGCACGAAAGCGCGTCAAGACAGACCAAAGATTCAATGAGGGATCAAGTCCGGACCAGAACGGCACGGATGCAATTGGCGCGATCGTGGAACGCGTTAAATGCTGAGTTGAAGGCGGGCACTGGACCCGCGGACCCTTGCTTGGCGGCCATACGGCCATGGGCAAAAGAACGGGTATGAGTTTACATCAGCCCGGCACAGGAGCGCAACACCCCCTCAATATCAATCGTTCGATCTACACCAAAGCGGCCATTTTAGGCCCGTTTCAAGCACCGCTAATTTTCGACCCTCCCCCACCTTGTTAAGCCTTCCCTTCTTCCTTAATCCCACCTAACACACGGGCCACGGCGCATGCGACAGCGCGAATTCGGCGGTCGAAAAATACCGGCTTATCAAGGGGGCGGGGGGTTGCAGAAATAATGCCATGGTGTAGATTGAACGAATGAATAAACAGCGCCACAACCCCTCCGAGCCGCCTCCGCATCAGCTTGCCGACTGGCTGCACCAGCAGTTTCTGCGCCGTCCAGCGCCGCCGGATTTCCACGGAACAAGCCCCTGGGCTGACTCCAACCTCGCCAGCGCGCTCACGCGCGCCGTTCTGCCGGCCATCGACTTGACGTTCACGCGCCAGGACGTGGAAAGCGCTCGCATAGGCTCCGCGGTGGACCGCCTGATGTCGCTAACCGATACGCCGCAGGCCTGCGCCCGGAACCTGAGCCGCCTGCGCCTGGCATTCAGCGGCTACAACCGGGAACCCCACGAAATCGCCCAAATGCGCGAGATCGCGCACTACTTCCAGGCGATCACCTGCCACTGGCCCTACTGGATGCATTTTTTAAGCCCCCAAGCGGACAACATGGCTACACTGCTGAGCCTGACCTTCACCCCCCTGATCGTCAAAGTGGACGGACAGCGCGTGAACTCGCACATCGAGCTCTCTGAGCCGGCCATTGCAAACTTCCAGAACATGGCCCGCGCCACCATCCACCTGCACAACGCCATGGCCGCGCCCCAGCACATCACCCAAACGATGGGTTCGCAATTGCGCCATGCGCTGTGCATGGTGCTGGCATAGTCTCCGCTGTGGCCACCACCTACCAACTCCCTTCAGAAAACACCGCACGCAAGCGGCAGTGGTTTTTCGCTTCCAACGCGGCGGGCCACTCGGTTACCAAGGAAATGCAGTGAAAACCACGCCTAAATCAACTCCTCCCGCCGGCGTCCTGCCTTCCGAGCAGGCATTTCATGTTTGGGCAAATGTCCAGAAGGCCCTTGGGGAGTTGTCAGACGCCTCCATCGGCAAATACAAACCGCTGTGGATGGCCTGGCTCTCTTGGGGCCTTCAACGTGGCATTCCATGGGATGCCATACAGGTCGAGGACATCCAGACCTTCTTGCAAGGCTCGGCGCCGGGCCAAGGCGTCTCGCGCCGGCGAGCCATCAATCCCGATCGCATGTCCTCCTACACGCGCCAGCGCTACTACCGCCTGCTGAAGGGGGTCTACACCACGGCCAACAAAGTCGAATTGATCAAACACAATCCAGCTCTGGCAATGGATGAGAAGGATCGACCGGCTATTTCAGAGACTGACCGCCTGTCACAGGTGTTGGAGCCGTTCTTGTTCAGGGAACTGGTGAAGCCCGAAAGGATCAAGGAAATCTTTCCGGAAAAAACAAAAGCCAACTGGTGGCATGCACGTGACCGGGCCATCATCGCCGTGCTGGTGGAAACCGGTATCACCGTTACCGAGTTGATCGCCCTGCGCGGAATGGATCTTGTGGAGGCTGCACAGGGTAGGGGAGTTGCCACGCCCAATGTGCAGAAATCCATTTTTGCGACACCCAACGCGGAACTGTTGCTCGATGTCATGCACACCAGTAGCGAAGTCGGCCGAACACTGTCCATCGGCCCCCAACTGGCGCCTCTTGTGCGCGCCTGGCTGGCATGGCGGCATCGCCTCCTGGTGGAGCGCAGTGCTGTCACTGAGCCGTTGAGCCGCCGTGACCAGTTCATGGCCACCCATGGTCTGAATGGCCCACTCTTTGTGGCACTCCGCGCCCGGTCCGGCACGGAAATCTTCCCGCTGATGGACTCCACCAGCGTTTATCACACGGTCAGCCAAGCCCTCAAGCGGCTGCGCCAAATGCAACAACAGGAGAGCCTGACCTACGTTGCCAAAGGGCCAGCTGTAGTGCGCAACAGCGTGATTCGGCGCTGGATTGATGAGTACGGCCCCGAAGAAGCGGCCGCCATGGCTGGACTCAAAAACATTCTTTCGTTGCGACTCAAAGCAACTTGAATCGCATCGGGCGCGGATATTGGCTCGGCGGGCCCGCAGACTCATAACCTCGCGCCGGTTCATTCGCCTTCAGTGCGAGGAACAGTTGCGCCAGCAGCTTTGCAATGAACGCCTGGCAATCGTTCACCAACTGCCTGCGACATTGCCAGAAATCGCACACGGTAAATCAGCCGTGCACAGTAAAATACACCTACTTCGCTTCATGCGATTTGCGTGTCGTGTACACGCCGAAACCAAACCCGACTGGGGCTCTCCAGTTGGGGGACTCCCTGGTTGGTTATTTCCAAATAACTAGAAAGGGAGCAATCATGACCATGAAAGCCATCGTTGATGGCTTAATCAATGCACTCAACAAACGACTGGACAGCGAAGCATGGCTTGAGAATTTTCTCAACTATGCCAACACCTCTTCGACCTTAGGTGCTGTTGTCGCCGGTGCTTTCGGCATAGCTGAAAGCTCGCATATCACTACCGCCATGGCAGTCGTTATGTTCGTGGTTTTCTACAGAATCAGCCTCGTGCTGAGGATACGCCTGGAAGCCTTGAAAGAGCGCAAAGAGCATGAACTTGCCGGATAGATAGTGAAAGCACTCGTTGCCGAACTGGAAAAAGACGCAGGTTCTGCTTAAAATATAAGCAAGAAATCCACAGGGGTGACAACACCTTTTTGGAGCTGTACCATTAAGAAACACAATGATTACAGGAAATACCATGGACCCGATCACCATTGTCCAAATTGCACTTGGCGTAGTGATCGTTGTGGGGATTTTTTTCAGCGTTTACGTTGCTCGCAAGAACAGGGTATTGCTGGATGAGAATCAAGACTGGTTGAAACACTAGTCAGCGACCGCAAGGAAAACCATCAGGACAAAGAGGGAGCGTGAGCTCCCTTTTTTCCATCACATTCAACCCATCGGGGCATCTAGCCCCGTAGGGGAAGGTGCCTCCAAATCGGAGAAACACCATGCCCACCACACCTACGGTGGAATTCAAGATGCTCGATGTATCCTCCGCGCATCTTTCCCCCCAAACCCGCCAACGCTTGGAGACATTCGATGTCGAGGGCGTTCTGTTCTACCCTAAAGGCCCCTGGGGCTGGTTCGTGAACGTGCCCGCACGTGAAGACGGATTGGTTGTTGGCGAAGAAGTCCCTACTGACCTCAAAGCTTGCATTCAATTTGCCCAGACCCTGGAGAAAGAGTGGATCATGTTCGACTGCGACGGTACCGTTATTCAAGACCTGCCGAAATTCAATGATAAAGAAGTGCCATGCTGCGCCAATCACCACGCATTGCAGCAGCTCGCGCAGGCCTACGCCCGCCACCTCAGCGTCCGACACAACCGGAAGTTCAAGGCAACGGTCACCAGCAATGGAAAGATCAGCGTCAAAGACGACCTGGAAGACGGCATGTTTGCGCTGCTATCAGCAGAATTCGTGCAAACGATTGTGATGCAGCGCCTGCCTGTCATTGAAATGGACAAGCTCCAGGCAGTGGCTGCATGACTTTGGCAGCAATCAATTCCCTGTCAGTCAATGGACTCTTACTGAGTAGCCTGACACGGGCGCTCTTGATCTCCGATGTCGCGGGCTGCGTCCAGCTGGAAGCCGACGACACCGTGCTGATTAAGGTGCTCTGTCCTACCCAGGAAACATGTATCTACCCGCTAGACCTGCAGGCCGCCCTTGAACAGGCGCGCTCTGAAGGCGCCAGTTGGTTGACGATCAGCAATATGGATGGCCATCTCATTCCCGAAAACGAGACCATCCACTGATATCGTATGAGGGCCCGCACCTGAAAAGGTAGCGGGCTTTTTTTTGGCCAAAAAGGGGTCAACGCACGGGTTCTGCGGCGTTGCGCGGGATTAATAAACGCCTGCAGTCCATAGCATTGGTACGCCAGTGCACGCTCAAATCTTTCGCAATGAATTTCATGCTTCATCGAAACGAAGCCAGTTATCGGAAGCTCCTGCGGAAGCAGGGCGTAACACTGCGCACCCCGGGTCATCGATTTACTCCGGCCAATTCCCAGGCACAGCTCTAGCGTGTCGCAAAACTAGAAGGCCACCAACGTGCAAATTGATGCTGGCCCTGAAGGAAAACCGGGCTCGGGATGGCGCAGCAGCACTGAACCGATGGCCGAGGAGTTATCGAATCTGTAATGCAAAAAGGGAACTCATCATGCAAACACTCACATCCATCCGCCACGCCCTCGGCACATCACTTGTTGGTATCCTCCTGGCGACCGGTGGCCACGCATTTGCGGCCGGTGCCGGTGCAGCTTTTATTGACATCTGTGCCAATGGTCAACAGGGGCCACACCCCTACAACTGCGAGTCTGAAACGAATGAATTGGTCAAGCAACGCGTGATCGTGTCCATCACACCGGACTCGCAGCATGGCGGTCGGATTGGTGCGTTCTATGTGGGTCTACGCACCGATGGCCAAATCCGCGGCAACTTCACCTCCAAAGGCTGGTCGGGCTGGAGTGGAGGGCTGTTCGAGCCTGTTGCCCTGTTTGAATCCATGCCGGGAAGCGCCCAACAATATGTGGTTCTTGACGGTGGCCTCTTGTGCCCTCAAATCGGCGGTGGCACCTCCGAGCTGTGGGCTGGCTATGGCATCCTCAATGACAACGGCGAAGTGATGGTCAAGAACTACAAGAACTATCTGAGCAAGGGCATCACATACGAACACCTGGTTCGCACCTATGTTCAACGAGAAATGTCTGAGAGCGAACGCGCGTGGAAAGTTTTGGAAATCACTTGTCCTGTCGGTAACAGCGCCGGCGACAATTGACGTATTGCCTCGTTCACACCTTTCACTTCAGTTCATGGACCTCTATGGGCTGCTTTCGCGCATAGGTATTGCAGGCTTGGCTGGCGTCACAGAAGAGATTTATAGTGGCAATCCCGCCACCGGTGTGCCCTCTACAAAAGCGACGTAAGATTCAAGCATGTGCAGCCGTCAGCAGGCTGAAAGTTTCTGGTGCCAGCGAATTTTTTGAGGACGACTGATGTCTGAAAAGTCTCCAGCCGAGGTCGGCTTTGATTCTGTGGTCATCCGCACCTGGATGGTTGAAGGTTCTGGCGAGGGTGGGGCCAACCCGCGCTGGTTGTCGAGCTATGCGCTCCGTGGGGCCCCTGCAGTCGACATGCGTGGCCCGGGTGTCGAATCGCAAGAGGCTGCAATGCTAGCCGCCCTCGATGCGGTCCGGGCGATCGTGCATGCGGACGAATGGAGACGTGTCTTCGAGTGGACTATCTATGACGCCGTCGGAGAAAAGTCCGATACGTCGTGGGTTTATGGGCGTGGCGCCCAATTGCAGCCGGCCAATGGTCACCGCGATGCGGCGGAGGTGGCCAGGGAAGAGATGGCGAAGCCCTCACACCACGACAGTTGAAAGTGATGAGTGCGATGGGACCCAAAACCGAAACCCATCCCGGCGAGACTCCCGAGATCATCTGGGCGGTGATTTTCGCCAACGTCTACCTTTCTCTCAGCCAAGGCGAGGGTGACATTCATCACCTTATCGATCTGGGCTACGAACTTTGGCCAATGCACGGCAACCGAGCTGCCGCTGACGTGGCGAGAGAAGAGTTCGCCAAAGCCAATTCTTGATTTTTGGGGCCTGCCATCACCCGGATGTGCCCGCGCGGTGGTGTGGGGAGGCAAATGCAAACGTCCCGCCAGCGCTGGCAAGGCAAGGGTATTCGGCGGAAGTGACCTGCCTCTGCAGCCCTACCAGAGGAATATCCCCAGTGGGCCGTTCTTCAGGTGAATGGCTCATTCAGTCGGCCATTATCTGAAAGCCTCACTCTCGAGCATGCGGCGTTTCTCGCAGCGCGTCCCAAAGGAACTGCGTAGGCGAGCTCAACGTCACATCGCGTCGGCGGATGAGGTGGACGGCGCGCTGGATGCGCGGCCCCTCGAGCGCGACGCACGCCAGGTGCTCGCCGAATGCCATGGCGAGAGCCGGCAGCACGGCGACCACGTCGCCTCCTGACGATATGTTTCTGGCCCTGCTGCACACCAGTGACTGGGCGCACTGCCTGCTGTCACCCGCCGACGACCACGCCCCGAGCATGGAGTGGCTCGATGTGGTCAAGCGCTGAAGGCGTTCACAGCCGCGTCCGTCTTGGGCATCAACCCTTTTCCCTGCAGCACGGCATTGATGCTGGCCATGATCTATTCGCATCAGTTGATGCGCTTCAAGCAACTGGTGCCCAGGGCGGCCTGCCCCAAAACAGAGATTGTTTAGGACAGGCCAAACTGGACAGCAGCCATCATTTTGACCAGCTGGAAATTGACCCTCAGAACATCCAGGGGGAGTTCGGGTTTGGTGAGATCCCGCAGGTTCAGCTCGTCCACCATACGGTTCAGGTGGCCATCGCACTCTTTACCTTCGCCCCAAAGAGACACATCAGAGCGATGGTCCAGCTTGAGTAGCTTCAACTTGAGCAGATCGCGACCTGCAGGGCTGTCCAGAAGCCAGTGGCGGTTCGGGCCATCAACAGCCATTGCTGGCTCAGGAACGTAGTTCTGGCGAAAGTCTTCTGCGGTCAGCTCTTTATCAACACGAGTAGTCATATGTACCTCTCAATTTGCGTTTGACACGTACAGAATCTCACAGAAACTGCCTACGTCAACCCCCCAAAATGCAACGGGCAAAAGAAAACCGCCTTAGGCTAATCACCCGAGGCGGCTGTCAGCCAGTCCAGATTATTTGGCAGCTTTTGCGGCTTTGCGCTGCGCTGCCTTGGGGTCCACCACTGCCTTGAACTTTGCGCCAGCCACAAACTTCGGCACCGTAGTGGCCGGGATCTTCACTGCTTCGCCCGTGCGTGGATTTTTCCCGGTGCGTGCCGCGCGTTTAGTTGACTTGAAGGTGCCAAATCCAACCAGCTGCACGCCATCACCTTTCTTCACTGCTTTCTGGATAGTCTCAAGCAGCACCTCCAGCACGCGTCCAGTGGCGGCTTTGGAAAGGTCAGTTTCTGCGGCGATGGTATCGATCAGTTCGGCACGGTTCATAGTGAGAAATTTCTTAAAGTAAAAGGAGTCGCAATTCTATAGGCGCGCGAATTTCGACATATCGCGCAGGGTACAGCTACCGTGCATAGGCCTGTCTCAGCCATGCCCGCGGCTTTCTACACCTAAAAAAAAATGGCCGGAATTATCCGGCCACTCCTGCATCTGATCTCAAACTCGCTCTAGTCAGAGTACGCGATTGGAGCACCTTCAAAGTAGCCAGCATCCAATCCAGTCATCTCTGCGAAGTCACCACCAAATGGAATATCGGCTGGGGTACCCGTCGCCGAAACCTGAGCCGGTACCGGTGCTGCCGGCGCGGGCGCCCGATTCAATGACGATGCGCCCCCATCAGAAACAATTCCAACCATTGGCAGCTTACCGTTGAGCATCATTTCCATTTGCAACCCAAGTCGCAGCAGGTGAACAATTTCGCGCGCCTGACGCTTCGAACCAGTCAACCGCGTCACCAACTCCGGGGTGTCACTATCGAGAGTCACGCGAACGCGTACTCCAGCGGGGCTTGCATCGCTCATGGCTCAACTCCCAATTAGATAGTCCTGGACTTCGACATGATTTCGCCCGCCACGTGGAAACCCTTCACGTTGGAAAAAACGGGGTCGTCATCCATGAACATGATGTTGGTCAACTTGGGGTTGCGCGACTTGAAGAAGTCGAAGTACACCTTGGCACCACCACCAGTGAACAAGATCAGGTCGAGATTGTCCAGCGAACCGAGGCGAGCAACCATCTTGTCAGTGGATTCCTTCAAGACGGCCTCGATGGCGCTGGTGTAAGGAGCCAACTCATAGGTATTGCCGGCGGTCATGAAAGACGGGGCCTTGTCACGGATTGCCTTGTCAATTCGCTCGATGATCTCGAAGTTATCACGCCAGGTGGGGTCAATCCGGTCAGCCACCGCGTAGGCGCAGGCCAGCATGCTTTTCGGATATGCACCTGAACGCTGCCAGTTCGGGAGGCGACCGCGGGCAACGTACCAGTCGAGCGTACCGCCTCCCGGATCCACCACCAACACCCACCCTTCTTTGAAAATCTCCCTATGCGTTGTACCGTAGCTCACCAATGCGCCCTGGGGTTGAACAATGACTGAGGCCTTTTCAACCGTGATCCGGCGCATGGAGCCAGGATTGGACGGATCAGGCAACAGGTGCTCACCAGTTGCGCGAGCGGCCAATCGGTCACGGTTCTCACCAAAGGTGTTCAATGGCAGACCCATAACGAGGTGTCGAATCACCAACTCGCTGGTAGCCTTGGCATCCTGGGCAATGTAGTGGAACGCACCGCGCATTAGTGCGTGGTACTTGTCGGTCATGCTGTAGTCGGCCAGCACTTCGCGGGGTTCGCGACCGCTGCTGTACAGAATGGCATCACGTCCAACAAAGTAGTTCACGTCATCCACGTCGACCACGGAGCCATCAGGCTTGCCGTGCAACGCTGTCTGCATACTCATGCTGGCAGGCAGTCGGGGTGCCAGGCTGGGGAAGAGGGCGGTAGCAATAGTGCTGGCGTTACCCACCAACTTACGGCCCAGAGTCAGTTTGGTAGAGAAATAACCAATGTCCACCGCGCGAACGTCCACCACCACAGGGGTTTCAGGTTTCATAGAAGCAATAGTGCTGGCGTTACCCTCCAGGTTACGGGCCAGAGTCAGTTTTGTAGAGAAATAGCCAACGTCCACCGCGCGAACGTCCACCATAGGGGTTTCAGGTTTCATAGAAGCTCTCCAGTTAAATGCAACACAAGGTGTGTTGATAAAAATTCTAGGTGAACAAGTAGCTTCTGTGTGGAGGTCTGGACAGAAAAGTCCATAGACAGGACATTTCTGTCCAATCAAGTAGCGCCGTCGGGAGGTTGGACAGAAATGTCCAGCTTGTGGACTTTTCTGTCCACTGAATCACGCCTGTTTTGAATCACGCAGTGAGCTATTCAGTGATTCCAAATAAGAGGGCACAAGCAGGTACTCGAATGTGCATGTGCGAGGTCCAGCATCGCAATGCCCAGCCCCACTAGCCACCTTCCAAAGCCTTGCCCTTGGCTGTATATCCACAGCTCATCTTGGAACCGAATCAAGAGGATTATTAAAGCCTGAGTGATGGGGAAACCCGCGCCACCACTGACTCTCCATTGAACCCTAAAACCCTGTAACTGCGCCTGAGAGAAAAGTTGAACCCATGGACAACACAAACACCACCACGATTTATCCACAGTCCGCTTGCAACGCAAAACACATTGCATTAAACTCGCGGCTGTGTCGGCCCCGTGCCGCTCGCAGTTCAACTGACTGCATTCAACAAGCCCAGATACGCATACGTGATTTGGCCCTTCAAACGAAGGAACTCCAGGTAGTTGAACTACCGCCGCCGTTTCGGCATGCCGCGAGGCAAAAACGCTCACAAGAGCAGTCCCTTTTTGAGTTTTGGTTGGCGTTTCGCTAATCAAAGTCACACTGAGGCATTCAGGTTATGAGTCTTGATACTCATAGAGCCGCGAAACAAGTCACCGACTCTGTTGTCGTCGGAAGTGGTGCGCCTCGTTTTGAGGTCGGCCCGTTAGCAAACTCTTTATGTGCTGGTACCCCCAGCCTGCCTGTCTTAGTTCCTCTGGTGAGGGCGAAGCGGGAGCCGCGCAAGCGGCACGCGAATAGACACCTACGTTCCATGCTTCTGCTCTTCCCCCCTCAAAGGCACTGCCTTGTAAGAAGCGGGTATGAGACAACCGATCCGCCTGTCCGCTTGAGGATGGGAGCCCACAGGGGCCTACAAAGGGATTTGGTCGTAAAACAGAAGTATTGGGGTCTCCACGTCAGAAGGAGATCAAGTAGGTGATAGACACCGGCGACGAGCCGAGTGAAGCGTGGTCCTCTTAAAGGACTCTGGAGAGATCCAGCAACCCCTTGCGCCCTCCCATCACGGGGCGCAGGAGACTCAGCAATGAGTTGCCCCCCTTCGCACGGGTCAGGCAGGAGAGTTTGCTAACGAGCCGCGACCAAACCTGACACATGCCCACCTGGGGCCGCAAAAAAACAGAAAACCAATCACCAGCGTGCCATGGGACGAAACACCGTGGAGGGACAGGTGCGCCCTTGTGAGGCCAGTGACGCCAGCACCAGAGGAATTTTGGAAGCGAGATTGAAAAGCGCGATGCCTTTGCCAGCGACCAAGACAGACAACAGCACGCTATTCCCACGCGTGGACACAGACACGGCCGCGGCCAGCTATGGAACAGCACACACCTACCTGATGGGCTTCGTGCCTTCCAACGCAAACCAATAAGTACATCTAAACCGGAACAGTAGATATGACCCAACAGCTCCAACTGCCTCTCGACGGCGGCAAAGAACCCAGCGCCCGGGAAGTCAACCGCCAGATCTCCGCAGAACTAAAGAGCGCCAAGCGCAGCGCCCAGGCCAAACGGGCAGGCACCGGTGCGGGTTTGAGCGTCCTGCAGCGCGCCCAGCAACGCCACAAAAAGAACCCCAAGGCGCAACTGGCCATGTTCCTCGGGGAATTCACCATTCGTGCCGGTACCGGCCGTGCCCGCCCCATATCCGAGCGCACCCGCACCCACTACGGCGACGAACTCATGCGCATGCTCGATGAACTGCGCGAGATCCGGGCCGGAGTTCAGAACATCGGCGAAATCGGAAAAAGCCACGCCGTCAAACTCATCAAACACTGGGGCAGTAAGGGCCAGGCCGCATCCACCATCCAGAACAAGATCAGCATCCTGCGCCGCTTCCTCACCTTCATCGGGAAAGACAGTGCCATCCCCAAGGGACAGGACCTGAAAACCTGGCTCAACCAGCAGGGCGTCACCGCACCCGTTACCCGCCAGAACATCCCCACCGAAAGCAAGGCATGGGATGAAAACCAGGTAGACCTGCACAAGGTACTGACCGAGCTGCGCAAGGAAAGCGCCATCACCGCCATGCAGTTGGAGGTACAGGCGGCATTCGGCCTGCGCATGAAGGAATCCCTGCAGCTCAATCCCCAGGCGGCGGACTGCGGAACCTTCCTGCGCGTCGTACACGGCACCAAAGGCGGCTTGCCACGCGACGTTGACTTTGAAGACGACCCCGTCATGCGCGAGTGGCAGAGAGATGTACTCGAGCGGGCAAAACTCTACGCCCAGCGAAATCGCAAGGGAACTCTGTCCATCCAGGGCAAGCGCCTCGACCAGAGCAAGGCCCACTTCTACTATCAGTGCGGCAAGGTAGGTATCACCCGCAACCAACTCGGCGTCACCGCCCACGGCCTGCGCCACCAGTACGCCGCCCGCCGGTATGCCCGACTGGCAGGGATGGGGGCGCCAGTGACCAGGAACGCCCCTCTGCACGTCACCGACGAGGTGCGCAGCGCCGATCTGGCCGCCCGGGAACAGATCAGCCGCGAACTCGGCCACTTCCGCCCCGACATTACCCAGGCTTACACCGGCTCCCTGCCCATGATGGAAAAGGGCCGCAAACAGCGTATCCGTGACTGGGTCGAACGCACAGAAGAGAACCCTGAATTCCAGACCGCCATGAAAGACGCCGGCGTTGTCTCCGTCTGGATGGGGGGACGCTTTGCCATGGGTCTGGAGGCCGAAGCCAGCGAAAAATTCCGGCTCATCGTCCGGACCGCCAGCTGCCAGCCCCTGGATGGGGATGCCCGCTTCATGCTCAAACAGCGCCTCATGGGCATGTACGACCGCGCCATCGACCTCAGCGAGCACTTTGAAGCCGGTTCGCCCGACGACACCTTTGAACTCATGGTCCGTTGATTCAGATCGACACCAGCCCCTCATCCCACATCAACCATTGAAAGGAAAACATCATGCCCAGAGTAACCGTTGCCATTGCAACAAATAGCATGCGATCCGGCTGGATTTGCTCACGGCCACAAACCGGAAATGCCTCGGTCGTTCAAGGCTGATCGCCCAATTGCTCAACCAGCCCCACGTCGTCGATCACTCGCCAATCCCGTAGACCCCACCAACCCTTCAAAAAGGAAATCACTATGAGCCTATCCGTAAATTATGTTGATCTTCAACGGCACCTTGCGCAGCGCGATGATGGCGGCGGCTATGTGGTTCAGCGCAACGAAGCTGCGTTTGAGCTTCTCGTATCGCACCAGCAGCTTGCGGAAGCGATTGAACCAGCTGTGGCAGACCTCGACCACCCAACGCCGAGCCTTCTTTGTGGGATCGCGCCGCTTGGCATCGGCCTCCTTGCCACGATCAACGACGTGAGGAATGTAGCCGTGGGACTCGATGATCTCCAACGCGCGCCGGCCTCGGTAACCGGCATCGGCGCACAGATGCTTGCTGCGCCGCGCGCCTGGTGTCTTGCGCTTGACCATGATGGTCTGCAGCACGGCATCGAGTTGCGTCACGTCATGCTCATTGGCTCCGGTCACGACGAGCGACAACGGGACGCCACGGCCGTCCACCAGCAGGTGGCGCTTGCTCCCCTTTTTTCCCCCGATCGGTCGGGTTGCGTCCGACCGCCTCTTGCGCTAATGGAGCCTTGAACATGGCCCCGTCGATACTCTGCCAACGCCAAGCGATGCCTTCCATCTGGTCGTACTCGGCAAGCCCGGCTTTCCAGATGGCCTCGAACACGCCAGCGGCCTCCCACTCCAGGAACCGCTTGTGCACCGCACTGGCACTGCCGAAGCGCTCCTTGGGCAGCGCCTTCCATTGGCAGCCCGTGCGCAACACGTACACGACCGCCTCGAACACTTGTCGTGCTGGCTTGGGTGGCCGCCCAGCTCCCGCCTTGCGCAGGTACTCCTTGTCCGCGCTGCGCTCGCGCACCGGAATCAACGGCTCGACGCGCCGCCAAAATTCATCGGTCACCACCCACGATTCGACTCGCTTGCGTGTCGCCATGCATTCGCCCCGACGCCGTGTGAACTACGGCTCAGGACCAGAGTGTACTATTTACGGATAACTTCTATGTCATCCAACACCCTGCCAGAACAAACCAGCAACCAACCTCCCGCCGGGGATGTCCGCATGGCCTTCACTGTATGCACGCATGAACTGCGCGCAGCGCGCCTCTTCATGGACTACGACGAAAAAGCTACACCTGGCCTGGTGCTCAGCGCCTGTGCCTTGAACGCCCGCATGGTCGCCCATGACAAAACCAGCATGTACTTCCAGCGGCTGTGCCCCGTCCAGATCCGCGGCTGGGATGGCCAGGACACCGTGGTGGTTGTGCCCCTGGAACTCATAGACAGGGCGCTCGCCTACGAAGACCAGTTGGGCGAGGGTGGGGACCGCTATGGCACTGTCCAGATCCTCGTCACGCCCGGCATGCCCAATCCGTTGGGGCAGGTCGACCACGCGCAGCGTCGCCAGGTGGAAATTGTTTCAGTCCACCGCACCTTTGCCGATCGGGAAACCATCTGCCGCGTACATCACTTTGAGCGCTTCCTCCCGCGTAAGGAAGAAGCAATCACACAGGCTGAGTATTCCTTTCTGCACCACAGCCGCATCCAGCAGGCCTACGAACTCTTCGCGCTCATTCCCGACCCGCCTGCCATCAAATCCCACGGCGCAAAGCCCGGAATCGTCGCGATCAACGAGAACACCCTGCTGCTGGTCATGCCCATGAGCAAGGAACTGCCTGAAGACACCCCCGATTGGGCCTACATGCAGGCCACGCCCCGATTTGAGCTCGACCCAAAGGCACCGGTGCGGTACGGCAAGCCATGGGGGCAGCCATTCGCAGACAGTACCCCCGAGGACCTGGCGGGTGAAGAAACACTCGCCCTGCGCGCGCAACAAGTGCGCGCGGAACAAGCCTCGAACGATGCCACGGCGTCCAACACCATCTTCCAATAACACAGCCCCACCAGACAAGGAAACACCGTGCCAACTTTTACCCACGCCCCCGCCGCCCAGATCGAGAAACACATCCTGGAGAACCCCGGCGCCTCCAACTGGCTGCGCTCCACCTTCGAACTCGCCATCCAGCGCGACCCGGTGGATGCCCTGCAGGATGCCGAGGTGCTGGTGACCGCGCTGCGCACGCGGTCCCTGGATGCCTACTCCGTTGGGGCACCCTTCAACGCCCAACTCACCGCCGCCTTGCTCCAGCAGCACGCCGATGCCCTGGGCCAGCTGGGCCAGCTGGGCAAGAATCCCGTTCAGGACGTGCGCCCGAGCGACAACGCCAGGCTCAAGGGAGACATCACCGTGGTGGTGATGCAGCTCGACCAGGTTGCTCGTGAACTTTGCACATCCGCCGAACCTTCGCAACCTACGGATGGGGAAACCTCTCCCCAGTCCGTGACAGGGCAGTTGTATTGATCGCCCACTGGACGGAAGCCACTAACACAGGAAATGGATAACACCATGCAAGTCCAACCTCCCTCAGCACTCGATCTGCGCTGCCCTATGGCGTTGGCAGTCTGTAGCTCGGATCACTCGGTAATGGAAATTTGGGAACGCACAATTCGATGAACGTACTCCTGATTGATGCAGAAAACCTCAACGGTGAATCTTTCGTCTTTGAGGCGTATCGCCACGTAGAACGTGCCTATGGACCAGTGCAGATGTGTGCAGCCTTTGGCGCAAAGCTCCACCTTCAATACCTCGACAAGGCAGATCGCCTGCTCGGAATTTCGCGCATTGAGACGGAGTTTGCAATAAAAAACAGAGCTGATCAGGCGCTGATACGTCATGCGAAAGCGCTCACCAATCAACCCCAAAAACCGAAGCTGATTGCAATTGCGTCTGGTGACAAGGACTTCTTGGACACGGCTTTATGGCTACGCCACAGGGGGGTAGCAACAGCATGTCTTGCCCGTGCGAACATCATGACCAAGCTCGCGGTGAGTTGCTACGACAGTTGCTATCCCATGGACCAAAGGCGCATGGCCATGCCATCGCCGCAGCATCGAACGATTGCAATCCTGGACTGTCTGCATGAATTGCATGCTGGCGAAACAATTGAACTCAATGAGGCGGTTCGTCGCTTGCGAAAGTGGCGGATAGCCGCTAAAGGCACCGCCGGAATCAATGCACTGACGGAAGTAATGGATGAGTTTGACGTATTTGAAGATCAAGGCAGGCAATGGCTCAGACTAAAAGCCACAACCACCTCACAGCGGCCTGGTGGACGCAAGGACCAGGGAAACCATTTCCGTCGGTGCATTGACAGGTAGCCAATCCGGTCTACCTTGAATCCATCCATGTAAGGCATGTCAGCAGCATGAACACCACCGCCAGCCCCGTACCCATTGGGGCCCGAGCGCGCCAGGACGTGCGATGCCCTCGCCGCCGTAGTGCGGGCCTACCGCAACGAATTTCGCCAAACCCTTCCATTGACAAACCCGCAACCCGTGTGAAGCTGGTTTCAACCCTTTAGCCATTTCATAGATTCCAACAGGAGAACCCCATATGACCCGTACCGCATCCTTGTTCAAAGCAGCCATGGTGTCCGCGCTGATGCTGGCCTGCAGCCACAGCTTCGCTTTTGACATCTCCTCCATGTTGATGAAGACCGCTGGGCACGCCATCTTCAGCGAAGGCAAGAAATTCAGCGAGGGAGTCTCCAGCAAGCCTTCCCACACCGTTGCGGCCGCCGGCACAGTCGAAGTGGCGTTTTCCCCCAACGAAGGCGCCGAAGCCCTGATTGTGAAAGTCATCGACAGCGCACAGCGCGAGATTCGCGTTCTGAGCTACAGCTTCACCAGTGCGCCAGTGACCCAGGCCCTGCTCAACGCCAAAAAGCGGGGAGTGGACATCAAACTGGTGGCCGACCACAAGAACAACGTGGCCGAAGATCGCAGCGGCAAGGCCCGTGCCGCCCTGTCTGCGCTGGTGAATGCCGGTGTGGACGTGCGCACCATCAACGTCTACGCCATCCATCACGACAAGGTGATTCTGGTGGACGGCATCACCACCGAGCTGGGCAGCTACAACTACAGCGCCGCCGCGGCCAGCAGAAACAGCGAAAACGTGCTGGTGAACTGGAACAACCCGGCCCTGGCAAAGGTGTACCTCGACCACTTCCAGCGCAATTACCGCCAGTCCACCCCGTATGAACTCCGGTACTGAAATGGAAACCTTGACCATGCAAGAAACCATCGACGCTATCGAAAAAGCAAAGTGGGAAGTCGTCGCAGCGATCCACCGGGCCGGCCGTGCGTTCGACACGCACAGCGAATACCCCGTCCTTTTGGGGCGCCTGCAGGATTGCCTGAAAACGTTGGAGGAAACGAAGAACCAAGCCGTACGCATCAAGTCGGCTGCCGATTCAGACCCCGGCGAACCTTACTTCGCGGGCCGCGACTCCGAGTTCGATGCCGCCAGCTGACGTGAAGTCCTGCCGGAAGCTGACTACCTATGCTGCTCACCGACAGCACCCACGCTAGCCTCACTGCCCAATTCGGGGGGACGCCGAACCATGGGCGACAACATCAGCCGTGCAGATTCAGTGCTCACTGACGTTGCCCATACGCCATTGACAGATGCGGGTTCCATGCGACTCTGAGTTACAACCCATATCTCAACACCCTACATGAGCAATTCCAGCCCCACAGCACACGCACGTAACCCGGATCGGCTTTCAGTGGCCGACTACCGTGTTCTGGTAGCCAAGGGCACCATCACCTTGCCCAGCTCCAGTGCATCCGAAAAGACCTCCAAAGGCGCGAAGCGCGCCAGCCCCGAGGAGGATTTGCATCGTTCCTGCTTCGAGTGGGCCGATCTGCAGACCATGCGCCATCCGATTCTCCAGTACCTGGTGCACGTCCCCAACGGCGGTGCCCGCTCCAAAGGGGAAGCCGGAAAACTCAAGGCCATGGGCACCAAACCCGGCATCCCCGATTTCGTTCTCCCGCGCGCCCGCGGCTCCTGGCGGGGCCTTGCCATTGAGCTCAAGTCCGATACAGGGCGGCTTAAGGAAGAACAGAAATTCTGGCTTCGGGGGCTGGAGGCCGAGGGCTATCTGACAAGCGTTTGCCGATCGCTGGAGGCCTTTGAAGCGCTGGTACTGGCCTTCCTGAACGGCAAACCAGAACCGGCCTGCGTGGAACGGGGCTGGAATGCGTAGCCCACGAACTTCGAACTTTGGGAGATTCCCATGAACACATCAACCGACACCACACCGGCCCCTACGAGCGAAGTTGAGGGATTGCGTGCCGAAGTGCGCCGCCTCGAACAGCTGCTGCAGGGTAAATTCAACAAGGAAACCCTGCTGACCAGCATGGAGGGAAACCGGCTGGCACTGCAGGGTGGCGCTGCGTCCCTGCTGGCTGAAATGTTCGCCGCGCAGTTTGACGGATGCACCGCTGAGAACTACCTGGAAGTGACCTTCACATCCAGCCAGATCCTGCCGGGTGAGCGCTTTGTCGTGACTGTCCAGAAATGCTCCGGGCAAACACCTCACGAGCTGCGACAGGCTGCGGAGGATCGCTGCACGGAGCTGGCCCGCCAGGTCAACCTGGGCAAGTGCATCGTGCGCGAGGACATGCAGACCGGGATGGAGCGCACACAGGAGTTGATCACGATCCGCGATCAGACTTCCAAACGCGAAATCATCGTGCCCCTGCTGATGGAACTGGATAACGAGGTCTTCACCACTGAACAGATCAATGACATTGGCCGCCACATCCGTGACAACTGCGGCCCAGCGACTTCGAGCAAGGTGAAGGCCCTGATGGGTGTGCCCGCCTTCCAATACCGCGTTCGGCCGTGGCTGCTGGAGTGCTTCGGGGCAGCGATTGCCGGAGACAAGACTGAACGGTCGAATCGGTTTCTGGAGGAGGCCATCGAGCTTTACCAGTCCGCAAACCGCACACGCAGCGACGCCCACCAGCTGGTCGACTATGTGTTCGACCGGCCGATCGGCGAAAAGCCTCAGGAAGTTGGCGGTGTCATGCTCACGCTGGCCGCGTTTTGCCTGGCCCACAAGTTGGACATGCACCAGTGCGGAGAAGTCGAGCTGGCCCGGGTCTGGACCAAAGTGGAGCAGATCCGCGTCAAACAGGCCGCAAAGCCCAAGGATTCGCCTCTCCCCGTGCACGTGGCCGCTGGAGGATGGCTATGAGCGCGAAGTTGGCCTACTCCGTGGTGCTGCCACTTGGGCCCCCATCAAGCGCATACGCCGGCTACTGCAGGCCTCCGCTCCCTGAAACCAGCCCATTCCTGAATTGAAAAACCCAATCTCAAAACCAGCAATGAACAACAGCCCGACGCCAGCAGCCGCAGACATTCCCGTCACCGACAACCTTGAAGATCTGCTGCGCGAGGTCCAGCGCCGCTACACCCGGGATGACGATCTACCGGACGACCTGCTGCAACGGATTGAGCAGCTGCTCTGCGCGCTGCAAGCCTCCGATTCCGCCGCCACGCCTCAGCCCGTGATGGAAATCACCATACGCCAGGCGTTGGAACTGGTGGGCTTCTTCGGTGGCCACCGACCCTTGCATGAACATTCAACCGTCCAGGGCTGGATTGATGGCGTGGTGCACGGAATTCCGCCGGTGATAACCGCGCCGCCCGATGGACAGGGCAAACCGGAGTAATCATGGTCAGGGCCACGGTGATCACAGAACTGGGCGAAGAGATCCAGTGCGCGAAGTGGGCTAAATGTGCCCATCGCCTCGAAAAGGTAAAACGAGCGGATTCTCACTCTGAGGCCGGGTGTCAGCCGCGGACTGAAAGCGCGTAAAACTGGCGGTTGAGGGCGGTTTTGATTTAACCGACGTGAAAATTGAAGGTCGGCAATGGTGGTAAACGTAGACCCGCAAAGCAGCGGAGGATGCCGGTCGTCAGTGTCGGCTTACCAGCACCTCAATTGACTTCCAGTCAACGGTCATTCATGACCGGCTCTTGCCGACCCTGAAGGAACTTGCAAGGCATCGAATTCGTCGCCCTAAAGCCGCCGGTCGGACATCCCCCGGTAGTCCGTAGGAGGCCAGCCCCGTCGAGAAGTGCATTACAGCCACGGCTGGAAGTGCCTGCGCCGCAGTCGCGTCCAGGTAGATATGCGCAAACCGGCCAGCCCTTTGACACGTTGTTGCTGCTCTGTCATTATCTGACCAAGGGGGTCACCACATGCCAAAGATTCGCTTCAGCAAGACCGACGCTGCAGTCCTGCAACGAATACGCAGGATCGAAAAGCTCGGCGACGAAGGAGCTCGTTTCATCCTTGGCGCATCAGTGGTTGATCTCCTATTAGCGATGGGTAACCCAGTCGAATTTACAGTCACCTTTGCCAATTCCGATTTTGACTCCATGGCTAAAGGTGCGATGAACATCCAGAAGATTGCCGCGTGTGCCTCTGCGGAGATAATTCTTTTGCATCTTGAAGTTGGTCCCAATTCTCCGACTGACGATGCCAAAGACTACTTCGAGCGCTTGCTTGATCAAGTCAATAAACGCTGCGAAAGCTCGTGAATCGCGACGCAGTGACGATCGACTTATCACAGGCTAGGTTCGAGGCGTAGCGACCATTTTTCCGCATCTTCTCGCCTGCTCGTTTCATCCGGACGTTCGTGCGATGCGTATTCTGGGACGAGGCTGGCCTTTAGCAAAATACTACGGCTTAGGGATTCGCCCGTGTTGTAAACATGGCACCATCGGCCCCACACAACGAACAAGCATGGAGAGTCCATGAGCGAAATCCACTTCGTGTCTGTAACGGTAAGCGCGGCATTGGTAATGTCCGTAGTGCTGACCTCTCCTGCTCATGCACAACGCGCAATCAACGATCTAAGGCCTATCGAGCGGGCGTATCCATTCCAAGGCGCCTACCTTGGCCAAGGGTACGATTACGTGACTGGCCGATTCCTTCCAACGATCTGCGTGACTGGTGGCGATGAAGCGCTCCCGACGCAATCAGCGTCGGCGAACTACAAGCTTCTCGAGGACAAGGAGACCCTCTTCGAGTCGATGAAGCTTAGTGCCGAGGGTAGCTACGACGCCGGCGCAGCTTCAGCAAGCATCAAGGCGGAATACGCGAAAAGTGTGACCATTGACCATGTGCGCAGAAACGTCCTCGCGAACATTGAGTCGATGAACGGCGGCAAGCAATTGATTCCAGCCGCCAGCAAGGCCAGCCTTCTAATCAACACGTTACTTGCGAACGAAATTGCGAACGACACGAAAGCGGGATCAACTACGGCCAAGTTCCGCGCGAAATGTGGTGACGGATTCGTTGCCGCAATCCGCCATGGCGTCAGGTACCACCTTGTATTTTCATACAAGCTCGATGCAGAGGAAATTCAGGAGAGCCTGAAAGTGGAGGCGTCGGGCAAGTACGGCGCCGCCAAGGCGAAGGCGTCGATGGAAAGGATCAAAACGAAGAAGGGATCGGCAGCGCAGACGGAGGTGTCGTACTTATCTGATGGCGGAGGCAAGAAAGAACTTCCGATAGACGCAGCTGGCGCAATCGAGTGGATTAAGACCTCCGTCAATGTTGGCAAGGACGACGTATCGCCATTGGAAGTGGTCGTCATGCCTTACTCGACGATCCCTGACTTCAGCGAGAAGCTGCGCTCCAGGGCTCTGCCGTCTGCGGATATGCAGTACCTCGGGTCCCATTATTGGAGAATCGTCGACCTTTTGGGTCTCTATACAGCCGCCGTCAACGCACCTGCTAGCTACTACAGACCATTCATGACGCCTCAGCAAGTCAGTGACTCCGCGGATGCATTGCGGTCGGCGGCGTTCTGCATTCCTGAGATACTCAACTACTGCGCCGCTACCGGGAAGTGTCAGTCTGACGACATCGAAAGGTGGGCGAAGTCAGAGAAGCCTGAATACTGCAGGGCCGCCATCCCAGGCGGGTCCGAGAGTGAAGAGCAAGCGCAGAGGAAAACGGAAGTCGCAAGGCTGATTTTCGGAACGCAGTACCTCCGTCGCGTTGCAAACATCGCAGCCGCAAACAGTGTCTCCCCCCCGTTCTCAGTTCAAGGACTTAAGGCGTTGCAACCAGTGACAGCCGCTCCACTGATTGCCGCAGCCGCTGCAAATGAGGCCGCCGACAAGAAGTCGCCTTTCGTATCGGCGCTGATTGTTGCAGACAAGGCTGATGAGCCGTGGGACTCCTCTCCCTACGATGTATATCTGCAATTTCTTGTGCGAGCGCCTCTCAAGCGTGATTGGACCGACAACAAACAAGGTCTCAAGCCGTCAGATGAAGTTCAGTTGATCATCGACTATTGCAAGGGACAAGATCTTGCATGCGGTTCGCTGACCTACCCCGCCTTTTCCCAGAATTCGCCCAATGCCGATACTGTCAAGCTGATCAATGAGGCAGTTGCCATGTATCTTGCCCGCGTTAAGTTGGCCAGTATTTCCAATGCAATGTGTGACATAGAACTCAGCCATCCGCTCTGCCTAACGCCTAATCAGCTTATTGGGTATGTGCAAGACGGCAACAACTTCAGGAACGTCAGGAACGGAAACGCTGGTGCTTTTGTGGCACTTGTGACGCCTCAAGCGCCTGCTAAGCCTCCAAGGAAGGAGCCGCCACCGCCGCGATGCGGTGCAAAGCCAAGTGGAGCGGCGTGTCCGCCGACGTAATCGCACCCGCCGATAAGCCGGTCTGGCACAGCAAGCTCGTCACCGACGACTGTAGCGGTTACAAGGCCTTCCTTGAGCTTGAAGTGACCGAGGTCGGCTGCATAGCACCCGCTCGGCTCAATTTCAGAACCAGGGGATACAACGACAGCCAAGTCATGAGCAGTACCTGAAGTTCTGCGTTGAGCTGCAGGACGTCGAGCGGGAGAGACGTTTCGCCAGACACGGTGGGACCGCTAAACGCTTGCGTTCATGCCGCGGTGGGCGGAGCGGTGCCGCGCGCGATTGTTACCAACTGGACGACCAGATAGCAGCCGGTCACTAGCGACTCTTAATGGCCGGGTGCGGGTGCAGCAATCCTCGAAATCGGCGCCACATTGCCGACACCCAACCTGTCGATATCAACGTCGGGTATGGAGCGAGCAGCTTGAATAAGCCTATGTCAGCAGTCAGTCTGAAGCAGCCTTCTGCTTTTCAGCGTTTGCTGCCGATCGTCGGTGTCGGCTTACCGGCAACCCAATTGATTTCCAGTCAAACGGTCGTTCATAACCGGCTCTTGACGAGACAAAGCGGAAGTCGGTGCCCCATAAATCAACACCATAAAGCGGACGTTCGCATAATCGCCCTAATGGGGAATTGGCAATCACTGCACTGCCCTCCAGAATGACCGCTATTGCAGTCATTGAAGATAGTTACCCGCTTAAGCAGGCAGTTAGTTCTTTGTGTTCCATTACCCAAAATATTCAAAGAATCTAAGAGCTATTCCGAAGTGTCTTGCAAAACTTCAATGCGTTGATTTGCCAATCGAACATTGACGCCTTCGGCTACGGCGTCAACCAGATTCTGCAACTCATCAGATATCTCGTCATATAGCGTTGCGTCAAGTAATCCATATGGCGTAGTAAGTTCAATGACAGTGCCATCGAACGGCAACCCCTGTGGACGTTCTTCGACGGCCAGGATCAATTGCTGACCGGCAGGTGTCCGCTTGACAATGAAATTCAACATCTGCGAAAGATGTTCCGCGTCCTGACCTTGCTGATTGGGCGAATCAACAACTACAGGAAAAATCTTTGCATCGCCCTTTTCCTTCGCCGTGTGCAGTACAGCGAACTGATACGCCAATAATGATCTAGGCAAGGCGCTTCCACTGGCAGTGATGCCTGCATCAGGCTTCTTCTTAACGTCGTCACGTAAGTCTTGAACGCCCAGCTCGCTGGCGAAGAGTTCAAAGCGTTCGGCATAGAAGGCATTGATTTCTTTTGTTCGTTCAGGCACGTCAAATTTGGCGGCCTTGTCCTTCAGGTCTGCAGATAATTCCTCGTGCTTTGCAAGTTGCTTTTTGAGGGAGTCCATATCCTTTGTAAATGCACCACGAACGACTTCCGAGCTTTGACTGTCCACCACATCCTGCAGGCGCAATGCGCCTTTTTTCACCTGCAAAGTCTTTTCTATCTCCAACGACTTAAGCTTCACCCTATTTAGCTTCCCCTGAATCCCGGCGAGGGATTCATCAACCTTCTGCCTTTCCGACTCCAGCTCGGCGGCAATTTTCCTGAGAGTCACCGCGTCATCTACAAGCTCTAGACGGATGGGGAATCCATTTTCATGGGTAGTACCGCAGGTAGGGCACAGCAATGTTGGATCAACTTTGCTTTCGGTGAGGTACTTCAAGTCACCTTCAAGGTCACGCAAGGCATCCTTAGCCATCGCTATTTGCGTACTCAAGGATTCCTTGACGGAGGCCAACTCAAAAGCCTTGCTTCGCAGTGACTCTTGCTCTTGTTTCAGTTGGGTTGAATTGCGCAATAGGTCGGCAATCTCCTGCTTGAATGCACCAGTATCCATGCGCACGGTTACTCGTGGCAATGCTTTTTTTACCCGAACAAGTGCGGCTTGCACAACGCCTAGTTCATGGGACACCTTACCAATTTCAGCCTTAGCCTTTGTTTCTTCAAACTTGGCAAGGTAGTAGCCGTTTGGTCGTTGCCCGGTCACGTAAGAAGTAAGCGGCTTCTGCCACGTAGAAAACTGAGTGAGCTTGTCAAAGGAGTTCCACTGCTTCTGCCAGCTACCATCCTGATCGAAATAGAACGGCAAAAAAAGAAATGGAGGCGTGGCCTGTGCCAACGTTTCCTGGTGCGTTGGCAGCATCAACCGAAAGTCGAACAGATGCGCAAGTATCTCCGACCATTCGCTGGATTTTGTTGTGACCTTCATGGTGCCCGTTGATTCATTCCTCAAGGCAAATACATTGGCGCGCCGATACGCTAGGTAATCGACCCCATCCAGATCGAAGCGAAGAACGGATATCGCCAGGTTGTCCCAGCGATCAGTCTTACCCTTGGTCTCGCACCCCAGCGTCTTGAATATGTGCTTGACCAGCGTCGATTTCCCCGTGTGATTCTTGCCCACCAGCAAGGTCATCTTCGGGTTGAATTCGACGCTGCGCGCTGCTCTCGATGCTTCTGATACTAGCCAGAGCTTTTTGAATCGCAAACTTTTCATGCTTGCCCTTCCTTAAATTTCTTACCAAGCGGAGTGCGTTCGTTAGCTTGCTCATTGATTGACCCTGTACAGGATCGCTGCAAGCAAGTAGTGCTTATCGAGCATGGTGAAAGTTGAGGCTTGCGCAGATGTTGCTATTTCGCCCTCGATCCAATTTGCGACATCCCAAGACCGTACAAGGTTGCTCGGTATCACTGGAACGAGTCGATCAATAGACTGCTCAAGCGCTGCCACAACCGCTCCACCCCTACCAGCTTTGTCAATCAGGTAGCGGCGGGCTTCATCTTTCACTTTGTTGCGGTCAACGAACGGAACGTTTTCTTGAACTAGCGCAGCGATGGCGGATTCAATGATTTCGCTATCCGGCTTTCGCGCCAGCGTGGTTGCCAACATTTCATTGAACTGACTCTTTGCGATACCCCTGATCTTGCAGAGTTCTTCAAAAGTGACTGCGTCCTGCGTTGAGGTAGCCCGAATCTTCAGTTCGCCGTAGAGGGCCTTACAAAATACATCAGCCCGAGCGCTGTGCGTTGGGAACTTCTGTCCCAAATATGACGATACTTTCCCAATGGCGTGATTTTCCAAATCATCCATAGCCAGAGGGCTTTTGATGAACGTCAGTGACCCAAATTCAATTTCCTGCTCAGTGCAACTGAGTTCGCCAGCAATCGACTTCTGCAGTGACTCTTTCAAGTCCTTTTCTATTTCGCTGGCACTGAACTGTTCATGATCGGTGGATGCCTTCCCGTCATGCAGAGTCAAGTCAACCGGCGCATTGCTCACGAAAGCAATTGACGCGCTCGAATCGGGCGATATGCGTTTAGATTCATAAAGCTTCGCAAGAATGGACATCCCGTCTTTGGGGGGCTTTGACAAGGTTGTCTTCGTCCACTTGACGCCGGTAGCACCTTCCTTCTTCTTGATCTGGAAAAGGTCGAGTTCCGTAGGTGTGCTGGCAGCATTGAGCACCGCAACATCTTCGATGAACTCAATGAGCAGGAGGTAGTCATCTTGTTCGAGGTCAAGCTTGAGTAAATGGCAAAGTGCCCAGTAGCGCTGAAACTCATGGCCTTTGCCGCCATGCCGCCCACCGCGCTCCTTTGTGAGCGAATCATTTAGATTTTCATGAAATGGCATCCACTCCCCTTTTTCTTCTGACGACTACTCAATCCAGCTTTCACACGGCACACAGGATGATTCATTGATGATGGTACGTTATCGTATTGGTGACCGCAAATTTGTCCCCCAAAATGAGTGGTTCTGTGAATGCTCGCTTCCACCACAAGCGGGACACTGAGCACGCCGCCTAAACGCAGACATTAGCCAATTACTGCTTCTGGCCGGGTGCAGGTGCAGCGAACATCTATATCGACGCCACATTGCTGACGGTCACGCTGCTGATGTGTCAATGTCGGGTATGGAGCGAGCATTTCGGGTAGCCCTAAGTCGGCAGTCAGTCTGTACCTGGCATTCAAGCGAAATCTTGCACAACACCCCGCCCACTGACTCTTGAAGACTGACTCCAGACATTCGGGGCGGCCGACAGCAGTCGTTCAACGTCGGAGATGACCGGCGTCCTATAGGCGGGCGAAGCCCGCCTATAGGACGTCCGCGTCGATCGACCTGTTATGCCTCAGCGCGGAGTTCTGCGACATGGCCATTGTCACTCACGAGAAAAATTCGCTTAAAGCAATGCTGAAGCCGGAGCGCCCTGAATGCAAGCTGGTATGAGTCCGCATCCGCCAACCAGTAGTCATTGAAGAGTGCCAGCCAAATCGAACCAGGAAGGTCTTTGCAGATATCGTGCTTCGTATGGATCCTGTCCTCCAAGAGCAGTCGCGCATTGAATCCAACGTCGGGAGAAGAATGGTCATTCCCAACAAGACCAACGATTCTCTTCTCCGAGAGCCGCCGTCGAATGACCCGGATGCGTACATACGCACCTTCGATGCGCCGTTCAGCTTCGAATCCGAGTTCGGGCGCGGCAACGATCTCTTGGATCCAGGAAAAGAGCCTTGTCCTGAATCGGCCGCCGCTATCAGCGGGCATCTCCAAGTGAACGAACACGTCTACATCATCGGGCAAGAGCGGGCCGAGTCTGCTATTCAGGTCGTCAACCACCCTCAGCCCGAAGCTGTCGTCTGTGGCCCGGTTGCCCAAAGATCCGTCGGGGCGGACGGTGAACTGAGCTAGTCGAGTGACCTCTACCCCGACGCGCTGCCCATCAATCACGAGCACCAAGTCGGGCGGATCCTCTCCGTCTTCGAGTCGTACGCGATTCGCGCCGCCTAGGTGACACACGAGAGAGCGCCCGACGAAAGCCTCATCCTCACGCATCCTGCGCTGCTCCCCCTGAAGCGTGACGTTGGAGGTCACCGAGCGACCTGTTATGCCTCATGGAAGAAGGCCTCCGCTTGCGCCTCGCCAACCCGGGCAGGAAGTCCCAGTAAAGGGTTAGGTCGCATTCTGTGCGCTCCAGCCAGTTGGCGTTGCCTGGCGCCAGAGCACTACAAGCTCCATTCGATCGGCCGGCCCGGTGTCATATTGCTTCGCACCGGCTGGAATGGTCACCCACGGCAATGCGCTTCGCGTCCATAGATGAGCGACAGGCTCGAACTCCCGATGGTTGTGGAGAGTGCCAGGCAGAAGAATCGCCAGTTCAGGCTTGTCCTCAGGCTCGGCCCACAGGCGAGTGTCGCAATCAACGCAGATCTTGGCTCGGCGGTGGCGCCCCTCACCAAACGAGAAAGTCCGTAGCTCCGGCGACCCTTGCTTCACCGTCAAGGCACTACGCTCCACCCACATGGCCAGACGCATGGCTGCACCGGACCGACGCTGGCAATCTGTGCAGTGGCACGCGTAGTAGGTGATGGGCCAACCCGTGAGCTCGTATTGCACCTTGCCGCACAGGCAGGCACCTGTGTACGGTGGTGGGGTGCTTGGAACTCGCATATGCGACCTAACGAATAGCGTTTATCTGCCGCAAGGCGATGCGGTATAACGTGGCAACTTCAACTACAAAAACTGGCATTTAGGTTTGTCTCACTTGGATTGTTTGCTCCATTAAAAATAGCGACAAACCCGTCAACTGTTAAGAAATGGCTCGCTCCACATTTGGAACGATTCTCGACCAAACGTTGTGGTTTGAACATCCCCCAATTGAGGGGACTGCCGACAGACCGCTCTCGCTGCATAGCGCTGTTGGTGGATTCAGAGTTCATTGCCACCAACCTGGTTAAAACAGGCTGGAACTGCGAACAGTATTTTCCAGCGTACGCATCTGACCATTGGTGACAACTTTTGTTATTAGAAAAACACGGGAATCACTCTTCTTCAAAAAATGACATGATTTCGAAAAATTGTCATCCCTATGGAATTTTTGACAGCTTTTATTTATACGATCATGGTGCACTCATTACGGGAACTCCTTTGTGCCGGCCGCAGCTGGTGCCGACAGGACTGTCAAATCCTTTCGTTCCAGCCAGGCGCTCTGCACGAACGGGTCTGTGACCGCATAGACGCCATGACCCTTGCGCATGATGATATTCGCATCACGCAGTTCCTCCGCAACGCGCTGCACTTGGTCAGCGGTCACCTCGCGGCGGACGACATTCGCGTACTCTGCGAGGGCTTCCCCAGCAAACAGGCCGGTTGCATCACCGCCGGCGCGGGCGATCCGGTCGAAGATGGCGGCCGCCAGCGTCCCGAGGTCTTCCACCTTGCGCAGTTCGACGTCGGCGGCCGCACTCTTTAGGGTGGTTGCGATCACGGGCAGCAACTTGTCGGCATCTTCTTGTGCGTGCTGTTGCAGCTGCCGCAGGGCCCGGTTCATTTCTTCCGGCCGGCACCCGAGCGTCCTGAACGCTTCGACGGCCACAGCCAGGCTCGGAACCGTCTTGGCGCCTTCGGCAGTGATGCCCATGAGCACGTACTCGACGTAGTCGTTGCCCAGGGTGGGGTAGTCCACCGACGTCGCGCCCACGAAGGCTTGGTTGCGCTGGCGCGTCATCTCGGCGACCTGGGCCCGGTGCGACCCCGTCCCAATGAAGAGGAAGTGCCCCGGCGTTTTTGGCCGCGGGTTGATAGCGTCGCGTGCGGCTTTAATGGCGAGCAGCATCTGGCTGCCATCGTCGCCGGCAAGCGCCTGCTGAACCTCGTCCACAATCAGCACAACGTCCGTCTTGGCTAGGTCGACGACTTCGGTCAGGGCCTGCGCCAGGGTTGGCCCGTTTTTTCCACCGACGTCGTGCAGCTGGAAGCCAAACTTAAGCCCCACACCGCCCAGCTCGAGTCCCTTGAGCCGCTTAAGGCGAACGAGCACGCTCGAGGTGGGCCTTTGCAGGTCTTCCAGGCTCTTGCGGATCGCAGCGTGGATGAGGGTGGCGGGGTCCGCCTTCGTATCTGCCCACAGGTCCACGTAGATCACCACGGCACCCATGGCCTCCAGCGCGGGAATCAGGTCCTGCTGCAGAAAGGTCGTCTTGCCGGTGCGTCGTTGCCCGGAAAGGAAGAGCCCAGAGCGTAGCCCCTGGTCCAGCATGCCAGGCTGCAGTAGTTGCTTGGCCATACCCTCGGCGAGGGCGGTGCGTTGGTAGTAGTCCATTTACTGTGATTTAGTCAAATATGATAATTAGCAGTATTGACTAAAATGCGCAAAAGTCAACTCGTGAAGCGAGATCCCCCCACCACCAGGGTAGGTAGGAATTTTCAGTGAAAATCGTATACTGGATGGATGTACAGTACAGTTGCACCAATGACGCCAGTAGCGGCATCGCATGCGCCGATGCCGGTCAAGCGCATCCGGGGCACAGTCAAGGCGGGCTTCCCATCACCAGCTGAGGATCTGGGCGCCGAGCGCCTGAACTTGGCCAGCCTGCTCGGGAGCGACAAGGAAGACGCCTTTTTTATGATGGCCAGCGGCCACTCCATGGTCAAGTTCGGCATCTTCGACGGCGACCTGCTGCTAATCCGCAAGCGCAAACGCCCTCGGGATGGCCATATCGTGATCGCCGACGTTGACGGCGAGTTTTTGGTCAAGATGCTCTACAAGCGCGCCGGCCAGGTCAAGCTCGTGTCAGGCAACCCAGAAATCCCGGATCTCGAGCCAAAAGACGGTCAGACCATTCGCGTCTGGGGAGTGGTCACCAGCAGCATCAAGACGTTCACAGCGTGAGGTATCCGCTGTGTATGCATTGGTGGATGGGAACAACTTCTACGTGAGCTGTGAGCGCGTATTCCAGCCCAGGCTGGAGGGCGTGCCAGTCGTCGTCTTGAGCAACAACGACGGATGTGCGGTGGCCAGAAGCAACGAAGCCAAGGCCTTGGGCATCGCCATGGGAGCTCCCTGGTTCAAGATCAAGCACTTTGCCGATGAAGCGGGGCTGGTCGCCCATTCGGCAAATTTCGCGCTCTACGGAGACATGTCAGATCGCATGATGCGTCTGGCCGCCGGCATGGGGCCCCGGCAGGAGATTTACTCCATCGATGAGTCCTTTATCGAACTCGGCGGCGTCCAGGGTGACCTGGTGGAACGAGGCCACAAAATTCGTGACCGCATCCTCCAGGGCATAGGCATACCGTGCGGTATTGGCATTGGTGCCACCAAGACACTTGCAAAGCTCGCAAATCACGTCGCCAAGACCGCGGAGCGCAAGCCGGGCAGCTACCCGGATCACTTGGCCCAGGTGTGCAACCTTGAGGCGTTAAGCAAGGGTGAGCTTGAGGCGGTCATGGCCAGAACGGACGTGGGGGAGGTTTGGGGAGTGGGTCGTCAGATCGGCAAGCAGCTGGTCGCCGGCGGCATCAAGAGCGTGCTGGATCTGGTGCGCATGGATTCAGGGACGGTTCGGCGCAGATGGTCCGTGGTACTGGAACGCACAGTGCTGGAGCTGCAGGGGGTCTCATGCATCGAACTGGAAAATGCCCCGGCCCCAAAACAGGAAATCGCGTGCACGCGCTCGTTTGGGCATCCGGTCACCAGTCAGCATCACCTTGCCGAGGCGGTAACCGACTTTGCGTCCAGAGCGGCCGAAAAGCTGCGCAAGCAGCACAGCCTGGCTGGCCAAGTGCTGGTCTTCATCCGTACGAGCCCGTTCCGGCAGTGCACGCAGTACAGCCGATCGGTGACCGTACCCATGCGCCGCCCCAGCTGCGACAGCGCCGTGATCGTGAATGCAGCCTTGCTGGGCCTGCAGGCCATTTACCGCGAGGGGTTCAACTATGCCAAAGCCGGGATCATGCTGCTGGACCTGCAAGGGAACACAAACCGGCAAGGTGAGCTGGACTTGGAGGGCGACGAAGCACAAGACCGCTCCACATTGATGCTGGCCATGGATGAACTCAATAAGCGCTTTGGCAAGGGAACGGTGCTTCTGGGTTGCGCGGGGCTGGGCGGCAACCGGCGCGCATGGTCAATGAAACAGGAACGCCGCACGCCGGGGTACACCACTTGTTGGGAAGACATACCCGTTGCGAAAAGCTGACGAGACTATCGTGGCCAGGTCGAAATGGGTGATGAAGCTCACACCGCAATCCTTGGCAAGCCAGGATTGCTGTTGACCCGTAAAGTCCAAACTTTCTGGCATTGCAAATTCGACAGGTGGCGATCGGCTTGAAGTAAGTAGAGTCCGTGGTAATTTCAATACACGAACTTTCTTCACAACAAGAGCTCATGCATTCAATCAACCCATCAGACGGCGCCCAAGCGATAGCGGCAACCGCCACCGGCAACACGGCAAAGCTGCTCGCAATTGTCGAGGTAGAAGAAGGGCAAAAGGTTCAGTGTCAGGAGCCTGGTTGCGGCCACGGTGTCTACAAACGCATCCATGTTGTGGCCACTGGCGGCAACATCATGGTGATGGGTTCTACTTGCTTCGAAAAGCGTTTCGGTTCCGCGCAACACCTACAACCCGAATACTCAGGGAATGGGGCAGGGCGCCGGCTCACTGAAGAGCAACGCCAGATGCTGCTGCAAAACACTGCTCATCTGATCGCCCTTTTCGATGAGGAGGCAACAGCCAACCGGGCAAGGCAGCTTGAGGCCCTGGAACGCAGCCGCAAAGCGCTTGCGGATCGTCAAGCCCTGTTTGATGCAAGAAGCGCAGCCCTGCGCCAGATGCGCGCGGCCGAGATGCCGTCGCAGATAACTATGCCGACCATGCCGTGGCGATGGGTGAAGCCCATGTCCTCCATGGCATATTTCCACTTGCCAGATGGGCAGGGGTGGATTCGAGTGATGCATGGCACCGGTACCCATTATTTGATGCCATGGCCAGCGTCGGAAGGATGGGATGAGGCGCTCCCGCCCACAGTAGGTAGCCCAGACTTGGAGCTGGGTGGCTATCGAGTCAACAACATTGTTGCCTGCGTCGGATTCCTGCGTAAACACGCCCTATGGGAGCAGGTTGGCATATGGCGCGACATCATGGACGCTATATCCAAGCACAATAAAAGGCTCATAACCTAGCAATCACCAAGATCATCGTTGCCTGGGAAACGAATGTCTCTTTCTCAAAGCAATGACAAGCTCCGCGCTGATGGCTAGAATGAATCCACTTTGGCTAACTGCCAATTTGCTGGTCATGTGCCAGCCTTCAACTTTGTTTTTAGTTTTCACCCATTGGGCACCGTCCCAATGGGGATGTGCCCTTAACCAATAGGACACATCATGAAGATCATCAACAGCCCCGTACGTAATGTTAGTCCCGACATCGAGTCCTCCAATGACCCTCGATCCAGGGGCTGGGCTTCCAAGCCGAAAGCAATTGCCCAAGCGAAGAAGATCGCGCGTAAGCGTGAACGTGCCATGCTGCGTCCTTTGGCAACAAAGGAGCTGCTGCGAGAGCATTTGGTCACCGTCGCTGAACAGCGGGCGGCGGCCCGTTTTGAGCGTGAATACGCTTACTACGATTTGATGCGCAAACTGACCAGGCAGAGCCGCAAGCACGCATCGCGTGCAAAGCAGCACAAACCGGAATGTGGCGTCGAACTTCCGATTGGAGAAATCCGCGTGGAAATTCGTATTGAGTACGTGGTAGCTGGTGAGCGTCGCGAGTCTGCGCTCCTGGCGTCATGTGCAATTGACGATTGAAAGTCACCTCAACGGTGACGTTCCGAAAGGCCCTCGAACTGTTCAAGTTCGGGGGCTTTTTCATTGGATAAATCGAACGGACCGACTGCGCAACAACGACGAAACGTTGGTCATAAATGCGTTGCCTACGCATTGCGCGCTATGAGCGAATGGAAAGCGGATGGTGAACTGTGACCCGGCAACACAGTCCGATACTGCCTCGGAGCCGCCGGCCACTGCCTAGAATGGGCTGCGAGCAGCAGAATTCCACAGGCCCCATAGAGAGCCACTTAACTTTTCAGGGACGACATGCCTCACCAGCTCCGGCGGATCATCGCCATCAATATCAGGAATCCAAACGGAGGATTGCCGTCCGGCCGTATCGCGGAGCTTGACCCCCGTGGTGGCGTCCTTGCAGTCGGCGACAACGGGGTAGGCAAGACGACGTTCCTGCGGCTGATGCCAATCTTCTATGGAGCCACCCCAACCCAGGTGCTCAAGGGTACCGGCCGCTCCAGCATGATCACCTACACCCTGCCAGACCCAAGCAGCGCCGTAGCCTATGAGTACGAGCGGGAAAGTGCCACTGACCTGCGCACGGTAGTGATGCATGCCCGCGCTGGTGAAGAAGCTCCCCAGTTCCACATCATCCACGGCGGCTACCAGGAAACCTACTTCTACGACGAAAACAATCAGTACGTGGGGCGGGATGAATTCAAGGCCCGCGTCGAAGCCATGGGTGTGGAAGTCACCCGCCGGCTCAGCCTGCATCAGTACCGGGCCGTGATCCTCAATGAGCGCCTGTCCACCAAGGAAGGGATTGAGCTCCGCCGCCTGGCGGCACTGCATTCCCTCGGGCCCCGCGCGCTGTACAACCTGGACCAGATTTCAGCGGCCATGGCCAATGAAAGGATCAACTTCCGCGACCTGCAAAACATCGTCCTGGAGCGTGTGTCCGATGCCCACACGGTAGGGGTCAAGCCCACCAACGTGCGCGAACTCAAGCAGAACAAGGAATCCGTGTCCCGCTGGATGGAAGCCCGCGCCCATCTGGCCGACATTCTCAAACGCAAGCCTGATGCCCAGCGCATCAAGGAACGGGTGGCAAGGATCAAAGGACTGCACCTGGAGCTGTGTTCCCTGCACGTGGCCGTCAAAAGCGCCTTGGGGCAAGCCAACATCGAGCATGAGCAGCTGCTTGCCCAGCACAAGGACCACACCAACCGGTTCAAGGAACAGGACGATGCCATTCAGGAATCGATTCGGGGGCTGGTAAACACCAAGGAACAGGCAGATAGCGCGTTTCAGGCTAAACGCGCCATGGTGGCCAGCGCGGTGGACCGGCAAACTCATTTCGAGCGCATTGACGTTCCAACGATGGCCGTTCTGGACGACACCGAGGCCGACCTGCAGGCGCAGAAGGCCTCCAAGGAAAGTGAGCGCGACACACTGACCAAAGCCGCGGGCGACATCACCAGGAAGCGGGATGAACGCAAGGGCATCATCGAGCAGGGCGCTTCTACCCAGATTGCGGACATCGACGCACGTAGCCAGCAGTCATTGCGCGACTCGATGGTCAGCTTGAAAGCCCTGAATCAGGCGCAGGAAGATGCACTACTGGCGCTGGCCACGCCTGCTAGGTTGGCTGAAATTGCGGCCGATCGGGTCAAGATCGGCATCGCCGAAGGCGAAGTAAGACAAAAGCTCCAGAACCCAGTGGCCACGGCACAAACCCGGGCTGATCGCAAAGCTGCAGACGAAGATGCCACCCGCTGGGCCGACGAGCTCACAAAGGCACAACGTGAAGTCAACAAGACGCGGGACGGCCATGACACCGCGCGCCGTGCCACTGACCAGTCTCTTGCCCAGCTACGGCTGTTGGAACAGGAAGCCCAGGACCTGACCGGTCATATGGAGCAGCTGCAGGCCTCGTTGACCCCGGAGGCAGGCTCCCTGCTGGAGTTCATCCGAGGGGGTGACCCGTCCATGTGGGCCAATACCGCAAAACTGCTGGAACCCGCCTTGCTGGCGCGTACCGACCTTTACCCCACGCTGGCGCCAGATGCCCTGGATGGCGTATCCACCGATGGATCGGTCACAGTAGGACCTGTCAGCATCCGTGTGCAGGAGCTGGACGTGCCGGCATGGTTTGACATGCAGGAAGTGCGCGATGCACTGGAGCGCAAACAAGCCCAGGCCAACCAGGTCGCGGACGCACTCAAGCAGGCCACGGAGACGGCGAGGAAGCTCGGCGCCCAGGCCAAGCAGGCTGAAACAGCCTATGAAGGCGCCAAAGCCCACGAATCCCTGACCCAGGCCGCTTTGGATTCGGCACGCCAGAAGAAAGGGCGGCTGGACAAGGTGGTACTGGAAGAAGAACGCGCATTCAAGGAATCCGCGACGGCCGAACGCAGCACCTTGCAGGAGCGCAGCCGGTCATTGGACGCCGAGGAAAAGCGCATTTCGCAGGGCATTGAGGCAGCCCGTCAGGCCATACGAGACGACTTCAAGGCCCAGCGTGATCGCCAGGACCAAGCCGACCAGAATGCCGAGTTGCGATTCAAAACCGAGAAGCAGGCAGTGCAGTCCCGCAAAGACGATGACTTGGCACGCCTGCAGGACGACTATGAGCGCAGTCTGGCCGGCATGGGACTCGACCCGCGCCGGGTTTCAGATCTGGAAACCGCAATTCAGAAGCTGGGGGCCCAGCTCGACAGCATTGCACGCAATCGCCATGAGGTGAGCGCGTGGCGGGAGTTCTGCCGCGAGCAGCTTCCTTCGCTGGAATCCGACAAACTGGAGCGCGACCGCCTGGAACAGCGCGCGCGCGATGTGGGCAAGCAGCTGCAGGGGGAGCGTGAGCGATCTGATGCTTTGGCGGCACAGGTGAAGCAAACATTGGATGACATTGACCGCAGCATAGAAGTCCGTAAGCGGGAAGCCCAGCGCCTGGAAGACTTACTGACACATGGTCTCAAGGACTTCCTGGACCACGTGCCGGCACATTTGCATGTGGACTGGAGCGTGCCTGACCTCGAAAACTCCATCAAGTCCCGGCGCAGCGCAATGGAAACCGAGGCAGACGAGCTGCAAAAGGACAACCGTTCTCTGCGCAATGAGTTGGTCAAGCATCCCGGCGGCCCAGCTGACTGGCTGGACCACAAGGAACGGGACTTGCCGGACCGCCAGATCCTGTTGCCCCATCAGTACCTGTGTGCCCAGGCGGAGGTGTTGTGCGACTGGTTTGAGCCCATGGAGAGTGGCCCCTATATCGACCAATTGAACAAGGAAATGCAGGGCTTCTTCAGCCTGGCGGGCGAGTTCGTCCGTGTTCTGGATCTGTTTGAGCGCCGTGTTCAGACCTTCAACAGCGATTTGAGCAAAGCCCTGTCTGCGACCAAGCGCTTTGAACGCTTCCGGGACTTGTCCGTGACGGTCAGCTCCAGCGTGAGCCAGCTGGACTACATCAAGGTATTGCGCCAGATGCAGGACAAGGGCAATCGCAATCCCATGGCCTACCGTTCGGTCATGCGTACTGAGCAGGATCTGCCATCCGACGGAGATGCAGTCCTGGTGCGAACATTTAGGGACATCCTGCAGAACGATGGTGGTTTCAAGATCAACCTCAATGAGCAGGTAAAGCTGGAGTGCACTCTGTACGAGAATGGGCAACGCCGCACCATCAGCAATGAAGAAGAATTCCGATCGGTGTCGTCCAATGGGAACTCCGCGCTCATCACGGCCATGTTTCTCATGGGATTCGTGCAGATGATCCGCGGGGACTCCCCGGTACGTCTCACCTGGGTCACAGATGAAGTTTCTCGCTTCGACCCTAAAAATTTGGGCGCGTTTCTCCAGACGCTGGACCAGCACAAGATCGATGTCATCAGCGCATGCCCGAGCATCGACCCCGCTTTAGCGCGCTTCTTCCCCCGCCTGTCCATCTTTGAAGGCAATGGCGCCATCTATACGACAGAGCAACAATTCGCGGGAGCCACACATGGCCAAGATTGAATCAGCCCTCAAGCACCTTGCCAAAGGTGACTTCATCTGCCCCGTGCACTACCCGGAAGAGTTCGACGCTCTCCAGGACCCCATCGGTCGGAACAAGGCTACGGAGTGGCTGCAGACCATTGGATACCGGCTGGCCCGGTTGAGCGATGACGGCGCCTTCTTCATGGCTTACGAGGTGCCAACGGTTGAAATGCGCAACCGCTTCCGTGAAGACCTCAAAACCATCCGCAACCGCCTGGAGCCCTATGTGGGGTTCATGGAAACTTTGCGTCAGGCCCAGGGCCGCAATCCCCAGATCCATGCAGGCGACATGGTGTGGCTCACTGAAATCAGCGAACAGGTGCGCGGCTCAGCGCTGCTGGACCGCCGCCTGTCAGACATGCGGGAATTAGCCGATGCACGGGTGGCAGACGGTGGGGCGACCATCCACCGCGTTCAGCGCATGTTCAACTTGCTGGAAAACGAAGGCTACCTGGTGGAAACAAACACGACCAGCAAAGGCTACACGTTCACGGGCAAAGTCGAGTATTTGTACCAGCTCATAGCCTTCATAGCTGAAAACACACCGCACCTCTCCGATGACGAGGTTGTAGACCAACTCGACAGCCAGACGCGGATCGACACATCGGGCCCTGCCGCTGGGGGAGCGCCCCAGTCATGAGTTCGCCCATCAAGGATGTGCTGAAAGCGCTTCACCACAACGCGGACGTGGTGGAGCAGGCCTTACATGGGGTCATCGAATCCGAAGGCACGAACAGCAACCCATCCATTGCCGCACTTCGACAGGCAAGCGCCCTGCGTGCCGCCGGCGAAGATGGCTACCGCTTACACCCGCGCCTGCGCGAATACCTTCACGATCATCTGCAGCTCTTTCCAGCGTTCCAGAGCTTGGCTGAAATCGGCTCTCGTATCTCGCAGGTCAACAATCTGTGGATGGAGGTGGACGATGTACGCCGTTCCGCTGACACCGAGACAGTGAACACCATCGTGGACACTATTCAGACCACGGTCTTCGACATTGCCGATAGCGTGGACCGCAACATGCTGTTCCTGCAGACCCTGATGTCCACCAGGTATGGCAACGTGCGCTCGCTGGAAGCCAAGAAAAGCCAAAACCGGTTCTACCAGCAGCAGACCAACACCTTGGCCGATGATCTGACGCGCTTGTCCAGGGTGTGCGACAAGGTGGAACACGAAGCCAGCACGCGGGGGATGGAAGACCTGGCACGTTTCATACGGCGAAACCTGCTTTCCCGCATCCTGGTTTGGCAACAGTCCATGTCCGAAATGCAGACCCATCTCAGCAAAGAGATATACCGAATGCGGGAGGTCGAGCGCAACCACAAGCTGCTCGCACGCATGGATATGCTTCTCCGGCAACAGCCAGGATGGCGTGGATTTGAGGCCGATTTGGGAGGTGACATACCCGATTTCCTGATGGCTGCGTCGTTGCCTGCGATCGGGGCCCATGTAGAGCCTTTGGACACGGACGCCCAGATCTTCGATGAGATGCAAAAGCTCGCCGCCTCGCTGCCAGCCAAGCAGATTGAGCCTGAACCATTGGAAGTGAAACGCTATACCCGCGTGATCGACCCACCCTATGAGCAGGAGCAATCGGACGCCGCCGTAGCACTTGAGCGCCTGATTCAGACAGTCCAAACATCTACCTCAGAAATGTCCCTGATGGACTGGCGGCTGACCGACGACAAGGCCCAGAGCGTGGAGCCTCATATTTGGCTCGTGTTCGCTGTGATGGGGCTGCGCGGCCGGAAGTTGCCGGTGAGCCTGGTCAACAACGGCGCGAGGCCTGGAGAGCGGTTCTCGCACTCCTTTGGCGATGCCATTGCGCACCCAGCAACCGCAGCGCGAGCTAATGCATGAATCCACGAATAGTCGATTACCTCAGGAGACTCGTTGCCGACAGCGCACCCGAGCGGCGCCACGGTGAAATAGCGGACAGATTGGCCGGCGCGGAAGGAATCGGCAAAATCAAAGGTGCGCGGGTGCTCTACACCGATGACGACTTCGCGAAAGCTCGGAACCTGCTCACCTCGCGGGGATTTGACATCAGTGCACCAGCGGGTGACTTTTCCCGTAGCAACGCACCGCGGGGAAGTTCCGAAAAGTCCGGCGCGCTGCGTGTCACCGACGATCTGGTCGCAGTGGTCCCAATAGGGATGCCAGCCCTTCAACACCTTCCAGGGAGCGTACTCACACTTGGTTCGCATGCCGCGCAGGCCTTGCCCTACGAGGTCTTGCTTGTCAGCGAAAACCTGGAACCCATGCTCCAAATGCATACCTACAGTTGGATGGGGACCTACACAAGAGGACGGCCAACACTGGCCTTGTTTCGCGGAGCACCAGGTTACTTCCGCACCGATGTAGCTGCAGGCTTCATTCAGCGAGACACGCGCCCCACACTAGCCTTCTTCGACTTTGACCCCAAAGGACTGTCTATGGCGGCTTCTCTCCCACGACGGGAAGCTCTATGCATGCCATCTTGGCCGGAGTTGCAGGCTGCAACGCTGCGGAACAGGCGCACCAATCTGTTCACGCAATCACTACACACCAGTCGGCCGCACCTCGATCGTCCTGGCCACGATCAGGACATTGCACTGGCGTGGAGCCGGCTCAAGGAGTTGGCCCTTGGCTTGGATCAGGAACACTTCCCTCGCTGATTGGCCGGGCAAAAATGGGGCTGGGCCAGGCCAACAGCCGGCGTGGGCATGGACGCAAGCCCAGCAGGTCCCCAGAACGACACTTGACTTGGCCGAAGCCTAATTACGACGACCCCAAGGGCACACAGAGAGGTGTTCTCTTACGAACTCGGAGTCCTTGTGGAAATCTCAGCCGCCCGCTGCAGCAGGCCCTGGCAGTAGGCTTGGGGGTAGTGCGACTGACAGGCCTTCCAAAAGGCGTTACGGTGCTCTACAGCAGCCTCCGCTACCGCCTGCGCGGCTACCTCCTGCACAAGCTTGCCACGCAAGCCCACGCAATCATCCACGCTGGCCACTCCGACCAACCGACAGCTGCGCAAAGCTGCCACAAGCAGGGATGCGGAGACGGAAGCGTGAGTCGACACTTCACGCTCGATGACCTCGGCCGAAGGCTTGCATCCAGCTACCAGCAGCGCAAGGGCTACCACCCCGAAAGCGAACTTAGGCATACGGCCCCCTTTTTCCGCAATCTTAGCTGCCTGGCAGTGTCAGTTCATTGAGTGGTGGGGACCTGACCAATGGTCCGAAAGCAACAATCTGCCAAATTATTTGTAGGCGTGGGCATTTCCACGGCTCAATGCACTACTTTCCGTCCGTTGACTGGCAGCCATTAGACAAGTTCGTGCCTTACAGTTCCTCCATCACTCACTAGGAGTCTGCTGTGGCCAGTGCCACCCAATCAAAACTTACCGCGGCTCAATCTAAATCCGTTCGCATCCTTGCGAGCGGTGAGCAATTCGACTTGAAACGGTTGAGCGATCCATCGCAGGCCGAGAACTTTCAAGCCGCGCTCGACGAAGCACGTCACAAATTCGGCCACGCCCTGTGCATGTGCCGCCCCACTCCCCTGAAATTGCAGGTACGCCTCAGAGAAGGAAAGTACCACCTGGCTGTTTGGCCAGAGCAGGGGCCAATGCATGATAGCTCTTGCATTTTCTTCCGCGAAGACGAAGCTGGCCCTGAAACAGAGATCACCACTCAGGTGAAAGAAAACGAGGATGGAAGCCGGGAAATCCGCCTGACCTTCACTCTGGACCGTACGACCCTTGCGAGCACGCCACGGCCACAAACTGCCTCCCGCTTGAGCGTTGACGATCACAAGCTGCCCGAACAGGCATCGCTGCGTGGCCTGTTGCATTTGCTGTGGGCAGAAGCGAACCTCACGCGCTGGCATCCGAGCTGGGAGCGTGACTGGGGCCGCGCGCGCTACGAACTCATCCAGGCCGCCAGTCACCTCACCATCAAAGGCGCACCGCTTAGTGAGCGCCTGTACGTGCCACGGCCCTACCGTGAGTCGATGAAGGATGAAATTAACCGCGAGTGGGACAGGTTTACCCGCAGTCTTGCCCGTGGACAGGTTGAAGTCATCAAAAGCGCCCTGATTGTGGCCCCAGTTCGAAAGTTCGTTGAGCATCCTGCCCAGGAGGGCGGAAAATCAACGGCCCTCATGCACCTGCGTCATATGCGCAGTCCAATTGGCCTGAATGAGGCGACTTACGCATTCCTGCAAAACCAGTGCAAAACCGCGGTACGTCGTGTCTTCGTCAATGCAGAGGAACACGAGCGCGAGAATGAACCGCGCCCGGCGGGCTGGATCCATCTGCCGCAGCCGGAGGTCATTGCCATTGCCCACGTCGAAGCGAACACCCGGGGCGCAATTTGGGCTCGCGGCGTTTGGCTGTTGTCCGTGCACCCGCGAGTGTTCATCCCGGCCGGAAACACCGATGACATCCTTCTGATTGACGCATTGATGCGTGGTGGCCACCAGTTCAGCCGCCTGCTTACCTCGCAGCAGCCGATGGCCCGCACCCGGCCCGAGTGGACGCTGCGACACGTGTATGACCCCAATGGGGTGCCGGTGCCACGGGCAGCGCTTGAGATCTTGAGCAATGGCGCGATGCCGGAGTTCGTGAGCAAGCGTGCTGAACTCGCGGACGCACTGGCCGCCAAAGGCATGCCGGTGTGGACGTGGACGCCAATGGGGCGCCAGCTCGATCGGGTGGTTCCACCCCTTCCCCCGCCAGAAGGCATGCAAAAGAGTAGCGCCTTGCAAACGCTTCGTGCAATTGCTTCTGCACCAGGCACTTTTTATGCCTACGGCTCAGGCAATGAGCGCCAATTTAACCGTTAAAGGAGAGCTACATGATGACAACCGCAACCACCCCAGGATCCGAGGCCCAAGGCGTAGCCACGCTTCACCCGCCCCTGTCCCGAATCCCCGACATGCTGAGAGCCGAAGTCGCGGCTGTTGCACCGGCACTGCCCGATCCAGCGTCTACGCCACTGGTGGCGACAGCAGCACAAATACTGCGCCCCGCAACTGAACCTTTGCGCTTTGTCCAGAAGGTCAGCGAGTCCCGCCATGCATCCGTACAGCAGGCCTCCGACCAGGTCCGTGAAGACCGTATTTGTGTCCTGCCCAAAGGGCTGACATTTACTGGAGAAGCACACTACCCATGCGACGTGCGAATTGACGGCATCGTGGATGGCACGGTGACTGCCGAACCAAACCGCACGATCACGGTCGAAAGTGAGGGTAAGTTCAAGGGTTCGCTCAAGGCAACCCATGTCCGCATCAATGGCGAAGCCGATGGCGACATTGCCGCTACTGGTGGGCTTGCCAGTTTTGGCCAGAAATCGGTTTTCAAGGGTCACATTACCTATGGCCGCCTGACGATTGCCGAAGGTGCCGATGTCGAAGCTTCCATGAAGAAGCTCGCCGCCTGATCCAGCCCCACAGCCAACGAATTAAAGGAATTTGATCATGAACACATTGGCCACGCTTGCGAAGTCACCCGAGCCCCGCCTCTTCCCGGCAACAATCCTTCAAACCCAATTCACGGTGCTGCCCAAGTCAGCGACCATGACAGGCGACATGGCGGCCTCCGAAGACCTTGGCATTCGTCTCGACGGTGAGTACACCGGCAAGATCGAGCTGGGAAAGGCGGGGTCCATCCATATCGCCGGCGGCGCAACTGTTACCACCGAGCTGATCATTGCGGATTACATCTACGTAGAAGGCACGGTGAACGGCAAGCTCCACGCCCGAAAAGGCATGGAGCTCAGCCCCACGGCCAAAGTCAAGGGCAGCATCCAGTACGACGCCGATCTGGACATGCACCCTGGTGCCCGCATTTCCGGCCAAATCAACGGCCCTGAGACCAACCTGTAATGCCAAGGGCTGCATGAAAAGAAACGAAGAGCAGTTCTGGGCAAACTTGTTGGTGGGCAGCAAGCCGGGATGGTCGGTGAGCATGGCCGAATGTTGGGGCGAGAGCAGCGCAGCCCCGGCGCATCTATCAGCCAATGTCTACACCTTCGACACCAGCACCGGCTGGAGCGGAACCTGCGCGGTCACCCCTGACGACTTGATTCAGGCGGCGGACATTCTGGAAGGCTCCCCTATTAGGCGAAATGCGGCCATCGGCTACGCTCACCGTGAACTGGTCCGTGCAGCAGACGGGAAAGCCACTGCCAGGGAGGATGTCACTCGGCGCGCCATGGTGCTGAATATGTATTACATAGCCCAGTCACAAACACTGAAGGTGGTTCGTACGCGTTATGGCTCGGTGAGAGGGCACTGGCTGTGCTTGCTCTACCGCTTCACGCTGGGACAGAGCATGATTCGACCTGTTTTTCGAAGCAACGTTATCGGCCCCAAGTCAATGTCACAGGACATGCTTGCCCAGTGGGCCGGCGAAGTGATGCATGAGGACCGGAACGCCCAGGACTCTGGGCTGCAGCGCCAGCTGCGCGCCGGCAATGAACTGCTGCTTAAAGATCCCACAGCAGTCGTTCAACATTCGAGGTGAGGCGAGGGGTTAGCCGTCACTCGCTGGAGCGCTTCTTGCGCTCATACACCTGCTCATGCGACGGCACAAGTGTGAGTTCGACCAACTCCGACAGGCCCTGCTCTAGGTTACCCGGTATGACTTTGCTGTCGACGATCTTGAGTGCTCCGCTGAGCAACTTGGACAGCATCTGATCCGGTGGATCGCCCGGCATGGAGCACGCGCTAGTCAAGCTTCCTCGCCCTGCAAGAATGTCTACCAATTGAGATCCTGGAATGCTTATCTTCACGGCGCCTGTTCCTTGAAGCCGAATTATCAGCCGGTTAGTCGTTCGAATCATGTGCTTCGGAGGATCTTCGGTCCAACGATCCAGCGTGAAAGCGTAGGCCCAGCGATTGAAGTTCAGCCGGCCCAGTTTCTGGATCTCATCTTGTGAGAGAGGGCTGCGACAGTGCCTGTCAGAAACCGGATAGAACGTTGCCTTCGCAATTCTGCTCCAACCGTGAACGAAGTCTTGCACGTCGGAGATCTGGGCCACAAATACACCAGATATTGCGCCCGCCTTGGACAGGGCCGCGCTCAATGCGTCCTCTAGTCGGAAAGGCTGCGTACTCGATGTAGGAGATACGGCGCGGCTGGTATCGCTTCCCATGCAGACAACGCGTGGGCCGTCGACCTTGTGCTGCCGTCGCTTTCCAAGGAGCGCGCGGTAGGCGGCATGTTCCTCGATGGTTTTCGGTGACTCTTGGACCAAACCACCGCCCGATTGAAATCTGGACCTCTTCGGCGTTGCGCTCAAAGTGACCGTCCACCTTGTCAATGTCGTCTTGTGTTCAGCAAACTGTCGTGATTTGAGTACGTTGAAGAAGGCAGCGACCTCGGGGTCACGCAAGAAGACCTTCCTTTTATCCATAGGCGGAACAGTGCGCACAGGCCCGGCTAGATTATTGACATCACCAAAGAAGTCGCAGCGAACATCTCCATCAAACCCGATGCGTTGGGCCTCTTCATGCACCCAGTCCGACACGGCACGGCTGCGGCGCTCCTCTTCCGCAAACCGTTCGTGCAGGTATGTGACCTCGATCCAGACGAAGCGCTCGTCTGAGAAATACAGTTTGATGTCTGGACCTCCCTTCGGGTCTTCGTACTCGATTCGGCCAAGCTGGCTTGCAGCCTCGACCACAATCATTTCCCACACTGCGGCGACCCGCGTGCTGCTTCGCCTCAAGTTACCGCGTAGCATCGGCAGCGTTCTACCTGCGATCGCTTCACAGCGTCGCAGTAGCTCAGCCGCCTGCTCTTCCTTCAGCACTGCTCTCGCCTGCGTGGTCGCTCGGATGCGGGAGCGTCCAGGTAAGTGCGCATCTGACAGCTCACGGCGGGGCCTTTGGTGACGGCTAACGTAAAGGGAACCGGCGCATTGGGCCAAGGGACCGCGTAGCGGCCCGACGGCCCAAGGCGTCCATATACAAAATTAGACGGCTCTGTGAAATTCACCCGTGGCCTCCCAGAACCTGAGTTGCTTGCTTGAGTACGCCTTTCCGTTCGCACCCTTTACACATATTCGCACAGGATGCATCAAGGAAAAGCTGCGGTCGTCGTACTTTGGCGGAGTCTCAATATGCAGCTCCTTCATAAAGGTCGTTAGGGGGATTCCGATCGTGTGAGAGTCATTGGGCTTCAGGAGTACCTCGCGCACTTCCGGTCCCCAAAAGTCCTGTCGCCACGCATCCAGCACGTTGCCGCTAGAGATGACTTCTAGACTTCTCATATCTAGCAGCACCGACCTCGCTCCCAAATTCGAGATGGTGAGGTTGACAATGCTCATCGGCTGGTCGCTTTCGTCCCGGAAGTCCGCCGAGGTCCCGGCGTCCAATCCGAAGTCCACCAAGATTCGACGTTCCCAGCGAGTCAGCGCAAAGGTTGCTAGGCTCATGAAGAATCCGAGCACACCCGCAACCTTCGAGAGCTCGTCGATCGTCATACCTGATGTCTAACGAATGAAGGGGCTTCCCCGTCACAAGTGAGCCGCGCGCAGTGATGGTTTCTGTTTGAAAAAGGTGGAGAAGCCATACCGTGGCGACATTGCCTAAATCTTGAGCCGAATCTAACTGCTATCGTGCAACCGCGACTAATACGCCAATCACTATTTGCACGCCTATCGTTCCAAGATAGAGAATGCCTCGCTGTTTCTGCGAGCGGGCGAAATTATAAATTGCGAGAAGAATAGGAAGTACGATTGGGAGCACGAAACATAGTGCAGCCATAACCCAGTCGCCTGCAGAAAGTGCATCCTTCTTTTCTGTGATTTCAATTGTCGTCATTGGTTGGGATCTCCTTGCTTGAGGGAACGCTGGAATATACGTGCCTAACGTAAAGATGACCTGACCACCAACATTTGCGGCGAAGCCGCCTCCTGCTGTTGTGGGTCCAGTTGAGTGAGGGGTTAGGCATCAGTCGAGCAGCTCGGCTACTTGATGACCAAAGTTGCTAGGCGATTCGAAACCTTCTCCGCCAGTTCATTTAGCCCCTGTTCATTGGGAAGGTATTTGATGTGTCGAATATGCCGAAGATCGAATGGGATGTCGGATTCGTGCTGCGCTATTAGGATGACGTCTTGGCCCATGGTGTGCGCGATCCCGGCCTCATAGAAGACGTTGGCGTTCTTGCCGGTCAGGTCGCAGATCACGGCCCGTGCAGTGCCGATGAGCTTCACCACGTCCTGGATGATTACGTCATCATCCCAGATGTTGTCGGCACGCAAACACCGCATGCCGGCGGCGCCGACTGCGGCTTGAAGGGCGGTGTGCACGCCAGTGAACTCCGCATTGAATGGCATCATCACCGCTACGAGCTTTGGGTCAACTGGCCCTTCGGGCAGTTTGAATATCGTCGGTTTGATACGACCGATGCTTTCCGTGAAAAGCACGCGGAACAAGTCGGCGTCCTTGACTGCCCAGTGATTTGTTTGGAAATCATCGAAGAACCGTTTGCTGATGACAAAGTGAAGCGGCGCCGCGAGCGACTCGAGCACAGAGTTGGCGATCGGTGGCACATCGGCACTGAGTTCGTACTCGACTTGGTACTCCGCCGACCCGCGTCTGATCTTGGTGATCTTGCCAACTCTTGCCATCACGGGGAAGTCCGGATCGCTGCTTGATTCGTTCGTGAGGATGGTAGGCAGCGCCATCAATGCGGCGGTGTCAAGCACGCCGCCCGGAGCATATCGATTCTCCAGATCCTTATCCGTGTGCTGGAAAACCCGGCCATGTTGCATCGTCAATGAGCCGCGTGGCGCGGCGACGTCCATACCAGTGACTATGAGATTGAACATCAACTCCCCGTTGAAGTGCGTGTTTTCTGATGCCTAACGAAGGTATAACGCAAGGTGCTGCGGTATAACGTGGCAACTTGAACTATAAGAACTGACATTTAGGCTCGTCCCACTTGGATAGTTTGCTACATTAAAAATAGCGACAAACCCGGCACCTGGTAAGAAGTGGCTCGCTCCACATTTGGAGCGATTCTCAACCAACCGTTGTGGTTTGAACATCCCCCATTTGAGGGGGCTACCGATAGACCGCTCTCGCCGGGAAGCGGTTGACCGGGTCAATGGTGATCGCCAGCAATCTGCTCAACGAATACAGGTACGGTGGTCAGTTCGCATGGGCATTCGCAATCAGCGGTCGGGCTCTATCGAATCCAGCCGCCACGCCATCCAGGCATCGAAATTCTTGTCTTCGGGGTTTGTAAGGATCCGGTCCAACACATCGGGCCGGTCCGTTGCTAGCCATCCCCGTAGGATGCTCAGCGCCCCAACACTCTTGGGACTCCATCCATTTTTGATCAGAAGCTGGGCCTTTGCCGCCGCCGGGCTGCCCTCAAATGACCTGATGATTTCGTCCCGGTCCACCTCGTCCAAGTCGTAGAGCTTGGCCGCAAACACATCGGACACGTGCTTTGAAAACTCTTCCTTTCGGCGTGCATGCCGCAAGTCGGCCGCGCGCTGCGCTTCCTGCGCCTTCGCCTCGGCCTCGATCTTTTCATGGTCCAGATCATCTCCCACGGCACCAGAAGCAATATTGGCCAGGATGCCGCTGAAGTAGGACTTCTTGGAGGTGATGGGCCGGCCAGCAGCTTTCAGCCTGCCTTCGGCCGCCTTGAGTCGCAGGATGGAATCAGCCACTTCCTCATAGGAGTGGGCCTGACTCAGGTTTTCAATTTCTGTCTGGGTGAAGCCCAGGCGCTCCAGGACGCGTAACACGTCGTCCGGCCAGGTGAGGGGCAGCCCGAGTGAAGGTTGCTTTTTCGGGATGAACTTGAACTGGAGCTTTGATACTCTGGTGCCGGAACGATATTCCTTGAGCTCAAGCGTGTAGCTCAATGCCTGGATGTCGTTGACCCGGCGAATGGCATCCATCAGCACGCGCCTTTTGAAATCGCCGTAGTTGACCACTCGCTTGCCCTGCTCGGGATCCTCGACCACATACCTGGACTGGCCCATCAGCAGCTCAACCCATGTAGCCGTCGGCAGGACCGCAGTGACCTTGGCATGGGTGTTCACATACCTCCAGGCGTTTTGATAAAGCGCGTAGCTGGCGGCCGTCCCAAGGCCTTCCATGGCCTGAAGCGACAGGGTGGCCCAATTGCTGGGCTCCAGCACGATCTCCAGGATCGAGGGATCAATCGAAAAGCGGATGAGCCCGCGCCTATGCCCGCGCCCGTAGCCCAATGAAGCGAGGAAGTGGCTCTTCATCTCCCACTCAACCTCAGAGTCTTCTCCCACGATGTTCCAACGCAGGCTCATTTCAAAGAGCTGGTCCAGCTCCTCATAGATGCGCTCATAGTTCTTGCCAGGGATTCCGGCCAACCGCGCCAGATCAGTCACCCGAGTTTCAAACATCGGCGACAGGCGCTCGGTTCGAACTCGATCGAGCATTTGCTTGTCGCGCTTGCGGAAGTCAATCTGGGCCACCAGGATGCAAGCATCGAACAGGCGCCGGCTATTGAGGCTTTGGCTGTGCTCCGGGCGCAACGGGGTAGCATGGATGGCACTCACCGCCTTGCGGATGCTCCTGATCGTCTCTGGGATGATCAGATCCTCGGTCGGGAATAGCGACGGCTGGTCAGGCTCCCGCCGCCGCATGTCGAAGCCGCGGTCCTCAGGATCGATGGCAGTTGGCTCGGTGGTGCTCACATGGACATCTTAATCGATGGCAACAAGGGGGCACTCGTTGCCATCGATCGAGCATACGGTGCGCAAGTATGCAGTTCTGCCATGGATCGACTGCCCATCTGCCATGCCTGGTATGCAGTTTTGCTGCTTTACGCTGGCCCGTGCCATCGGTAGTATGCAGATCCACCATGGACAACGAGCTAAGTCCTTGATTTTGCTTGTGATTCTCAAATGGAACATTCAGAATGTTTTTTGCGATCCTGAAACAAACTGGAAGCGATCCCCGCCATGACGATGGGAGTGGGGCGCTGCTGGTTGTCGGTTTTGATGAGATTCAACTCAAAAACCGGGCGATTCGCCCTATTTAAGGCCGATTTTCTGACCATTGCCAGAAGGGGAAGCCAAACAATCATGGCAGATTCGCATACTTTTCCTAGGTATGCGTGATATGCGCGCGCAGCAGAACACCGCTTAACAAGTAAATACACATCGTTTTGCGATATGCGGCAGTATGTCCAGTATTCCAAACCGCTACACTTCAGACTGTGCAAGACGACAGTGAAACCCGAAAACTCGATGCCATCGTTGGGGCTGCCATCAAGGCATTGGCCGAGAGCGGTGCCGCGGATGAGTTTGTCGGTGCATTTGCCGCGTCTCACCGTGCCAAGGTGGCCAGCGTCCTTGGGGCCTCAGAACCCGCGCAAGATTCACAAGACTTGCTGACCATCGTGACGAAAGCAGTAGGCTTGGCCATGGAGCAGGCCGGGATAGGCAAGCGCAAGGAACCAATCACGAAACGGGTCAACGTCGAAATTGCGGGACGCCGGACCTCATTGACACTCAGCCGCGCAGTCCTGGACAAGCTCTCCCAAGCCAAAGGAACCAAACAGCAAGCCAAGGCCGTGATTCAGGATCTGGCCAACACGGCGCCTATCGGCGTGGAAAACCGCTCCGGTTGGGTTGAGGAACGCCTGCTTGGAGTTTTGACGCTCGCCGACCAGGACGGCGCATCAGCTGCGCGGCATTGACGGGGAACACGGCCAAGGGCACCGTCGGCACTGCTGCAAGCTCATAAACAACAATCAGCCGACTGAACCGGCACTTCAGTGCGCCAAAAGTTCGTTCCAGTGGAAATCTTGTCGTCATAGCGGTGTGAGGGCCAGCCAGCCACGTGACCCAGCCTTAGAATTTATTCACTTTTGGCGCAGTCCAAATTTGCCGGTCAGTTGGGTAACACCAGCCAGTGCCAGCCTTACACCACGGCCTCCTTGCGGGGTCGAAACATCGTCAATGCCCAGCAGGGGACTACGTCCTGAGGGCGTATTCCTATGGGCCTCACCACGGGAACCTCATGACCTTCAATATCAAATCAAGCATCAAGCAATTGGTGCGCACTTTCGCCATGTTTGTGACTCTGGCCGCTGCTTTGACTTGCTCCATGCATGCCACTGCCAACCAGGACGATCAACAGGCAACTCAGTCCCTGCAGGTGTTCTTTGTCTCTGCCATTTTGCAACGTGCCGATGACGCGACCACGATGAAGCTTGTCCATGGTGTGCAGAGTGCACCGACAAGCGCAGAGGCAGAACTGTCGTTTGTGAAGCTGATCAAAAGTGACTTTCCAGGCTATTCGGTATTCACCATGCTCACCTCCTCGGCGAATTCATTCAAGCCAGCAGCCTACGGAAAAAAGGGAAAGAAGTCACTCGCGGTCAGCATCTGAATGCAGGTCCAGCCGGCCGCCTGGGTTGACGATCCTCAGGAAGTCTGTTTAAATTAATTCGCTTTCGGACATTCCGAATTCGCTGACACATGTCAGCCTTCAACAACCCCCGACGGGAACCAAGGTTCCCATGGGGGAAATCTCTTGGAACTCGTCAATCCCTTTAATGGAGATTGAAATGAAGAGCCAAGCAGTTTATGAAACCAAGTACAACGCTTTTTCTGCCCACGTGGACTTCCTCGTGTTGGCCATGTCGGAAGAAGCTGGCACCACTGTCAACAGTGCTGCTAAGGCTGGTGGCGAAGATGGCGTGCAAGCGCTGTTTGATGCCGTCATGGATGCCGGTCACCGCATGGTGCTGGTGAAAGCTCTCAATTCGCCCGCCATTTCTGGATGGGTGCGTGAGAGGCTGGAAGTGTTCTTGTACGGTCAGCACAAGCAGCAACCACTGCTGTTCAAGCGGACCTACCACTGACCAATGGAGAATGGCTGGAAATATGCCATGGCGAGGAAAGCTCACGCTATCCGCAGAGAAATCTGCACTCGTTGAAAGCCACTGACTACGGTGGCAATTTCATCCTGATCAAGCCCACAAGGCTTGGTCAGACCCTTTTCCAAGAGGCAGCGCACGCTGCATCTTCAACGAAGCGCCGCCGCAACTGAGGTTGCCGTGTGGCACCGTGCAGACACCAAGCCTGTGACGCCTTTAGCACCCCCGGGGACTCAACCCCGAGGGGCGGGGTCTCCAAAAAATCAGGAGAAAAAGACCCATGCAAATCATCCTTACTGTTCCGCTGATTGTTGAGACAGTCCTGCAGGGAAAACTGGAGTTGCTGCCCGTGCACATGACATCTCGCCCGAGCACCAGTCCGGCAAAGAGGAGCGCATTCTTGAAGCCGCAAGGCCAGTGCATTCCGCTTGCCCCCAAGGAGGTCGAGCGCTGCAAAGCCTACATGCTTAAGCATGAAACCGAGGCATTGAGCGAAGATGCCTCCACCGCCTTCACGATCGACGGGAATGCGCTGCAGGAATGCCAGCCAGACGTCATGGACGTTGATCACCAGCCGGAGGATTGAGCTCATGGCCACAATCCAACAGACTGTGAGTACAGCGCAAGAGTACCGATCCAAGCTTGTCTGCGGGGACTGGATCAGGGACCAGAGCAAGCGCTATCAGGCCTTCACCAGCGGGCAGCGCTGGAACGGCTGGGAGTGCCCTTACTTCGTCTTTGAAGTGGCAAAGCAGCTTGCCCAGGACATGCCGGGCCTGCAATACGACCCCGAAACCGATGAGTTTGTGAGGGAGGACCACAGTGGCCCTGAATACGAAAGCCTTGAGCGGTTCTCCCCATCAGTGATCGACATCGATGGCGTGCCTACCAAGGTCTATGCGATTGGCGCCTGGTCCTGGTGCTGGGCGCCATTCGATGAAACGATGGCGGCCGCTACTTGATCGGCGATAAATGGTGAGCCTCTTCCCGCAAGGGTGGAGGCTTTTCCTATTTCTGGGCTTAGATGAACTTGGCATGCAGCACCAGAGCAGCTAGAATAAATCCGTCTTTGGCCTCGCGCCATTTTCGTCGTCCATGTGACGACCTTCATCTCATTGGCCATAAACGGCCGTACCTCACGGGAACCAAGCTTCCCGCAGGGCAGTGTGGTTCCCATTTCTTTTGGAGAAACCACATGAAAACCAGCACCGCGCCCTTGCAAAAACCCATTGCAGACGTGTTCCCCTTCGCCTTGCATGAGACCAGCGATGTGCTCGGCAAACCGATGGCCGGATTCGTTCACCAGGGCGTAGTGATCCACGACCCCACGGTGACAGAATGCGGCCGGTTTGCTGCCACCCCTGACCTCTACGGGATGACAGATGCGCAAGTGCTTGCCCTGGAGCGTCTGAACTCCACGCTTGATGAAGCAACGGAAGCGGCCATCAACGCCGGCGCTAACGTGATTCAAAAGGACCTGGGAATCACCACTGGTGATACCGCGGGGACCTATTTCACCGGTGAAAGTCAGGAGAATATCGCGCGCGTGTTTCTTCGCTACGCGCTTACCGAGATTGCACTCCTGCAGGCTGCATAAGCAGCCAGTCGACTGCAACCAATTAACCCCGGATGGGCACCACGCCCTGATGGGGCAGTGCCCTCCAAAAACTGGAGATTTTCAAATGAACTCTGTGCAAACAACACAGGCCCAAACTGCTCCCGCCAGCTCTTCTCTTGAGCAGCTGCAAGTTCTGGGTTTCACGGATGAGCTCGACTACCAGCAACACCAGAAAGTGATGCAGGCAAGCCAGGAGCTGGCAGCGCAGCAGTTGGCCACGATGGTTACTGAGGGCGAAAGCCCCAGCAGTGACGCGTTCGTGATCAATGCTGACCTTAACGACCGCTATGCCGATGTCATCATTGGTGACCGAGCTGAAGCTTACGATGCCATTGAGATTCAAGGTGTACGAAACCTCAATGAGGAAGGCGACCCGATGGGAACCTGCATCGAGGTGGACACCGAGAATCCGCAGTTCTATTCCGTGTACGTCCGGATCAAGAGCGGCGGGGCCGAATGCGTTGGCGATATGGGAACTCATGCACTGGCGCAGGCCTATGCCAATGAACTCCATGTCAAATATGGCTGGCCAGTCAACGACTTCACACTGAAGCGACAACATCAAGCCTTGAACATGATTGTCAAAGTGCGACTGGGTTTCCAATCCGCATACGCGTGCATCAAGACCGATACAACGAATCTGGACGTTCGCCTTTCGCCAGGAAAGTCTGCCAAGACATCTCTCGGTGAAACAGTGAAAGAAATGCGCGAGAAGGCCGAAAGCATCCTCAAGCGTGCCGACCTGATCGAAGCTGCAGCACAGCAGCTGTAGAACCTGAACCAATTCCCCGGCTTACGCGGAATTTGAAAACCCTGACGGGCACCAATAGCCCGAACGGGTAGGGTGTCCGTCCTTTTTGAAGGATGTGAATCTTGTCTACCCAACGTGTACTCGCGGGCGAAAAACGACAGCGCTTCTTTGGCCATCTCCGTGCGACAGAAGTCTTGCCCGTCCACCACCTGGTCCGCATATCGCGGTCAAGTGCAAACTACAAGCCATCCGTGCGCGCAGCAGCCTTGCGGCAGCTAGTTGCACGGGCGCCAATCGAAGTAACCCAAGGGCGCCCGTTCCCAGAACGGCGACGCCTCGTCAGAGCCCATTACGGGATCTGAAATCAACCACCCGGAGGGCGCTGCCCAGCTGGGTCGGTGCTCTCCAATCAACAGGAGATGGAAAAATTGTGAAAAACGAAAAGGCCACACGATTCCTCAAGTTCGTTTTGTTCGTCGCTGCAGCGACCATATCAATGCTGTGGGCAGGCTTTGTCGTCTCCCAGTTATGGAAATGGTTCTTTGTCCCGATGGGATGGCGCTCAATGACCGCAGTCCAGGGAACTGGGCTGTACATCATTGGGCAAATACTCAATAGCCAAAGAAGTGAACTGATGCCAGCTGACTGGAAGCGCTGGATCTACGCTATAGGAGTGCCAATTGCAGGACTCATCATCGGATGGGCGATCAAGTCGATTGCCTAGCCGGCGCAAACCGCAACTCGGTACTGTCATAACCACCAAGCCCTGTGCTCGTCCTCGTGACAGCCAGGGCTTTTTTCATGGGCGTCTGGTTTCCTATTTGAACCTCACCCCGATCACGATAGCCTGACAGCAGGACCAAAAATGGCTAGAATTCAGATACTTTAGCCGCGCGCTAATTTGCTGGTCGAGTGCCAGCCATTCAACTGACCACCAGCTGGTCACAACCAATCAACTGCCCAGGGCGAACACCGCCCACAAGGGTACGTTCATCTTCCTTGGGCTCAATTCAAACGGAGTCAAGGAAAATGAGCAAAAAACAAAAGCGTGTTAGCAAAAAGTCCATGCCGAAGGGATCGTCCCAAACTGAGCTGGCTCTTAACGCGCTCTTGGCCGGACTGGAAGATCTTGGTTTCGGGACGGATAAAGAGATCAACGGCGCTGATGCCGTGGATGCCATCGCTGAGTTGTATGAAGATGTGACTCAGCGTATTCTTGGCTGACTTTCGCCATGTTCTTTGGCTTAAGTAGTGGCCCGAGGTGAATCGCTCTGGCTTGGTCGCCTACCGCGATCAATCGGCTGTCACTTCTTGGCAGTCAATCTAAAAAAACAACCCTGATGGGCACCAATTGCTCTCCAGGGCAGGTGCCTGTTCTTTTTGAAAGGATAGGAAAATGGCCAAAAGACGCAGAAAGTCGTCTCGGATGGCGAATCTCATCATTCGCATCAACAGTATTGCCAACGGTATGGCACAGTCCGGGCCAAAAAGCCCGGTCTTCATTGTGAAAAACAAGAAAATAATCAAACTCAAGCGAAATGAGTACGACCGTTTAGTGGAGGAAGCCGACTCGCTTTCCTACTTTGCCGGCTACCAGATCCGTCCAGAGCAACTCATCAAATAGCAACCAGTGATGCCGGTCCAAACGCAGTTTGTCGGCACAACTTAACAACCCGGACGGGCACCTTTGACGACATGTGGCTCGAGTGTTGGGAGAGCCGCATGAACCTAGATTTCAACCGCCTGCTGCAGGGGAATGCCACGTCCAGGCAGCGCCCGAAAGTGGGCGCGTCGGCATGCATTCTCCCTACGTCGCACCGATCGCCACTTCAGGCATCCCACAAAAAACGACAGGCTGTGATTGAGGATGAACAAGGGCTTCGCTCCATTGTGTCCCACCACATGGATCGCGTGTCCAAGGATGCCGGAACACGTCAATACAAGTGCAAGGACAGCTGCGGCACCGGCCAGCCTGCCGGGGCGCCCGTAGCGGCCCCTGACAGCTGACCACACGCACTAATTCTGGTCAGCCCTTTTTAACGAGCGACAAGCCTGAGCGTTGTGGGATAACTTCCCGGTTGAAGGCCTCCAGCTGCTCTGGAGTAGGCGAGTGGCCATACTTTTCGACATAGGCCAGCCTGCGTTTGTCCGCGGGGAAGTTCGCCTGGCCATCCGGGCCAAATTTGATGCGCTGGGTGTTCTGCGCGAACACTTCACCGACGGTCTCGGTATCTTCGGCGCGGTGCATCGCTGATCCGAGGTCGCACATGGCATTGAATTCGTCGACGGTGCGCGGCCGCCACGGTGCCCGTGTCATGGCCTGGAATTGCTGCCACTCGGAATCGGACATTGTGACCAGGTGATCGATAACCAACATTTAATGCTCCTTGCCGCCTGCCGGCACGTTGCCGGGGTTTCTTGGTTCTACTTTCTCACGAAATTCAGCTTGCGCAAGTGGGTTAGATAAATTTGCAGGCCTTGACGAACAGCCATCCTGATGTAGCTTGGTTGCATGACAAATGTTGAAATCACATCAAAGCCAAAGGGGCAATCACTGCCATCACAAAAATTCCTGAAACCTCCAACTGAAGCGGATCGTCGCACGGAGGACGCCCTGGTAAGGCTGGGCCAGCGCGTGTCACATGCAAGGCGAGTCCGCAACTGGACCCAGACCGAGCTGGCAGGGTTGGCAGACATGGGCTTGAGCACAGTGGTGGCTATCGAGTCTGGTAAGGCGGGTGTTGGCATGCGCAACTTCCTCCGGGTATTGGATGCCTTGGGCATGCTGGATCATTTCGATTCGGTCCTAGATCCAGCGCGTGACGAAATGCTCGTCCAGCACGGGATTGATTCACTTCCGAAACGGGCAAAGGCCAACAGGCGCAGGAGATAGCTTGCTCATTGCGGCCACGGCCCCGCCACTTTGACATTCTCCCCGCCCTACGACTGATAAAATGAAAGCGTTCTTGGCCTCGGCCATTTTCGCCGTCCGTGTGACGGCCATCAACACACCGGCCCTTCGCGGCCAACACCCAACGGGAACCATTTTTCCCGATTGGGGCATGTGGTTCCCATTACTTTTTGGAGAACTACATGAAACTCATAACCACAGACGAGGATGGTTTGCACAAGCAGACTATCCGTGGCCATGGATGATTTCGGCACAGATACCGACCCTTTCTGGGTCGAGATCGCCAACAGTCGCACATTCAGTGCGCCGGTCTTCCTTGATCCTTGGGTGCTGCCGAAAGGCGCATTCGGGGATTCGTGTGGACCCACTTAACGCGGTATAAACCGCATCACTACAACCCCAATGGGAGCTCATCTTCCATTGGGGGAGGTGGGCTCCACAATATCGGAGTCAATTCATGACAGAAAGTACAAATCACATGGCGCACATCGTGGTAGTCCAGTTCCTGGTTGAGCACGTCGAAGGTGAAGTGGCGACTGAAACCATCAATCGCAAACTTCGCACTGTCGTCTCCCCAATTGGCAGCGGTGAAGATGAAGGATCGCCTTTGCTGGATTTCAAGATCGCCGGCGCTGTGCCGGCCGACGAGAAGACCACGCTGGCGGTTGCGAACCAGTCCTACCGAGAGTGGGAAGTGTTCAACGACGGCAAAGATACTGATCACTACCTGGTGGTGATTGAGGGCGATGTCTCACCGGTGGTGAGCGGGCGTTACGAGTCCGATCCCAAGCGGGTCCAGGCGGCGCAGGCCTACCGCACCAAACACGGCAACGACGATGGTCTCTACCGCCTCGATGTACCCAAGGGCACGCCTGTGGCGCTGGGGGCGTTCGCTGGGGCTGAAGTCGAAGGCGGCGAAGTGGATGAGTTAACGAACTTTGTGGTCAGCGAGATTCTGGAAGGGCGCTGCCCCATCGAGCGCATCAATGTGCCCGGCAGCAAATACTTCACGGTGCTCATTGCCGGCGATGAGCTGGTGGTGGACAAAGTCCTCCTGGCGGCGCTTGAGGAGCGGTTCTCCAACGAGTTGGTTGAGTTTTCCAACGGGGTGTCGGACTTCATCCTCCCCAGTGGAAACGTCGAAAGCGCCATGCAGATTCAGTGGGCCGAAAACACTGCAGCAGGGCACTCCAACCTGTCCCTTGAACAGTGGAAGAAGAAGCATCTGAAAGGGGCCTACAAATAGGTCGAAGAGATCTCAAGAGAACGTCTGGTGGACGCAAAGCACCGAAAGCCTCAACTGCATCGCGCGGTTGAGGTTTTTTTTTGGCCTGATGGCCGGTAGACGGGGAGGGAAGGGGAGGAGGGGGAGTAGAAATGCAAACAGGAGGCGCAGAGGCCTCCTGTTGCTGTACGAACAATGGTGTTTCGCTTAGGCTGCAGTCACGGAAGAGTTCAGCAGCTGCCGGGTTTGAAACGCATTCACTTGCGCGCGAACCCGTTCCCGGATTTTGCGATACAAGGGTGCGTTACGCACTTCCGAGTTGCGAACAACCCTGAGGGTGGTGATGTCGGCGGGCGAAACACCTGCTTTGACCATACTAGATGCAGTCATGGAGCTCTCCTATCTGAAATCCGGGCAAGACGCCCCTTCTGTGTTCTGGTCAGAAAACACACAAAGGACGCCTCGCACGGCTCGCCAGGAGGCCCATGCTGCCGATTTCTCGGCACGGCGATTGGAGAGCTCCCCCTATGCCCTGAAACCAAGGACAGAGAAAACGTCTAAAGCGCCGAGAAGCCGCTGACTACATCCAAGGATGCAGCCGCCAATACACCGGGTTAGCGGTGCCGATTGGATATACCGAAGTAACACCAACCATTGGTAAATGCGTACACAAGGTACGCGAATGGTCACAGGGACCAAACGAGCTTTCAGTGTATTCGATTTCAGGGGAAAAATCGACCTCGAAGCTGTTTGCGGCTGGCTGCCGAAGCCTAAAAGTTAGGCACGTTTCAGCAGGAGGAACTATGACGCTCACTGCAGCTGCCCAGGCGATCACAGGATTTCTAAAAGTAGCCGGCCTCAGCATTCACAGTCAGTTTGTCCGGTGCACCGCGGAAGCCAGATCCCGAATGCCCCATGTCCGATCGGGCAGCGATGCAGTTCGGGCTGGTGGTTATGAGGACGGAATCACCATTGGTGGCGGAGATGGTGATCGAGCGTCGCTACGTCGTTCGCGGTTTAAAAACACATCGCTGTTGTTAAAATGGCTGCACTTTGGCTCCGTCCAATTTGCTGGTCATCTGCCAGCCTTTTTGAAGACCACTCGCTGGTCAAAAAACATCAACTGCCCAGGGCGAACATCGCCCAACCGGGCACGTTCACTTACCTTGGGCTTCATCAACTGGAGTAATGGAAAGTGAACAATCAAGAATGGAAACCTGAGTACTCAAAGTGGAGACACGGCGGCTGGTATGTCCATAACGTGCAGTACCCCAGCGGTGCATGTGGATGTGTGAGCAACAATTTCCCTGACAAACAGTGGCGAATCGTCTGCGATGAGCGTCGCAAGGAGTTGGGGGAGAGCGGGGACTTTACGTTTGAGACCCGCGATCTTGCTGCCCGCGCAGAGCTGGAACTCGCAAGTGCCCTGGCTGCAAAAGAAGTGAGTTCCGCAACGGCAGCTAGCCAATAGCGAAACCCCTAACAAAGCCTCATAACCGGCGCATTGGTATGGGGCTGCCTTTGGCCTTCAGCTCGTGGCGTGAAAACGTACTTGCAGTTGTTAAAGGCGCAATCGAAGAGTTCTAACTAGGACTCTGTCTCAACGACGTGTTCCGTCGTTGAGAAAACATTATTCAACCCACGCGGGGCACACCACCCCGCAGGGGATCGGTGCGTTCTCGCGATTTCAAAAGAGAGATCACGATGGACAGGCAGTTCTATCCAACGCCCAAAGCACTGGGCAGAAAACTATGGGCCAAATTCAAGAACCGTGAATTCCGCCGAGTACTGGAACCCAGTGCCGGCAACGGGGACTTGGCCAAAGCCGCACCATGGGATGCAGAGCGCTATACGAGCCGCTGCCCCATTGACTGCTGCGAAATCGACATCACCAAACACGGCCGACTGCGCGAGCTGGGGCTGAACGTGGTGGGTACAGACTTCATGGAGTTCGGAAGTGCTGCGATCTATTCACACGTGATCCTCAACCCACCATTCTTGAACGGTGCAGAGCACGTCCTCAAAGCATGGGACTTGCTCTGGAATGGAGAGATCGGCGCGATCATCAATGCCGAGAGCTTGCGGAACCCATTCTCTGTCCAGCGAAGACAGCTTCTGCGCCTGATTCACCAGTATGGTGAGGTCGAGTTTGTGGAAAACGCCTTCATGGTTGAAGATGCCGAGCGTAAAACGCCGGTCGATATAGCGCTGGTTTACCTCTGCAAAAAAGCAGACACGCAGGCAGAAATATTCGGAACATTGCTCGATGATCTGGCGGCCGACAGGCAAACAGCAGAAAGCTTGGCCGGGGGTTACCAGAAGGCGCAGGAGGTAATGCTCCCAAACAACTTCATCGAGAACAGCGTGCTGGCTTTCGATGCAGCCGTTATTGCGATGCGGCAAGCTGTAGTGACAATGGCAAAGGCCAACCATTACGAAGCCTATTTGGGCAGAACGATGGCGGAACTCAACGGGGGCGGGAAGGAAATTCCACCAGATACAAGCGTCAAGTTTGTCCAGGAAGAAATTGGCATGCGCTATGAAAAGCTCAAGGACAAGGCTTGGACGCTGATTCTGCGATCTTCAAACGTCACGTCAAAGCTGTCATCTGCAGCCCAAAAGCGCGTTGAAAGCGACTTCAAAGACATTGCAAAACTGGAGTTTACGGTTAAGAATATCTATGGCTTCCTTTGCGGAATCCTGGACAACGCGGGTGCGATCCAGTTGGGCATGATGTGCGATGTCTTTGACACCATCAGTCGGTATCACGAAGAAAACACTGTTTTCTATCGGGGTTGGAAATCGAACACCAAGCACCGAACGTGCGGCATGCGTTTGAAGACCACCCGGTTCATACTGCCCGGGTTCAAGACATCCTCTTTCCGGGGTAGTTTGGAATGGGACTCGGAACGCCTGCTGGCGGACTTCGACAAGGTCTTCAGCATGATCGATGGCAAATCAGCGCCGGAAGTCAGCCTGGTCAGTGTGTTCAATACGCACTACAACGATCTGGCAAGAGGCGGGAAACGTGTGAGCAGCAGCTACTTTGACGTTCGCCTGTATCCAGGCGTTGGCACCATCCATTTCTACCCTCGTAGCAAGGAACTGATGGATCGACTGAACCGCATGGTTGGCAAGGAACGGGCCTGGCTCCCACCTGATGTGAATCAGGCGGGGCCGGGATTCTGGGCCCAGTACGAAAAGGCGGAAAAATTCGATGCCGAACTTCGGCAGGAAGTGCGAAAAAATGGTGGCGCAAGCTACTACCGAGACCACTTCTCAACGCTGTTCTACAGCGGTGCGGATTCCAAGGAAGCGCTACGGGCGCAGGATGCCATCGATGCGGCAGCAGCTCGTGTTCATGAGCGCCATGGAATCGACATTGATGCGATGATCGAGGTGAAGCCTTCTGACACGCTGTTGCTTGAAGCAACGAATGTTGGAGAGTTTGAACAAGCTGCGTGACTCTGGCAATCACTTAAACATTTGGGCCACTCCTTCGGGGGTGGCCTTTTTTGTTGCCTGTATGGATCTGCAGGCAAAAAAAGGCGATACAAAACCTGACGATCATGAGCAATCGAAGCGATTCGAGAAATCTGCACGTGAGCTTGAGGCTGATGAGACTGGCGCAGTGTTCACGCGGGCGCTCGAACGGGTAGCTGCGCCCGGCAAGTGTACGCAGAGCACTAAGCCCGCCCGAAAGGCTACCGAATAGTTATCTTGCTCTTGGCGATCTTCTTCCACAAACGGCGAAGTCCGAGTCGCTCCAACAGCTGCTTCAAGATTCTCAGGTAACGGGCTCGGCGAGCCATCGCTTCAAACGCAGGGACCACCCTCTCAGGCGGTAGGCCTGTGATCAATTTAGCGACCGAATGCTCGATCGACCTGTCTCTAACTTCTTGTAAACCAGGAACTTTTGAGAATTTCACTGCCCACGAGGCCACTAACTCGCGCGGCATTTCCATGTATCGATGACGGAACCTAATTGCATTGGCGACATCCATGTGCCGCTTCTCATAGTGGGGCTCGGAAACTCTGCGCACATGCCATGCGAGCATGTCTGCTGCCTGCAATGGCAGCACGTCATCGTCGCTTCTAAATATCGGAGGCCCGCCTAGGGTCGATGCTAGAAGCGGGTCCGAGTGTTTAAGGGGGGTGTACCAAAGTGCCGACAACGGGCCGACATTGCCTTGAATGTCAAAGATCAGGTCTACCGGCCCCTTCAACCCTTCTGCTTCCAGCGCCTTTGCCACCCCATAGAGGACGCCCACAAAACAAGGAAAGTAGGGATGCCTAAGGTCGTAAGGAACGGCATCCCTTAACAGTTCTTTGTAGTCCCTGCTGCTAACTGAGCATTCGATTGATATCGGCTTGTACTTTGCAAGGACTGCCGCCAACGCATCGATCTTCCCTTCGCGCTCTTCCTTGGTAAACCCGCCGAAGTCGGTCATATGCAATGACTTCAGCGCAGGGGCCGCAGCGAGTACAGCCGCCCATTCATCCGAGAATGAAGACCATGCTTCGGCAGTTTGTATGTAGCCCGCAAGCACGAGGCGCTTGTCTGACCGCTTGTCGCTTCCAGAGTCGTCTATGTAGGCCTGAAGCACCACCAGATCCTTTCTGGCGCGCCGTTCAGCTGCATACCCGGAAACCAATGCATCGATGCCTTTGCGCTACCGTAGGGGCATTCATCTTACGCCACTGCTCCCCGCTTTGGGACGGCAAACATCGCAAAAAAAAAGCCCTGGTCTGCTTTTTTGGCAGTCCAGGGCTTTTCGGTTTCAAGGGTCAGTGGCAGCGCAGGCGCTTGAAGCGCTCGACGACATCAGCCACAGCTGTATCGACGTCGTCGTAAGGGACGGTACCGTCGTCAGCAATCTTTCGTTGTGCATACAGGCCCACGTGGACGTGGACGCCGCCTTTCTGGCCAGTTGCCCCATCTGGATAGGACACCAGCGCCTGCAGGTAGCGTTCGCCGCCGGCCAGATCCTGGGTCAGGAAGAACCGGCCACGGTTGTCACTGCCACGGTGCTGCTTGCTTGGTTCAAGCCCATGCTTGCTTGCCAAGGCGTTGATTTCACACTGGTGCATTGCGTTCTCCTTTGCCTTGGCTCAAGGGGTCAGATGCGTATTCGCGCCCATCCGCCATGTACAGGGTGACTTGTAAAGAGCCTTCCGTTTTGCTCAAGTCTGCCCGGTGAGGGCCTTCAAAAGCAACAGGGTTCAACAGGTCCAGCTCGAAGGCCTCGGCCGACAGTTCAATGCGGTCCCCGTTCTGAATGCCCAACACCATGGGATGATCCATTTTGAGACTCCCGAACAGCGGGACGTTATATTGGCGCCGACCTTCTGCCTTTGGAGCAGGGTGGGTGAACTGCAGGGTTTCGACCTTGCCTTTCAAAAAGGTCAGCGTGTCGAAACATATTGCCGTCCCATCCGGCCCGATCGCCATCATGCTCGGGCTTCGAGATTGTCCATAGCGCTGAGCAAGGTCAGCCAACTCCTGATTGAACTGGTCTGCGTTCTCGCACTTGACGTGCATGACGTCCTGTTCGGCGTAGGTCAGGCATTCAAGTGATGTGGGGTTGACCCACAGACCAAAAAACCAGTCATCTTGCCAGGTGGAATAGCGTACCCAACCGGCGGCACGCTTCACCAGATCCTGCACAGATGCAGTTGAACCGTTTTCGATAAACCAGCGCTTGACGCTGGCACCACTGGCCTTTCGCTCCAGGGGGGCGTTCGGTCTGTGTTCATCCAGCAAGCGGTAGGCTTCTTGCATCCTGCGCACCTGCTCATCGTTCACTGGCATGCCGGGGCGTGCCCACCAATACAGATCGCCGCCAACCTTGGTTAGGGCCCGGTCAGTTGCAGAAGCGTCCAGTTCGCTGATTCGCATGGTACCCAGACGGGCATCAAGCGACTCAGCGTAGTAGCCCGCCAGGTTGCGAACGACGCCTTGCGAGTTATTTTCGTACACATCGCAAAACGTGTAGTCATTGCCTTCATGTTTGGTGAGAACCGCAAGGCACTCATCCGGTCCAATCAGAACGAAACCCGTGTTCTGAGCGAAGCGCAGCCGCTCGCGCAGATCTGCATCACTCAGAGTCGTGGATGGGTGTACTTCTTCGTAGTAGAGATGCACCTGGTGCAGGGCAAGTACCTTGCCAGCGTGCGTCCTGATGCTTTGTCCCTTCGTCTTGATCGCGCCGGCCTTTGCATACACAAGGGCGCAGCGCTCAAAGTCGGTCACTCCTGCAAAGTGTTGTTCAGGGCCTGTCAGGCAATCTTCCAAGAACACATCCAGGTATGCGGCGCCATAGCCGCGGTGTGGGGTGTCCTTCAGCACTGATTCAGCCATTGGCACCAGGACGGTGTCAAAATTGATTTCGGTTGGAACGATCTCGCGCTTGCTCAACCGGCTGGCGGCCAGGAAGTTTGCATCCACGTCATGGCCGCAATCGAGAACAGATCCAATGGGGAAAGTAGGTGTGAGTTCCATAAAGTCTTTCAAAATGAAAAACGGGAACCCACTATCCCCTACGGAAGTGAATTCCCGTAAGGAGAGGTTGAAGGCTGACATAAAGCCAGCGGTACAGGCTAGGCCAGTAACGCCTAAATTATAGGGCCCGCTTGGGCTTTAAGTCAGCAATAGCATTAGCTTGTAAGCTAATTAATCCTGCAGCGCTCTCTCTGCATGGCTTGCCAGGAAACGACCATGGCTGTTCATATAGGCGACACTCAAGTCTTCAAAGACAGCAAACTGGGCTGCATGCAGGACTGATTTCTCACCTTCAATGGTGAAGGCCTCACGCGGCTGTGGTCGCAGGCCATTTCCTAGGGCTTGCTGCAGCTCCAGGTCTATGAGTTTTTCACCGGCCTTGATTTCTTGAACCGTTTCATCGTCCCACCCCTGGGATTCAGCAATTTCCGCGAGTTCGTGCAGATTCTCGGTAGGCTCCAGTTGCAACCATTGAATGGTGCCCTCGAAGTCCAATGCAAGCACTCCAAAGGGCGCACCGATCACAACATGCTCAACCCAACCTTGCATTTGAGCCAAATCACCCAACCGCTTTGAAATCAGTGGATCGTTTAAGTGCGATTGCTGGGTGTGGGAAAGTGTGGGCAGCCAGGTCTGCTGATGCCTCTCGGCAGACTTTAAAAGCAATCCGTGAATGGCCTCAACCACGCGTAGGCGGAGTTCAGGGATGTGCTTTGGAATGAACTTCTCGATCAAATCGCGGTTGAAGGCATCAACAGCGATTTGTTCATCGGCCTGACCTGTAAGCAAGATCCGAGAACCCTTCCAGCTCTTCATTTCATCCAGAAATTGCAGCCCATTTTTGGCCGGCATCGAGTAATCCACAACACAGACCTGTGTTAGCGAAAAACGCTTGGTGCCGTCCTCTCGCCAGTATTTGAGGATCTGTGGGATCAGCGGAGCCCCTTCGCGCCAACGATTGACGATCTCCTGCTGGCTCCTGGTGTCGGCTTCCCAGACGGACTGCTCTTGATCCAAAACTTCTGCACATTTCACGGGGCGCTGGAACAAGCGGACGTGCCAACTATTCGGCATGACCTCGGCGACCATCTGAAGGAAGTCCGGGTCGTCATCAAGAAAGACGATGCCGCCAGGGCGACAGTAAATTGGAAACTGCATGTAGGGTAGTTGAAGAGTGGTTACGAAGTAGCCCGCCGGGAATTTGTTATTCCTCGACAGGTAGCTCAATCATAAAAGATGCACCGTGGGCAATTTGAGACTTGACGGAAATAGTGCCTCCAGCTCGCTCAACCACCTGCTTGCAGAAGGTCAGACCCAGGCCATGTCCCGTGCCGGCGTGGGTTGAGAAGAAGGGTTTAAAAATATGCGGCAAAAGCGCTGGATCAATGCCGCCGCCCAAGTCTGTGACCACTAAGTGACCGCGCTTGCCTTGCCTCATGACTTCGATAGACAGCGCGCCTTCCTGGTACTCGGAGTCAGTGGCCATCAAAGAACGCAGCGCATTTTTGATCAGATTGTCCAGAACTTGCGAAAACTGGGTGGTAGATGACCGAAAGACAAACTTCTCAGAAACGGTAACTTTTACGCACCGCTTTTCGCGCTCAGATGGGTACGGATAAGCCGCGACAGCATTGCTGACCACCGTTGCGGCATCCACCAGCTCTAAATTGGCGGGCAGCTGAAGCAGCCTGGCATTGGCGATTTGCATGTCGATCTGATGGTTCATGGTCCGAACCAGGGACTGCAAGCGTCCCCCAAGTTTCACCAACTGGGGAGCAGACGGGTGGTCGGGACGACGGTCAACAACCATTTGAATGGCATCGCCCAGAAGATTGGCGGCTGAAAGTGGTGTGCGCAGTTCATGGGCCATGATGCCCATCGTGGTCATTGTGCTTTTGATATGAGCGCGCCGTAGATTCGCTGAGGACAGACTTAAGGCAAGTCCAATAAACCATGCGAATGCGAAAACCACTGCGTTGATTTTCCCTTGCTGTTCCGGGACGGCCTGGACTTCAGGGGCAATGATGACAAACAGTGAAGAAGCAAAAAGAATTCCTGTGATCGTGCCTACGCTCGCCAACCGCCAGTCCGTTAGCTGGTAATAAGCTACCACCATGACAGCCATGGTTCCCAGCCACATCGTGCTGCCACTATTGCACAGGTACATCCAAGTGAAGAGGACCGGTAAGTTAAGCCAATAGACAGCGCTGAAGACTTTGTTGGGTAGTTGACTGTTGGGCTCATGACGAACCCAGTAGGTCACCAAAATCAGACTCAGCCCGAGCAAGCTGGCCAGCACGCGAAGTGCCAGATTTTCATAGGGTTGCGGCAACCAGACCGACCAGATCCAGGAAAACAGGGCGTGGCCCACTAAGAAACAGAGGCCAGCAGCTTTCATGCGCATTGGCGAGAGATGCAAAATAGGCTCAATGGGCGCGACTATCAGCTCCTCGCGCAGCACTTGCATCGTTTTCCTGGCCGTAAGCAAAGCATTTTGCTTGCCTCTCCTCAACCTTTTGAATACTTCGAGCATTTACCGATACCGACCGATGGTGAGTTGGACAAATGGCAGCATTGTCCCTGTTCTTATTAGCAGTAGGGGATAGCTGAATCTTTTGGGCTTGACCATTGCTGTAGCATGAAGCCCTCTTTATCGTTGGACAGAACAATGAACCTAGCCGCTGCATTCAAGAGTGAAATAGCGAGAGTCGCTCGCAAAGAGTCCCGGGGGGAAACCCAATCCCTAAAAAAAGCCTCTTCGCAGTACCGAACCGATATCGCTGCTCTTAAAAGGAGAGTGGTCGAGTTAGAACGGCTTGTTGCCAGGCTGAGTAAACACCAGGTGAAAGCGATTCCCCCGCGTGAGCTTGCTGAAAAACCTACGTCAGCGCTTCGTTTTAGCGCGACAGGCCTGGCTGCACAGCGCAAACGATTAGGTCTTTCTGAAAAAGAGGTTGCATCGATCCTGGGAGTTTCAGATCAGTCGATAAGGAAATGGGAAAGCGGACAGTCGCATCCGCGTGCCTCACAACTGCCAGGAATCGCAAGCCTGCGAAGAATGGGCAAAAGGGAAGCTGCAGCCACACTGGCTGAGATATCGAACAGCGCTTGACGCTGTTACGGATTCACAGCGTATCTTTGCACCTGCGAACTGAAATGGAACATAACTGGCCGGATCTTGCGAACTGTCCGTTGAGTTCCTTTGCCTATATGTTGGCACCGACCCGAGTGTGACCAGGGAAGCCGAGGATTGACTGACCATGCGTCAGTGGCCGGCGGTCCACGATTGCCTTGAACTATTTGGCTATCTGGGTGGCCAACGATTTGTCGGCTCCCTGGTCACTTCCGAATCGGCAGTGACAGAGCCAGTGGGAGGTAGCCGCAATGCTGATCCCGGGCTGCTGGTAAGCTTGGCGGCGAAAAACCCTTCATAGGTATTCCTCTGTACAACGCAGAAATTTCCGCTGGTTCACTGCTTCCGCTTGAGAGCAAGCGCATCGCATTGCTGCTTTTGGCATCGCCCGATGAGGCGGCATGGCGGCACGCCATCGAAGTTGACAATATCCTGCAGAAAAACACCCCCGCCTCCGCCCGCCGGCAGGCAACGCTGATCCGCAAAAGGCTCACCACGCTCGATCCCCAAGCGTGGACCATGCTCGCCGAGCGAGAGCACGAGGTGGTCATCCAGCTGCTGCTGGCTGCAACGGTCAAGCACAGCCGGCTGCTCGGTGATTTCATCCGCAACGTGTATACCAACCGGCAACGCCGCCTTGAACCCACGTTGGCTCCCGGCGACTGGCATGAGTTTCTGGTTGAGTGTGCACACCAGGACCCGCAGGTAGCGGGTTGGTCGGACTCCACCCGGGCCAAACTACTTCAGGTGATTGTTCGCATCCTGGTCGAGGCCAAGTACTTAGAGAGTGCCCGTTCGATGAAACTGACGCCCAAATCCCTGCACCCCGATGTTAGGCGCTACCTAAGCGTCCGCCATGAAACCTATGTACTCGACTGCCTGGAGCGCGCCAAATGACGCTGAGTTTTGATGAACGACTGAATCAAATCCTACCGCGGGTGACCTCGCGGGATTTTCTCGACAGCAAGGGCTTAGGGAACGAAATCGGGTTCTGGATCTTCGACTACCCGCCCGACCACGAAATGGCGGTGCGTGACTTCATCTCGGGCATCCTATTGCCTGCGCTCGTCAAGCGCCAACCACCCATTAACGCCGGGACAGTCGATCTTCTCCAATTGGTAACAGGGTTGCTGGAAGAGCGCAAGTTGCTCGACAAAGCAATTGAAATGCAGCAAAGCAAGGGCGACGACAGCACACTTGCCGCGCTGCGCTCCGTGCTCAAAGAGGACAAGCTCGCCCAGAAGATTTCCACCCAATTCGACATTCGCGGTCTCGACCTCATGATTATTTCCGGCGTGGGCAGCGTCTACCCCATGCTCAGAACCCACACCTTGCTTTCGGCCCTGCATCCCATCATGGGCAACACGCCGCTGCTGATGTTCTTTCCGGGCCGTTACGACGGGCACTCCCTGCGCTTGTTCAATACGTTGGCGGAAGACCACTACTACCGGGCTTTCCGCCTGGTGCCCGAATAAACTTGGCGTCCAGCACGGGTCGCAAACTACAGTTCATCAGGGAGAAACAAGAACATGAAAATCAGAGACCTTTTTCTCAAGCCAATCGACCGCCCCATCAATGGCGTCATCAAAGCCGACCAAATGGACGCCGCCAGCGTCTGGCAAGAGCTGGAAGAATACGTTGTCACCAAGCAGATCAGCGACTACCTGCGCCGCTTCTTTGACGCCTACCTTGCCGCCATTGACCGCCCGCATGACGCCGCCATCACCGATCGCATGGGAGTCTGGGTTTCCGGTTTCTTCGGCTCGGGCAAGTCCCACTTCATCAAGATCCTGTCCTACCTGCTGGAAAACATGGAGGCCACCAATCCCCAGACCGGGGAAAAGCGCCTTGCCAGCCAGTTCTTTGACCACCAAAAGATCAAAGACGCCATGCTGCTCGCCGACATCCAGCGTGCGGTGCAGGGCACGGCCGATGTCATTCTGTTCAACATCGACGCCAAAGCCGACAGCAAGTCCGATCGCGATGCCATCCTGCAAGTCTTTCTGCGGGTCTTCAATGAAAAGCTGGGTTACTCGGGCGACTCACCTCACATTGCCGACATGGAGCGCCACCTCGTCGCCAAGGGTGCCTACGACGCCTTCAAAGCAGCCTTTGCGGCGTCCAACGGCAGCACCTGGGAACAAGAGCGTGACGCGGTTGATTTCCTGCGTGACGACGTGGTTGCCGCGCTCGGGCAGGTCCTGAAGATGACGCCAGAGTCCGCCAGCCAATGGTTTGACCGTGCCCGCGACGACTTCCGCATCAACATTGAGGGCTTTGCCAAGGTGGTCAACGACTACCTTGCGACCCGCGCGGCTAAGCACAAGGTCATCTTTCTGGTCGATGAGGTGGGCCAGTTCATCGGGGCCAATGCCCAGCTCATGCTCAGCCTGCAGACCATCACCGAGCAGCTGGGCACCCAGTGCAAGGGCCGTGCCTGGGTCATCGTCACCAGCCAGGAAGACATCGACGCAGCCATCGGCGAAGCCAACAAAGCCAGGTCGCAAGATTTTTCCAAGATTCAGGGGCGCTTTCATACCCGGCTGTCCCTGGCCAGCAGCAACACCGATGAGGTCATAGGGGAGCGCCTGCTCGCTAAAACAGAGGCCGCTCATGTCCTCCTGCGTGATGACTTTGCGGGCAGGAGCGATGTCATCAATAATCAACTCGGGTTTGCCGGCAATTCGGTCAGCTTGCGTGGTTATAAAGACACGGCCGAGTTTGTCGCTTGCTACCCGTTTGCCCCCTACCAGTTCACGTTACTGCAGAAGATTTTTGAGTCCATCCGCAAGGTGGGCGCCACTGGCAAACACCTCTCGCGGGGAGAGCGTTCGCTGCTCGATGCCTTCCAGTCTGCCGCCACGCGCAATGCCGACCACAGCACCGATGTGCTGGTCCCGCTGTACGACTTTTACCCGTCGATCGAGAGCTTCATTGACGGGGTGGCCAAGCGCTCCATTGATGAAGCTCCGCTCAACCCCGCGCTGCAGCCCTATGACAGCTTGCTCCTCAAAGCGATGTTCCTCATCCGTTATATCCCCGACATCGTCAAGCCAAACATCGACAACCTAGCCACCCTGTGCATTGACCAGATCGACGCCGACAAGCTCGCCCTAAAGCGCAAGATTCAGGAGAGTCTGGCCCGCCTGGAGCAGCAGCGCCTGGTCAGCCGCAATGGTGACTTGTGGTTCTTCCTGACCAACGAAGAGCGCGATGTCGCACGCGAAATTGGCCACGTTGATGTCTCCGCATCTGAAAAGTCCCGGCTGCTCGCCGAGCTGATTTTTGAGGAAATCCTGGGCAACCAAGCGAAGGTACGTCACCAGGGCACCAAAGCCGACTACGAGTTCAACCGCCTGCTCGATGGCGCTCCTTGGCGTCAGGCCAGTCATGCCCTGAGCTTTGAAGTGCTGACCCCGCTGGGTGATGAGTACGACAAGCTCCAGCCCGCCAAGTGCATTTTGCGCAGCAGCGAGGGAGCAGGGCGCGCCATCGTCCGTCTGGCCGAGGGTGAACGCCTCGACATCGAACTGGCGCTCTACCTGCAAATCGAAAAATACATCGTCAGTCCCAAGGCCGACCATGCGACCCCGTCGCTCAAGCGAATCCTGGCTGATCGAAAAGACGAAAACCGCGAACGCCGGATGCGCTTGGTGCATCAGCTCTCAGATCTCATGACCACGGGCGACTTTTACGCCCTGGGCCAGCCGGTAGAGTTCAAGGCCGGCAGTCCCGCGACGGTGCTTGAGGCGCTGCTGAACTACCTCATTACCAATACCTACAGTAAGTTGCCTTACCTCAAGGTACGTCAGGCCGACCCAATAGCCGAGATCAAGGCCGTGCTTAGCGCTGATGACCTGGGCCAGCACGCGCTGGGGCTAGACGGTGATGCAGGCAATGCGCTCGCCATCAAAGAGATGCGCGACTACCTGCAGCTGGCCGCCAGCCAAAATCGGGTGCTGTTGTCTGATGTGGTGGACCGTTTTGCCGGCATTCCTTGGGGCTGGAAGCCTGAGTGGGAAACCGTGTTGCTCATCGCTCGTCTGTTCATGGCTGGCGAGATCAAACTCATGCTGGAAGGCTCTGACCTTGATCCCCAATCGGCCGCAGAGCCTCTGACCAAGTCCGTCCGGTTCAAGCAGGTCTCCATCCTCAAGCGAAAAACGGCAGACGCCGGCGCCATCAGACGCGCCCGCGAGCTTTACAAGGACCTGTTCAGCAAGCTCGGCCGCGAAGAGGAAGACAGCCTGGTGGCCGACTTCCGCGACCAATTCACTGAATGGCAAGCTGACCTCAAGAGCTACGCCCATACCGCCGCCACGCCCCATCACCCGGGTAGGGCCGACATCGATACCGCGCTGACCCGGATTTCCCAGCAACTCGCGGTTCGCGACAGCTTTGCATTCGTCGAGGCGCTGCTGGACGCCAAAGAAGTCTGGCTGGATACTGCGGACGACATCCACGACCTGGTCCACTTTTACAAAACCCAAATCACCGCCTGGCGCAAACTGCTCGATGGCTTGCGGGCTTTCGCAGACAACCGTGAAGCCCTCGACAAGGTGCCGCAAGCCGCCGCTGCGCTCGCCGAGCTGACCCAGATTCGCGACAATCCCAAGCCCTACGGGCAGATCAATCGCATCGAACCGCTGGTCGCCGCTGTCACTGCCGTCAACGAGCAGCTCGCCCAGGCCCGTCGCGAAAAGGCCCTGCTGTCCATCGACGCCAAGATTGCCGAGGTGCAAGCCAAGCTCGACGCCGTGGGTGCCACGCCCGAGTTGAGCAATAAAGCCCTGCGCCCGCTGCAAGACCTCAAGACCCGCATTGCCAGCCAGACCAGCATTGCCCAGATCCTGTACCTGCAGGGCCAGGGCGGCGACGCGATGGACGACGCAATCGCCCTCATCGAAGAGGCCATGGCAAAGCTCTCTGCGGCCACGGGTGGCACCGCGAAACCCGTGCAGGCGGTCCAGCCTAATGTGGCCCCGCCGGTTGCAAAACCCACCCGCGTCGTCCGCGCCGCAGAACTCTCCAGCAAGACCTATCTTGAAACTGAAGCTGACGTGGACGCCTTTGTGGTCAAACTCAGGGCCGAGCTGCTGGCCGCCATTCACTCTGGACAAATGGCGCGGGTGCAATAGTGGGGCCTTGTCCAAGCGAAGGTGGTTAAGTGTCCAAAAATGGACTACTATTAGTCCAGTTTAAGACAACTTCTCAGGAGTTCGCACCGTGTCAACTACAACCTCCAGGACTCACACCGCAACCCGACGCGAACCGCAAGGCAGGACCGTAAAGGTTTTGAAGGTGGGCAGCTCAGGAAAATCAGTGCCGTCTGCCCTGGTTTATCACCCAGGCAAGGGGGCGATCAGAGTTTTTACAGACTCCGTCTCCCGTGCCTCTCCGCTTTCGCTGGTGGAGCTCGAGCGGCAAGGCGTTCCTGCCCGGCTATTCAACGATCTGCGTGATGAGATGGGGTTGTCTTCGGCCCGAATGGGGGAGATTTTCAAGTTTCCACGGTCCACACTAGCCAGCAAGATTAAATCCAAGGCGCCTCTGACGGGCCGTGAGGGGCTGGCCACCATCAAGATGGTCAAGCTGCTCGCCCAGGCGCAGCGCATTGTGGACAACAGCACCAGTGAGCAGGCAGAGGGTTTTGATACGGCGCACTGGCTTGGCCAGTGGCTCGAACAACCCCAGCCGGCGCTCAATGGCCTGCGCCCATCTGACCTTCTGGATACCGAGACGGGCACGCAGATGGTTCACCAATTGTTGGGCGCCATGGAGAGCGGAGCCTACCTGTGAGGCTCTGGCGCATTGCCACAGAAACCCGCGAGTTTGCAGCTGTTGATCTGAGCGGCAAAGGAGCCGCAAAGTATCCGGGGCGCTGGAATGGGCCCGGCCAGGCCGTGGTCTATGCAGCTCCGACAGTGGCATTGGCCATGTTGGAGACGGCTGCGCATGTCAATGCAATGGGTTTGCCTTTGAACAAGTTTTTGGTCGCCATCGAGGTGCCAGACAACTTGTGGGCCCAACGCCAGGAAATAACAGCCGACCAACTCCCGGTGGGCTGGGCGGCTATCCCTGCTGGACTGACGAGCGTGGAGGTCGGGGCCAAGTGGCTGACAGATAAAGACAGTCTGGTCCTGTGCGTTCCCTCCGTCATCGTTCCAGAAGAGTTGGTGGCGCTGATCAACCCGGCGCACCCGGAGGCTGACCGGCTTTCAGCCAAAAAAGTTCGGGCGGTCACCTACGGCGCTGTTTTCAGATAAGTGCCTTGCCCTTTCGAGCCTGACACAGCCTCACCTAATTTGCTACTAAATACATAGCTAATGGCGTCCGTTGTATAAGCGCTAGAGCCACTTTTTACACATGAACAAAACCAAACTCAAGTCCTACGCCCCCCAGGCCCGCAAGGACTTCATCGCCGCCGTCACCGCCCGCGCCAACCTGCTGGGCCTGTCTGAGAAAGGTGGCAAACTCGAAATCGCTCCCAGCCAGACTCAGGGCGATGTCACCGTGATTGCTGGCCAGGCTTGGCCCGTCAAGGTCCACGCCCAGCGCGACCAGCTGATCGAGCGCATCCAGAAAGACGGCTTTGCCCAGACGATGGAGGCCATCGCCTACACCTGGTTCAACCGCTTTGCAGCGCTCAGGTACATGGAACTGCACGACTATCTGGGCCACGGCCACCGGGCGCTGTCCAGCAGTGCAGGGGGCCTGCCCGACATCCTCACCCATGCCACCGATCTGGCCAACAGCGATGCCGCCAACGCCCTCCGAGGCCTGAACGCAGCCAAAGTCACCGAACTCCAACTCGCCGGCAACCGCGATGGCGAGTTGTATCGCATGTTGCTGGTGGCCCAGTGCAACGCCTTGTCCCGCGCCATGCCGTTTCTGTTTGAGCGCATTGACGACGACTCCGAGCTGCTGCTGCCCGACAACCTGCTGCGCAGCGACTCCGTCATTGCCAAGCTGGTGGAGGAAATTCCGGAAGAAGACTGGGCCGAGGTGGAAATCATTGGCTGGCTGTATCAGTTCTACATCTCCGAGAAGAAGGACCAGGTCATTGGCAAGGTCGTCAAAAGCGAAGACATCCCCGCCGCCACCCAGCTCTTCACGCCCAACTGGATCGTGCAATACCTGGTGCAAAACAGCGTCGGCCGCCTGTGGCTCATGGCAAACCCGCAAAGCACACTGGCCCAGGCGTGGCCGTACTACATCACCCCCGCCGAGCAAACGCCCCAGGTGCAAGCCCAGCTTGATGCCCTCATCCAGACCCGCGTGCGGGAGGACGACGACACCCTCAACCCCGAAACGATTACCGTGCTGGATCCTGCCTGTGGCAGCGGCCACATTCTGGTGGTGGCCTATGACGTGCTCAAGGCCATCTACCTGGAGCGCGGCTACCAACCCAGAGCCATCCCGCGCCTGATACTGGAAAAGAACCTTTACGGCCTGGACATTGACGACCGCGCTGCCCAAATGGCCGGTTTTGCCTTGCTGATGAAAGCCCGTGCCGACGACCGCCGCCTGTTCACCGCCACGGACGATGCCGGCAACCTGCAGCCGCCCAAGCTCAATGTGCTGAGCCTGCAAGAGAGCAAAGGCCTGAGCGTGGACGAGCTCGCCACCCACCTGGCCCCGTTCAAGGTGCAGCGCGCCACCATCACCGCGCTGGTGGAAACCTTTGAGCACGCCAAAACCTTTGGCTCGCTGATCCAAATTCCCTATGCGCTCAAGAAGCATTTAGCGGTGTTGCCGGAGGTGCTGGCCTTGGTGAAACAGAGCGGGGACATGTATGCCAATGCGGCTTCGGATGATTTGCTGCCGCTGGTGCAGCAGGCGCAAGTGCTGGCGAGGCAGTTTGATGCGGTGGTGGCGAATCCGCCTTATATGGGTGGCAGGGGCTTGCCTCGCTCCGTCACAGACTTTATGTCTGCTGAGTTCCCGTCCAGCAAACTAGATCTCTACTCCGTCTTTATGGAACGGGGATTTCAACTTTGCAAGGCGACCGGAATCAATAGCATGGTTACCATGCAAGGCTGGATGTTTCTTTCTTCCTTTGCCACTTTTCGGGAGAAGCTACTTGATGAGCGATCTATTACCAGTCTCATCCAGATCGGATACAACAGCTTCCCAGAAATGAATTCGAAGGTTGCCCAAGCCTGCGCCTTTTCATTTTTGGCGAGCAAAGTGGACGGCTTGCTTGGCAGGTATGTGGATCTCAATTCTGCGCCGCAGTCCTCAGACAAGAGTGAGATCCTGCTTAATAGAGATTCTGAAATTGTTTACGATGTATTTCCCGATGATTTTAGAAAGATGCCGGGCAGTCCACTCTCCTACACAATCGCCCCTGGTCTATTGAAGGCATTTAGCTTCACGAAATTGGGTGAACTGACGAAGGGTGAGGGAAAAAATGTTACAGCTGATAACGAGCGGTTCTTGAGACTTGTTTGGGAAGTCAGTGCCGAAACTGTTGGAAAAGGGAGGAAGTGGATCATTTACGCCAAAGGCGGCGATTATCGAAGGTGGGCCGGAAATTTAGACTACGTATGCAATTGGAGTGAAGCGGCGCGAAAGCACTATCGTTTCAACAATTCATCTCGCATTATTAGCGAAGAGTTTTGGTACCTCCCTGGATTAACCTGGACAGTAATCGCAACAAGTGGTGTTGGTTTCAGGTATCTGCCGTGTGATACAACCTTTGATACGAAGGGGTTGGCTCTATTTTTTGAGCGAGACGAAAACATTGTCTCAATGCTTGCATTGCTAAACTCCACTGTCGGCCAAAAACTGATCTCTCTCGTGAATCAGACAATGTCGATAAATACCATCGATATAAAATCAATACCTGTTTGCCCATCGTTCCCTGAAATATCATCGGAAGCGACGGAGTTGATCAATAGTGCGTTGGAAGACTGGAATTCTGAGGAGCGGTCCTTTGATTTCTCGATGCCGCAGTTATTGAGGCATGGCGAACAGGAGAAAAGTCTAAGTAGCGCCTTTGCAGCCCACTTCAAGGCTATCGCAAGCAGTATTTCTCGAACAAGGCAGCTTGAGGAAACGATCAACAGCACGCTGATCGAAGCATATGGACTCCGCGGTGAACTCTCTCCCGAAGTCCCCGAATCCCAGATCACCCTGGCCCGCGCCGACCGCGAGAAGGATTGCCAGCGTCTGATTTCCTACGCCATCGGCTGCATGATGGGCCGCTATAGTCTGGGCGCGCCAGGCTTGATTTACGCCCACGCCGGAAACATCGGCTTCGACGCCAGCCGCTATGGCACATTCCCCGCTGATGCCGACGGTATCGTGCCGCTCACTGACGAACTCTGGTTCGAAGACGATGCCGCCAGCCGCATCCGCGAATTCCTGCTCGCCGTCTGGGGGCCAGACACCCTGGAAGAAAACATGGCCTGGCTGGCAGAAAGCCTGGGCTCCAAGGCCAGCGAAACGACGGACGAGACTATCCGACGCTACCTGGCCGACAAGTTCTACAAAGACCACCTGCAAACCTACAAAAAGCGCCCCATCTACTGGCTCTTCAGCAGCGGCAAACAAGGCGCCTTCCAGGCCTTGGTCTATCTGCACCGTTACCACGAAGGCACGCTAGCCCGCCTGCGCGCCGAACACGTCGTGCCTCTCACCGGCAAAATCCAGTCCCGCATCGACATGCTGCAAAAAGACGCCACAACCGCCTCCAGCACTGCAGCCCGCAACAAACTGGCCAAGGAAGTCGATAAGCTCAAAAAGAAACACGTCGAGCTCCTGGCCTACGACGAACAATTGCGCCATCACGCCGACATGCGCATCACACTCGACCTGGATGACGGTGTGAAGGTGAACTACGGCAAGTTTGGGAATTTGCTGGCTGAGGTGAAGGCCGTCACAGGAGGAGCAGGGGATGACTGAGATGACATCGCTCGCATCAATTCTTGAGCCATCTCTGCGCGACCTTGATGAAACGGTTTCCGATTTCCGCGATACATCATTTCAATCCAGCGAAAGTGTGCTCCAGCGCTTTGTTCATCACCTTGACGAGGAGCCCTTAGCTGGTTTTTTAAAGGCCGTGCTTCCCGTACCGGACTTTGATGGGTGGCTTGCAAAGGCCCAGAACACAATTGGGTCAATGGTCGGCTCGGGCACCCTCGAATGGCCTCCAAGCCGTTCGGAACGTGTTGCAATGCAAGTTGCGCTCTGTCGTGCCATATTAAACAAGACGGTCCGTTTTCTGGATTTCGTCCACAACTTCATGTACACCGGGCGCGACGTGGCAAGGCATGTCGATGATTTCGCGACAAAACTGCTGAATCCGTTGATGCGCGACATCGCGAGACTCACAGAATCCCGCCCATTGTCGCCTGTGTTATTTGAGGCAATGGGAACATTGCCGCCGAGCGGAAACCACATTCTTGATGCACTTTTGCACGATGCATGCAAGAAATTCCAGGATGCTGCACCCAAGTCGCGAGCCGAAGGAATTGAAAAGCTTTGGGATGCATGGGAGCGTCTGAAATCTATTGAGGTTCAAGGTGATAAGCGTATGTCCGTCGCCCGCCTGTTGGAACAATGTTCTCGAGAGCCAATGTTCCGTGCTCGACTGGACGCTGAGGCGAGGCACTTACCGAAATCGGCAACTCGTTCCAAATCCGTCACTTTGAGACTGACAAGGTGAGCATTTCGCTGCCGGAGCAGAACGACTACCTATTTCATCGACTCTTCGTATTAATGCACCTTCTACTTTTTAGCCGAGGGCGTAATCAAGGGCCCGCCTGAACTCGCCATCAAAGGGAAAATCGCATATTCAAATAGAGAAAAAGTCAATTTGTGTATGCGAACCAATTCAAATACCGAACTAGCTCAAGTGGGCTGTGCAACATAGAGACATGAATAATGAAAATTACTTACCTGTGCGCTGAAGGTGTTTTGGATGTTGAGCAGGGGGCCTTCAGAGAGATTGAAAAAGGGTTGCCTGCAAATTGGTTCGGTTTTGCTGGATTCCAGCTATTGCAGCGTGGCTCCACTGACCCCCGTGATTTGGACCTCGTAATATTTACAACCAACAGAATTTTTCTAGTTGAGCTGAAGAATTGGCGAGACGAAATTGAGTACTCCAATCGGCAGTGGATGCACAAAGGAAATTTCGTCAAATCGCCGGTCGACAAGACTAGACAAACGGCAAAGGTGTTAGAGCAGTGTCTAAAAGCAAAACTCTCTAATACCTACATCCCGTTCATTGAGTCGCTGGTTGTGCTCTGTCATCCCACATGTCGCCTCAAAAACTTCCCTGACGAAGAGCGGCGTTTTGTTATGAGTCTTCCTGATTTTGTAAAGAACCTTGGGAGGGCTGACGAGTACCGCAAGAAGTTTCCTGAGAAACCTCTTACTTGGCAATATCCTTCAGCCAATCCAATTCCAGACAGAAATAAATATGAGCGATTTTTTTCGCTGAGCAACCCCCAAATCCTCGAGCGAAGGACTGAGTACCAAGGATTTTTGCAGGTTAGCAGCCTTGCCGACTACGTTCACCCCAGAATCATTTGGTCTGAGTTTCGGGCGGAACATGGTGAAAATCGCCGGTCCAAGGCTCTTATTAGGAAGTGGAACTTTTCCAACTTAGCGGGGGGCAACTCCACTGCCGCGGAACGAGCTTCCATTGGACTTCGGGAACTTCGACTGAATGAGATGCTTCGGACGGAGCTTCCAGAGTTGCATGTTGATTTGCTCGAACCGGTAGGGTCAGCCTCGCCGGAAGATGTGACAACTAATTTCGTGGAAGCTTATCGATTACCTGCACAGGTCGAACGCCTTGCTGAACTCATCGCCAGGAAGTCTGACATGGATGATGACGAGAGACGTTCATTGGTAAAGAGCGTGCTTGCAAGATTCGCAAAACTTCACTCAGTAGGGATTGCTCACAGGGACATTACAACAAAAACTCTTTGGGTTGTTGAACCCTCGCGAATCATCTTGTCAAGTTTTGCTGCGGCCAGAATTCCAGAAGGACGCACCGTGGGCGTTAATCGGGTGGAACTGGAGAGTGGGTCAATTCGCCTTCCCGAGGACGATGCCAATGAGGGCAAGACGGCCGCGCATTCAGCCTTTGCCCGCGACGTCTTTCTGCTCGGCGTTCTGTCGTTTGAAATCCTTGAAGGGACCAGGCTGGAGAACTTGGATAATGTGCCCTTGTATGAGGAGAAAAATGCCCTCAAGTCCCCGATGCTGAATGACTGGTTTCAGACAAGCATCAATTGGGACCCGGAGAAGCGCTATCAATCTGCCTCTGAAGCACTTGATGCGTTGAACACTGCGCTTGCAACAGACGTTGAAGCCAGTGTTGCGGACGTAGACATCAGTGTTTACAAGACTGATGCAAGTCCGATGACATTGCTCCCGAAGGAAATCCTTTCCTCATTACCTGATAAAAATGTCTACATCTCGGAAAAGAACGGCCAAAAGGTATTAGTGAAGTGCTGGCCCAACTTGAGATTTGACGTAAAACATCCAAGTCGGAATCGCAAACTTCTAGAATTTCTCCAGACAGCTCGCTCGCTCAGGCAATCAGCCTTTAACGCCGCCCCTGAAGTTGTCGACTTTGGAGTTAGTCCTTTTGGACTGATATTGGTTACCAAATGGGCGCCGGGTGAAGGGTTCAATGAGTGGTTCGAGCGATGCTCCTCACACAAGGAACGCGCCGAAGTGGCGCTGTCGTTGCTGAATTCGGTTCGCCGCCTTCACGCACTAGGAATCACGCATGGCGATATCAAGGGGGCAAACATTGCAGTGTCGCTTTCGGAAGATGGGGAAGTTCACGTTGTACTTCTGGATGTCCTTGACCTTACGGCTGACGGTGATAGCTGCGTAACTGTTGATGACCTGCCTCCTCATCTGGAAGGCGGCTCGGCTCTACAGAGGGACCTATACCTTACGGTGTCGCTGACACTTAAGCTTCTATCTGATGTGGATTTCCCTGCGACGTTTTCTGAGGCCAGTCGGGCAAAGGAACTCACGGAAGTCAACATTCCCATTGACCTTCTGGCGGAAACTTTGCAGAAGGAGCTGCACCCACCAAAAAACATTCACCCGGCCTTTGTAATCAGCGTTTGGCGAACCAAGTCCGAACAGGGGCGATTTCATGAACTGGAAGGTGATAACGGAAGCTTTCCCGTTGGTGTTCAGCCAGTGCCAGCGGAAAGGCGAGTTATCTTCTTTGTGACCGGCTTGCGAGAACAGGTCATCATTAAATACGACCTACAGGATGAGCGTGTAATTGAAATTTCTCTGAAGGAAATTGGACACGACCTCTACGTGTCCAACGCTCGGCGCTCGGCATTTCGGCTGCATGCCCAAATTGGGATTGATTTCGCTGCAGTGTCCGACGCGTCTGAGCTAGTTGAACTGCTTTACTCGAGATACCGGTCTACAAGAGATGACAATGACTTAGAAGAAAGCCTCCCTGCGGGGGTAGAGGCTAAAAGCCCATATGACGTCCTGGAGGCGCATGATGCAGGCGAAACTCGGATTTCGGCGAAGGCGCTTTGGCAGGCATTGGCAGAGTCGGATGAGCTGAATGCCACAAGAATTACTGTTCGGGCGGGTGTTCAAAAAGTACCCCATGAGAAGTATTCATGGCTGGTCCCATACGAACTTGAAGAAGGGGTCCTCGATTTTTCAGAAGGTGAAAAGATTGAGCTACATGAACGCGGAACCGACCCGATGAAAGGGACGGAAGCTTGGTTCCGTGTTGGACTGATTTCTCCGGATATCGGTAAGGATGTTTTGCGCGTATTGCCGACCAGCAATCGCCTCAAGATTACCGAGGGCAAAACGTTCTTTGTGAGAGGTTCGTTTGAGACCAGCGCTTCGGAGCGAAGGGTGGCCGCCATGAGACGTGTCTTGGGTGGTGGCGCTTCAATTCCGAAGATACAAGAATACTTTGACCCACATCTATCGGTTCAGCCATACCAGTTTCCAATGGCTGCATTGAATTTAATTGACAGCCTTGGTTTGAACGACCAGCAAAGGGACGCACTGCTTCAGAGTTTCAAGAATGGGCCGATTTCTCTGCTGCAGGGGCCTCCTGGAACAGGAAAGACAAAATTCATTTCGTCGTTCGTGCACTTGGCATTAAGCAGAGGACTTGCAAAGAACATCTTGCTTGTGAGTCAGTCTCACGAGGCTGTGAACAATGCACTTGAAAAGGTATCTGACCTAGCGGCATCGAACGAAGTTGGCCTGTCGATGGTGCGCGTTGGCTCGGCAACCATGGTTTCGAAAAAGCTGCGGTCAGTGCACGAGGATGCAAGGCGGCAAATCTACCGTGAGAAATTTGACGCCGAGATTCGAGAGCGAATAAGGACAGTTGGCTACCAACTTGGCTTGCCTAGTGCGTATGTGAACGATGCAAGTGATGTATTCATGACCTTGGGGCAGTTGCTCAGTCGCATTGAGTTTTTGCAACAGGCCGATAACCCAAACAGAGACGCCGATGAAGGTATGCGGAGCGCTCAGATTAGAAGGCTCAAAGAGCGATTTTGCGAGATAGCCAGTTCACGGTTTGACCTTGAGGTGAGCACGGAGTCCAACCTGCGTGATGCCATGGAAGGATTTTTGAGCAAGGTAGCGGCCACAAACGGCTCGCCAAGTCCCGAAAAGTGCCAAAAGCTCGAACGCCTCTTTTGGCTTTCAAAAGAGTTCTCAGATGTGCTGCGTAGCCCTCATTCGAATTTCACGTCGTTCTTGTCTCGGACTGCACGAGTCGTTGCAGGAACGTGCGTAGGGGTTGGGAAGCACATGCTGGGAATTGTCGACCATGTGTACGACTGGGTCATTGTTGACGAGGCTGCCAGGGCGTCCCCAATGGAACTTGTGGTGGCCATGCAGGCAGGTAGGCGCGTGCTTTTAGTTGGTGACCATCTGCAACTACCTCCGATGTACCCGAAGGCTGTGGAAGAGAAAACTTCACAACTTTTGGGAATTGGTAGGGCTGACTTCAGAAAGATCAACAACTTTCAAAGGGCGTTTTCTTCCGAATATGGACGGTCAGTTGGGCGGACGCTTTTGAAGCAGTATCGAATGGCAAGTTCGATAAATAGAGTGGTCTCAAACTGCTTCTATGAGGGCGCTCTGACGGTTGATAGGGAGGCTCCAATCGCAGCATATGAGAAGCTTCCAGAGTATCTGGCCAAGGAGGTTGTCTGGATTGACACCGCCGACCAGGGTCGAGCTAGTTTCCACAAGGAGCTTCCAGGGGGCTACGGTGCGCTGGTAAACGAAGTTGAAGCAAATATCGTCGTCTCGGTTGTGCGCGAAATCGCAATGTCTAAAGAATTCGTTGAAGCGATTCGAATCAAGGTACATCAGTCTGACTCTGCGCCAATCGGAATCATCACGATGTACGCAGCCCAAAGGGATTTGATACGACGTAAGTTGGACCAAGCGGACTGGGCGGGAGATATTAGGGACCTATTTACTGTTGGCACGGTTGATAGCTATCAGGGAAAAGAGAACTGCATCATCATTTTGTCAGTTGTCAGAAATGACACCTCAAGCGTGGTCGGATTCTTGTCTGAGCCGGAGCGCATCAACGTTGCACTGTCCCGAGCCCAGGACCGATTGATTGTGGTCGGCTCAACGACGATGTGGTCTGGACGTGCGGGAACTCCTCTGAAGAAGGTTTTGGATGAAGTGATGTTAATGTCTAAGGATGGCCAAGCTCAACTGGTCCAATCCCGTGCTTTGAAAGGAGGGGTTTGAAATGCTTGAGAAATTTAACTCAGTAGCTCTCGGTGTCCCAGCGCAACAGTACTACGTGCGTTGTCACGTATCGGTGGAGCGACAAGTTCCAGTAATGACGGAATTCGCAGTTCGACTCATTCACTTGGCGGAGAAAATTGAATTCGAGGTATTCAGAGAGTACTTTGGGCTTGCCGGGCATGATGCAAATGAGCTTGTTGAAGTCCTCAAGTCCGAAGGGTTGGTTCAAGACTTTGAGGGTGTTTTATCCCTTACAACCTACGCCTTGGCTCGATTCGTTGCCTCCCATGATGGGGTTCCAAGGTTCACCAAAATCGTGGAGCGCCAAAGCCATCCGGTCTTCAATTTATTGACTTTTTCGCCATTAAAGCGGGCTCGCAATGGTGGGTATTGGGACAATACTTTGGAGCTGAACTGGGAGGCTGCAGAAAACGGCTCTGCTCACACGCTAGACCAGGCTTCCGAAGCGTTCCACAGGCATTTCCATGACATTGAAAGGCTTGACAAGGACGACGAAGATAAAAGGGCTTACAGCGTCTACAAAATTGAAGAAATCTCCTCTGGAAAGCGCTTCAATGTCCCTATTCCGATGGACTTTTACATCGACTTCGATGGAAGTATTGACTACCAGCTCGAAGATAACTCCTTATTGCCAGACGACCTCAAGTCAAAGCTGACGCAGTTGACTGCAGACAGAGTTGGGAAGATGGTTGCGCATCCGGACTTCTTTCCTGAATTTCCAGCGGTCTTCGATGACACTGTCTTAAGACGATACATGCGTGAGGTCACGCAATCAGGTGCGTCAAAAGTTGGCACTATGTCGCTCAAACCCTCGGTGCACAACAAATTTCTGTTCTCAACATATGTTAAAGAGGTTCATGCTGAGGGCAACGGTGAGATCTATGACACTGGGAAAAGTCAGGCGGTGCTTGGCGCGTTGTATATGCCCAAAAACCTTCAGAAGCTCCTAATGGGGCTTGAAAAGGCTCTACGGCACTTTTTGAACACCAAAGAGCCAGAGACCCCGTTCCCTGTTGAGATGTTCTGGGTGATTCCCGAAAGCGAGCTGTGGGGGCGAACCGAGATGATGAAAGAGGCAGTTTTTGCTGTCTCTAAGCTCATTGAGAAGGAATGGGGCGAACCTATCGATATCGTTGCGGTATGCAATGCTGCCCAATCTGACCGTAGAGATTCATTGTTGAGTAAAGCGCGCCTGCTTCTGAGTGCTGGTTTCAACGACGTTCTCTTGGGGCCCTCACCTGTAATGTCCGCAAGATTTGAGCTTCTGATACTGCCCGGTGTGCACGTTGCAGCTATGTATCAGTGGAAGTCGCCCGCCTCGGACTTTCTGAGTGTGCCGATTGGATTTATTTCGGAGCACAAAAACAAGCTGGCTAAATCATTGGTTTTCTTGCGAAAGGTTTGCTCCTCTAAGCTTTACCGAGCTTTCTGGGGAAATGCCGATGACGGGGACGGTAACCGTTTGATGCTCAACGATGTTCTAGCTTCCGAATTCTTATATTTGGATGCTTTTGCCGAGGTTGAGGGTTAGAGAATGAATCTTCTAAATAGGCAGATACCGGTGCATTGATTCGAATCGCCATGGGCACAATACAAGCCATTGGATGTGGTTTATTTTCCCTTGGCTAAGGGAATTGGTCAGCAGCTCATTGCAAAGCACTACGGCTTTGCTTCCCGCGAAGAGGCGCCAAGTGGGGCACTCGTATGGCGAAAATGAGGTCTTACTTCAATGAAATTGGGAAACGAAATTAATGAGCCAACAGCGTCTACTTGAGAGCTTAGGCACCCTCTTTAATACCCACTCAGTTGTGTTTTGGCACGACGTGGAGGCCGAATTCGCCTCTGCTGTGGATGGCTTGCAGCTCGACGGCGTGCGATTGGTTCGCTTGGACGAAACCCCCGCGCTGCGGGTGAAGCTCGACATTGAGCGCGCCCCCGAGCAGCGGTGGCTGATTTATAGCGCCAAGCCCGAGCCGGAACCAACGAATGACTGGCTGCTGGACGTGCGCATGCGCAGCAAGTCGTTCCGCGCTGATTCCACCTCCATCCTGTTGGAAGACTTGGGCTTGACCACGCAAGGGTTGCGGCAGCACCTGAAAGAGCGCGCCAAGTTCCTGCGCGCCAAAGACCGGGTCGACCGCCTTAAGCGCCTGGTGCTGCCGGGTGACAACGCAGCAGACCTGGACCGCAAGATGCTGGCGGTGCTGACTCGGGCCGACCAACCAGAGTTGTTCGCCATCTTGCAGCGCCTCTATGCCGCCGTAGTGGTGGACGGCGTGGCCGATTTATCGGCTCAGCCCAAGGCCTGGCAAGACATTGTGGCCAACGATTTGACTCCGGCGTTCTGGGAATTGGTGCAGATGCAACTCGGTTATTCCGATGTAACCCCCAGCCTGCGGGATTTGCTATTGCGCATTCTGGTGACGGACTTTTGCAGGGGTCTTGACGGGGATGCTCCGCGTCAGCTGGCGCATTTTGTTCTATCCGACCGAACGCTGGCGGCGAACGCGTCCGTCTTTGTGGCACGCTGGCGGTCTGACCTCGCGCACTTCGGTAGTTACAACGCGCTGGCGCATGCGGTCGCCAATGATGTGGATTTGATCAGTCTGCTGTCGGGCCAGTCTGCAGAGCAACTGGTCGAGTGCATGACCTTTGAAGACATTGAACTGCGGGTGGTGCAAGACTTGAAGCAGCGCATCGTTGCTGGTGCCGGCGCGAACATGGAAGTGGTGCGTGCCCTGATTGCCCGCCGCCGTGACGGACATTGGGCCAACCCGTTGCTCGCCAGTGCAAACGAGCGTACCCGGGCCCTCGCCGCTTGTTACGATGCGCTGACCGCTGCCGCCGATTTTTTCAGCCTGAAGGCGGAGCATGCGGCTGGCTTCAGCTTTACCGATGCAGGCGCCGCGTTTGCCCACTACCGCGATGCGCTGTTCCGTTTTGACCAGCTTTACCGGCACTTTCACACGGCGGAAGATGCAGTTGAGCCCACCGGCTGGGCAGTGCTCCACGAATTGCGCGAGACGATTGAGGGGGTGTATTCGGGCTGGTTTATCCCGCAGCTGAGCACGGCTTGGGCCAAGGTGGTGGAGGGGCCGCAGGGTTTGCTAAAGCGCTGGACCGTGGCCGGGGTGACCCCGCAGCAAGAATTCTTTGCGCGCGAGGTGCTGCCGCTCTACGAGGCGGGTGTCAAGCGGGTGTTCGTGGTGATCTCAGACGCTTTTAGGTTTGAGGTCGCTCACGAGCTGGTGCAGCACACCAACAGCAAGAGCCGATTCAAGGCATCGTTGGGTAGCATGCTGGGCGTGCTCCCCAGCTACACCGCGCTCGGCATGGCCTCGCTGCTACCGCATCAGACGCTGGCGTACAAGGACAACGCGAATCTGGATGTATTTGCCGACGGCCACGCGGTGGCCACGTTGGACCAGCGCAGCGAGCACCTCGAGCCCTTCGGCGGCCTTGCGATCAAGGTGGAAGACCTGATGGCCCTTGGCAAGGACAAGGGCAGGGAGCTGGTGCGCGACCAACGCTTGATCTACATCTACCATGACCGCATCGACATGATCGGTGACAAGCAGGCGTCAGAGACCAAAACCTTTGAGGCCGCGGCGCAAACCGTGCAGGATTTGTCGCAGTTGCTGGGCTTCATCATCAATGGGCTCAATGGTTCGACCGTGCTGGTGACGGCGGACCACGGCTTCATGTACCAGGAATCGGCGCTTGATGAGTCTGATAAATCCACCCTGGATGACAAGCCCGCCGGAACATTGAAGGCGAAGAAGCGCTACCTGATCGGCCGGGGCCTGGGGGCAACCCCGAAAGCCTGGTCGGGCAACACGGCCACAACGGCGGGCACCACGCCGGAGGGCAGCGTCGACTTCTGGGTGCCCAAGGGGGCGAGCCGCTTCCACTTTGCGGGCGGCGCCCGCTTTGTGCACGGCAGCGCGATGCCACAGGAGATTGTGGTGCCCCTCATCACCGTGCGCGAGAGCGAGGCCGACCATGCCAAGACCCGGTTTGTCAGCATCAGCCTGCTGGGGGCTTCGAACAAAGTGGTGACGAGCACGCAGCGTTTTGAGTTCATCCAGACCGATGCGGTGTCGGAGCGGGTGTTGCCGCGCTCGGTGGTGGTGTCGCTGCGCGACGGTGACAAGCCGATCAGCAACGAGCAGTCCTTGACCTTCGACAGCACCTCACAGTTGCTGGACGAACGCAAGCGTTCGGTGTTCCTGACCGTGCTGGCCGGCGCGCATGACCCACACAAGCGTTATGACCTGATCATGCGCGATGCCATCACCAAGGTGGAAGTGCTGCGCCTGCCGATCAAGGTGAACCTGGCTTTTGGCAACGATTTTTGAGACTGTACATGACGCAAGCCCTGACAACCCCTGACACCCAGACCGAGTCTTTGGCCGACATTAGCCTGGACGATTTGCTCAACACCCACTTTGGCGGCAAGGTGGTGCGCAAGGATCTGACCAAGCTGATCAAGGAAGGGGCCAACGTTCCGGTCTATGTGCTGGAGTACCTGCTCGGCATGTATTGCGCGAGCAATGATGACGCCACCATCCAGAACGGAATGCAGGGCGTCAAGCGCATCCTGGCCGAGAATTACGTGCGCCCCGATGAGGCCGAAAAGGTCAAATCCAAAATCCGCGAGAGCGGCACCTACAAGGTGATCGACAAGGTGACCGTGAAGCTCAATGAAAAGCGGGACGTATACGAAGCATTGTTGTCAAACCTGGGGGTGAAGAACGCCGAAGTGTCAGACACCTATGTGCGCCAGTTCGAGAAGCTGTTGGTGGGCGGGATCTGGTGCATTGTCACGCTGAAATATCAGTTTGAAGAAGATCAGAAGGGATCACCTTTTTCGGTGACCGAGCTCAAGCCGATCCAGATGCCCAATATGGACATGCAAGAGCTGTTCACAGCACGCAAGGCTTTCACCGACGAACAGTGGATCGACGCCCTGATCCGCTCAACCGGTATGGAGCCCAGCTGCTTCAAGGAGAGGGTCAAATGGCACCTGCTGGCGCGCATGGTCCCGCTGGTCGAGAACAACTACAACTTCTGCGAGCTGGGCCCGCGCGGCACGGGCAAGAGCCACATCTACAAGGAAATCAGTCCCAACAGCATTTTGGTGTCGGGCGGCCAAACCACAGTGGCGAACCTTTTTTACAACATGGGCGCACGCAAGGTGGGACTCGTCGGGTTGTGGGATGTGGTGGCATTTGACGAGGTGGCCGGCATCAACTTCAAGGACCACGACGGCGTGCAAATCATGAAGGACTACATGGCCTCGGGCTCTTTCAGCCGGGGTCGTGAGTCCATCAATGCAAACGCAGCGATGGTGTTCGTGGGCAACATCAATCAAAGTGTGGAGTCACTGGTGAAGACATCACACCTGCTCGCTCCGTTCCCTGAAGCGATGATTGATTCCGCATTTTTTGATCGTTTTCACGCCTACGTGCCGGGTTGGGAAATCCCGAAGATGCGGCCAGAGTTCTTCACTAATCAATACGGCTTGATCGTCGACTACCTGGCCGAATACCTTCGCGAGATGCGCAAGTACAGCTTCGCCGACGCCATCGACAAGTGGTTCAAGCTGGGCAACAACCTGAACCAGCGCGACACCATCGCGGTGCGCCGGACGACCTCCGGCTTGCTCAAGCTGGTTTGCCCCAACGGCGAATACACCAAGGAGTCGGTGCGCAAGTGCCTGGAATACGCGCTGGAGACGCGCCGCAGGGTCAAGGAACAGCTCAAGAAGATCGGTGGCATGGAGTTCTACGACGTTCACTTTAGCTACATCGACCTCGCAGACAGTGTCGAGCGCTTCGTAACGGTTCCCGAACAGTCGGGCGGCGCTTTGGTGCCGGAGGGCCGCCTGCAGCCTGGCTCGCTGCACACCATCAGCATGGGATCGGCCGAGATGCCCGGTATTTATCGGCTGGAAATCCAGTCCATACCGGGCGCCGGGAAGGTGAATGTATCGGGCGCGGCTCCGCGTGAGGCGGTGCGGGTGGCGTTCGACTATTTCAAGGCCAACGCATCCCGCGTGAGCGCATCGATTAGGCCGGGCGAGCGCGATTTTCATACCCATTTGGTTGAGTTGCAACACAGTGGCGCCCCGCAGGCACTCACTCTGGCCAGTTTCATCGCCTTGTGTTCCGCCGCGCTGGGCAAGCCTGTCCAGTCGCAGTTGGCGGTGATGGGCGACATGAGCCTGGGAGGAACCATCGTTCAGGTACGTAACCTTGCCGAGTCCATGCAAGTCGCGTTCGATGCTGGAGCAAAACGAATCTTGTTACCCATGTCGAGCGTGACGGACATCCCGTCGGTACCAGGGGAGTTGTTCGCGAAGTTCCAGACCGGGTTTTACTCCGACCCGGTGGACGCAGTCTTCAAGGCACTTGGGGTCGAATAGCATTGCCATGAGGTGGAGATTCGGCGCACGTCGATACAGCGGTAGCCTTCGCCGAACTACCAGATCTGCTGCGTCAGTCGAAGCGGGTAGCGCTCAAAGGGGTGATCACACGCCCCCCTCATGGCCAACAGGCCCTGTCAGGTTATCCCATAAATTTTGGCACGCCGAGTGAAGGCCTCCCGTGCCCCTTCCAGGATCTTGCACGCCGCGTCCCGGGCCGCGGTATCGTCGATCGACCCACGCGCCACGATCCTGCTGTGATCGCTATTGCTCTTGAAAACGATCAGTTGCTCGGCATCACCGAGCACCGCGATGTTGGCATTGTGGGTGACGATGATCACCTGTCGCCGTTCTTTCGCGCGACGCAGCACCGGTACGAAGGTGTGGAAGATGAATTCACTATCAAGGTTGTCCTCGGGCTGATCGATGATGAGCGGACGCTTGCTGTCGGACGAAAGGATCAGTGCAAGCAGAACCGACTGCTGTTGACCAAGCGAGAGCTGGGAGAAGTCGCGTTGCATGTAACTCACGCCCGCTCCGTCGTTGACGCGTCGCGTCACGGTCAACCTGGGGAGATCGTCGACATGGCACTGTTCGAGTGCGGCGCGCACCGATGGATCACCAAGTTTGTCGAGGATTTCCTTAGCTTCGGCAAGTGAAAACTGCTGCACATCTTCCTCCACTCTGATCGAAGTCAGCGGTGCCGTTTGCGATTTTGCTATCGCGTCGAGCAATCCTGGCACCGTCAATTTCTCCACAATCAAGCGCGACTTAGGATGGTTCACCGTCCGCCAGCTCAGCGCTGTTGCGATGATGACCACAGCCTCTTCGGCGAAACCGCTTTCCACGTACTGCAATTTGACCTGCAAGTCCGATAGCACTTCCGCGAGCGCACGCGACGCCTTGATGGCATAGGCCTGCCGCAGCGACGCAACCTTTCGACGGGCCTGCCACCGGTTGCTAAGCATGGCTGAGTACTGAGTTCGCAGGGTCTTCAAATGTGGCTCCCAGGTCTTGAGGGCGGTCAGCGATTTCTGTTGCTTCGCCTCTTCCGCTGTCAGCTTGGCAACATGTGACATGTCGAGCCTGATGCCCTGCGCCTCCAGTGCGATACGCTTAGTCTCAATGTCGTCGCGGATGGGCCGTTCGTTCGCCGTCCACCGCCCGATGGATCCCGTCGTCGCGCTTTGAAGTTGGGCGTAGGCCAAAGCGATAGCGTCTTGTGCCTGCCTAACTTTCGCAGAGAACTCGTCTACCGCCAAGACGATTTCTGCTGCCTCGGAGCGTCCGGTGACGATGTCCCCGGAATCAACGAGTGACCGGACCGCTGTTGCCGTCTCGGTGAGAGTCGCATCCTCTACGAGATCCTTCAGTTCGGCCAGTTGCTCGTTGAGGTGCTCTTTCTTTGATTTTTCCATCGCCAGGCTGCGCTGCAGCTTGATGACATCCGAGCCCTTTGCCGCTTCGAATGCTTGCAATTGCTGCTGTACCACCGTCAGAGACCTCTGTGTCTGCGGGATGGCGGCAACGTTCTTCTCCGCGTCGACGATCTTCAACCGTTGTGCCTGAAGGTTGTTTCGAGCCACGCGCTCGTCCTCAATGGCGTCATGGACTCTCGTGAATGTATCGAGGTACTTCATCAGTGCCAGCGGATCGCCTTTGGCTTGCTCGCGCACACGGGCCGCTTCTCCTTGTCCGAAACAGTCGAGTTCGAATGCGATCGGCCCATCGAGCGGATCGTCGAGGTTCGTCAGGCTTTCGCCGATCGCCCGCGACAGGGAATGTTGCTGGCCGGCTTCATCCTGCCAGAACAGGTGCAGTTGATGCGGCCATACCTCGGAATCGACGACCTCTGCCCCTGATTCCGAGCCAGTCAGGCAGCGCACGGCTTCGAATGTGGTCGACTTTCCTGTTCCTCGCCCGCCGATGATGCAGTTCAGATTGCGGCTGAAATGGATGCTCTGGCCCTTCAAAAAGCCGCCGCCAATCGTTGCGCCCAGGATGAATGGCGTCGCGGTGGGTACTTCGTCTTCCAGGCGAATGCGGGAGTCGCCTTCTTCCAGAGCATGGCGCAAGCCGTCAAAGGACGGAGTGGCCATCTTGTAGCGGGTTAGCTTGCGATCCTGACTGGCGTTGCGCCCCAAGGCGTTCAAGGTGTGAGAGTCGGAACTGAGGATGCGCGCAAGATACTGGCGCTCACCAAGGCCCAGCCGCTCAATGCGTTGCTTGCCGATATGCGCCCGGACCTGATCACTGTCATCCGGCGCATATCGTACCGGTGACGTGGCGCTGCTGAGTTCGATTCCGAGCAGCGCCGCATGACAAATAATGTCCGTCTTGTGGGGAGAGCCGCCCGGGTCATTGGTTTCCAGGCCGTTGCCGCCGTCGACGTGAGCGAGAACGCAGAAGCCGCCCAACTCTTTCGCCAGATCGAGGCATGCATACATGGCGTTGCGGCATCGGCTGTTAGAAAGCCCACGATCGGCAAGGTTGAGTCGGCCATGAAACTGCGCCAGTGCTTCCACCGTCTCGAAATAGCAAAGTAGATGCCCTTCGGGCGTGGAGAGCTCGACGGCCGGGATTACGAGGATGCGGGCTGACGCTCCCGCCAATACGGTGGCCTGGACATTGCCGATCTCATTGTGATCGGCCACCGCGATGATCTGTAGGTTCTCCCGCACGACCGTATCGACAATAGCTTGTGGCGTCATGCCAATGTCGTTGACGTCATGGGATGCCCGATAGGAGTGGATATGGAGGTCACCCCGATAGAAGTGGGCCCCGTCGGACTGCGTCAGGCATTCTTGTAGTTTTCCGGTCATGCTGGGTTATCCTCCGTTTATTTGAAAATCGCCTTCTAGGTTCCATGGAACGCCGCTCCGCATCATTTTCTCGATGACCTCGCCCGAGGTTATCGAATGCGGCCCACTTTTTTGCCATCACAATCCGAGGCGAGCAGAGCGCGGGGTTGCGAAATGGCTGGGTTCTTGACCTAGAGGAAAGGTGACAAGATACAGAGCCGCCACTGGCATCGGTTTTGAGTCGGATTCCGTCCCAATTTTTAGAAGGAGCTTTCGGACGGCATAGCAGACTGAAACTCCCAGGTTCTTCAGTGCATCGATATGGGCCTGCATATCGTCGTACACCTCTAACTTCTGCACCTCGGAGTACATGTCCGCGCAGTCGCGGTAGTCCCGGAAGTAATCAATCAATTCGGCAAATTCTTCATCCGCTGTACGACCCATCTCAAAGCCCGGAGTCGAAAGATCCGTGCTGTGCATTTCGACAAGCCTGGCCAGGTCCCGCCCTGTGGTGAGTAACTTGGCTTCCAGGGTGACGTTCTCCCGTTCGAATTTTTCTTTGAGCGCCTTCATTTCGGCGTCGTTGGGAATGACGACGGGCTTATCGAGCGCATCGATGTCGTCGAACTCAAACGCCTTGGCGATCGCGCGACGTGTGTCGAGCCCGGCGACGGCTCCTTGTTCGACTCGCTGGATGGTGCGAACGCTCAGCCCGGCGATATCTGCGAGTTGTTCCTGCGACCACCGATGCACTTGCCGGTATGCCTTGATAAAAGCAGCCAGTTCTGCGGCCGTCAGCTTGCGCGCTTGCGAGACTTGTTCTGTGGCTTGCATGAAGTTCTCCATTTATTCGTTGGTGTGGCAAGTATGCAAACACAGACCCACAGGCGACACGACACGAACCCGACAGAGACCGGACATGGCCGGCGCTACTGGGCTGGGAATGGCGTTCACCCAACCAATGTTGTAAATAAACCATTCACCCAACCGAAGTTGTAAACAAACCGGCGGCCTAGCCATGCTTCTTGGGCCAGGCAATTTGAGATGCGCTAATCACTACAAACGGCTCCAGTCGGCCAAGTTGTTTACAACTTCGCTTAATTAATAGCTACAACTTCGGTTGCGTCGCCACGACTTTGGGAGCCGCCGAATCGATTGTTCCCAGCAGTATGTGTTTGGCGAGCTCCATGCATTCCCTGAACGGGCGGGAGTAGTCAATGCGGTCAATCGTTTCGAATTCTCCTTCGCTGAAGTCCCGGTACTCGGTCAATCTGGATAAAAATGCATCTGCGTGGCGCGCAAAAAACGGCCGGGCCGCTTCAATGGCCTCGGGCTCAAGATCAGCGACCGCACAAAGATCGAACAGATCCCGCGCTTTGGCCTTGTCGCCGCGGTGCCACATCTTTTTGGCGATGACTTCCGCGCACGACTCAACGCAGATCGGGCGCCCCTCAAAGACCGTGAGGTCCCAAGGATGCTCCGTCAAGGGGGTGCCGACCACAATGTCGATTTCCCCGATTGGAAGCACCAGCCGCAGGTATTCGGCCGCTTCCTCATACTGCGTCGTCAATGCCTCGGCCGCGTCGGTCAGGCGCGGAGAAAAGTAACCAAGGTACTGCGGGTCAGGCACGAACAGGTCCACGTCCTTGCTATGCCGGTGGTTGATGCGCAGCATGAGAACGGTACCCCCGCCAAAGCTCCACGTGGGATGGTCAACGACTGTGGCCAGGTAATCCGTCAGGGTGAGTGCGGCAGCGAAAATCTCTCGCCAGACGCCGTCCCGCTCGAACCTCGCCGGCTTCATGACCAGATCGGGCGTGAACAGGCAAGCGCCACCGCCAGTTGGCGCATGCGCACCCAGGTGGACCGGCTGCGCACGCCGTCTTCGCGCTCGAGCTGCGCGGCGACGGCCGAGAGAACGGATAAAGGCGACTCGTCGAGCAGCGCCCGTAGCTGCGCGATGTGTTTGGGTGGGATCGCCCCCGTCAACAGGCTATGGCGCAGGACCTCGGGCGGAATCGGTGTGCCGTAGCTGATGCTGCTGGACATGGAGGCGGTTTCGAGGGCGTTCGCACTGGCGTCCTCCTTGCTCGAACGGGTGCCTGTGACGCCCAAGCCATAGCCAAGGATGTTGGCCAGGCGTTCGGCGCGGGTCAGGCTCAAATTGTCCAGCCGGCCGGCTTCCAGGGCGTTGATTGTGGCGCGCGAAAGCCCGGCAAGCTCGGCCAGGCGTTCCTGGCTAAGACCCATCTCGGATCTCTTCTTCTTCACATTGGCGGCAAGCTCATGGAGGATCGGCATGGCTTGATTCTACGGCGCACCGGGCAAAATGTCTAAGGTGTTAGGCGTTTTGATGACGTGTTTAATAAACATTAAAATGTCTAATATATTTTACATCGATAAGGTAATTAAAACGTGCGTCATACTAACTATCATTGACATGATGCTAAATTAAACCATAATGAACCCATGGTTTTGGAAAGTTTGACCCGGATCGGGCCTTGTGTGTGGCTAAGTCCTTGATCCAAAACCGATTTTTTGCGTCACTTAACTTTGAATTTTTGCAGCTCACCGTCAAATCCCGCAAACGAACGGCCGTGTCGCGCGCTGCTGGCTGGGCGCATTCGCCGCCGATCTGCATGGCCTGGCCTCAGGCAACACAACTTCCGACCGGCGCGCAAGCTCCACCGGACAACCCCTTGAGCGAAATGAGCCAGCCATTGAATCCCTGCGCCAGTGCGCTGCCAACACCGACCGGCGCGCCGCCGCCGTTGACTTTGGCGGGCGCGCTCGATCGCCTTGAAAACGGCGTACCCATGGCGCCGTCCGAGCATTTCCCGGACGCGGTCAACGCCCGCTTGGCGAGTGCCGGACAGACGGCCGCGCGCCAGTGCGCCAAGGTGCCGCCGGCGGCCAGCCGCCGCGTGCTGGACCTGCTCGACGTCGCCGTGAAAGCGCCCACCACGGCCCAGCGGGTGGCCCTGGCACCGGCGCGCCGCCGACGCGCTGGCCAGCGCCTTCGCGCCGAATGCGGCCTGCCGCGTCGGCTGCAGCCACTGCTGCCACATCCCCGTGAAGATCAGTGCGGTGGAAGCGCGCGCGTTGGGCCGCGCGATTGGCCGCGCCCCGGTGCCGCTGGCCGCGCATGTGCCCGTCGCCGTCGCCGGCTACAGCACGCCCTGCCCTTTCCTGGCCGGCGGGCGCTGCAGCGTCTATGCGCACCGCCCGGCCGTCTGCCGCAGCCACCTCAACATGGACGAGGACGCGCTGCTCTGCCAGCTGCTGCCCTCCGGCCACGAGGTGCCAGTGCCCTATGTCGACACGCGGGCGCTGCTGGCGGTGTCCGTGCTGATCGCCGGCGAGGCGATGGACGCGGCCGACCTGCGCCAGTGGTTTCCCGCGCCCGCAGGCTCAGGGCCAGCCGCAAGCAACTCTGCCACCCCCGAAAAACAAGGATGAACTGAAATGCCACACACCCATTACCCCTTCCGTCCCAGACAGGAGCCAGCCAGGGCCATCCATGACGCCTTCCAGCTCGAGGCGAACAAGCGCAAGGGGCGCCAGGTCGACGAATGGATCAAGGCTGAGCTCCAGGCCGTGTTTGTGGCCGCGCAGCTGGCCGCTGACTGCCACGGGCTGCGCAAGCTGACCATGGAAGAAATCAAGAGCGCCGAGCGCTATGCACGCGGCTCGGTGGACTACGGCGCGACATGGGCCTACCAGGTCGTGGACGGCATGCGCCGGTCGGCCGCGAGCCACCCAGCATGACGGCAAGGACCACCGTCTCGGGCCTGGTGGTGCTGGAGGCCCCGGCCGCCGGCGATCAAACCCTCCCCCTTAAAAAGAAGCGCGGCCGGCCCGTAGGCTGGCGCATGCCCACCCTGGCCGAACTCGATCGACTCACGTTGGAGGATTTTTCGTTCGTGCGCGGCGTCATGAGCGGCATGAAACCTCACGTAGCCTTCAAGCAGTTCTACGCGAACCGCCACTTCGACGCCGACGGCAAGCCGGTCATCCCGCACGGCGCGGAGATCAACAGCCATGCCGAACGGCTGCAGCTCTCGATCCTCGCGGCCGCGCGCGCCTCCGACAAACCTGAGGCTCGGGCAGCGGCGCTCGCCCTGGAGCGCCCTACTCCCGAACCCGCGGCAGCGCCGCCCGCCGTCGCGCAGGCCCACATGGATTACACCCAATGGGCCGAATCGCAGCCTGAGGACATGTATTCTGAGAACGAGATGGTCGAGCGCTACAAGGAATACCTCGCCGACCAAGGCGCCGCCGCCAGCGGGCACCACGAAGTTGCGGACCAGTCGCTGAGCGTCAACGCCAAGGTCAAGGCTATCAACGCGCTGCAGACGCAACTGGCCACCCTTCCCCAGCCTGACCATCCAACCAAGCTCTGGCTGGCCGCCTCGCTGGTCAAGGCATTCACTCGCCGCGGTGTCACGACCATGGCCGGAGTGGTGCAGTCGATTTCCGTTGCCGGCCGGCACTGGCATCGCAGCATCAAAGGCCTTGGGCCCGGGCGCGCGGCGCGTATCGAAGGCTGGCTCGATGACCATGCCCACTCGCTGGGCGAGCTGCAGCGCCGCGGTCGGCACTGGGATGTCGCTCCGCCGCTTGAGAAGGCCATCCTGCCCATGCAGCGGGCGCCCGCAGTCGCCCTCCTCTCCTACACGGCAGGCTCGGACACGGCGGCCTCGCTGTCGACCTCCCTAGTGCTGCGCTCGGGAATCGCGCCGCTGGAGCTGATGCTGATCCCCCCTGCGCTGGACGGTCAGGTCGGTATCTTCCGCACCCAGACACCGAACCACCTGGGCGCGAAGACTGACATTCAGGCCGTCGGAGCCTGGCTCAACAGCTACCTGGTTGCAGGCAAAAAGCGAACCTTTGACGCCTACCGGCGCGAGGTCGAGCGTTTCTACATCTGGGCTGTGCTGGAAGCCCAGTGCGCCCTATCCTCGATCACCCTGAGCCTGGCTCAGCAGTACCAGGCGTTCCTGCAGGCTGTCCCGGATTGCTACATCAGCACGGCGAGGGTCACGCGCCATGATCCTCGCTGGCGCCCCTGGCGCGGCCAGCTCGAGCCATCCAGCCAAAACTACGCTCTCGGCGTGCTTTACCAGATGTACCAAGCCCTTGGCAAAAACGCCTACGTGACTGGCAATCCGTTCGCCAGCATCCAGTACGACGCCGGCGGCATGACGCGCCACGCCATGGATGTCACGCGCAGCCTGCACGCCGATGACCTGTACCTCGTCCGTGAAGCGCTTGCCGTCCTCCCGGGCCTTGATTCTGACACCCTCCGCAAAGCCGCCCTCGCCCGCCGGACCCGCTTGATCCTGCACCTCGCACTTACGACCGGCATGCGCCTGGCCGAGATCGCGTCCACGAGCCTGAGCAGCCTGGCCCACCCTGTCGTCGACGGACGGCCCGCAGAAGATTGGATTGTTACGGTCTTGGGAAAGGGGCAGAAGAAGCGCGAAGTGCCTATCAGCGAAAAGCTGGTGAACATGATTCAGGAGCACCATGCTGACTGGCGGGCCTTGATGAAGAACGACGCCGCACGGATTGCCGCGTTCGATCGCTCCCCTCCCCTCATCGCCGTCCTGGAGGCGCCGGTTCGGGAGGGTGGCCGAACCATCACGGATGAGACCCAGCTCGCAAACGATAATTCAGCGCTGAGTTCGAATGGTCTCTATCGCACCTTGAAGACGTTTTTCCGGCAGATGGCGAGGAAGGAGCGGGACGCAGATCTTCAGGCCCGCATCCTCAAGTTCAGCACGCACTGGCTGCGCCACACCTTCGCCCACGAAGTGCTGCGGGAGAACGATAGCGATGAGGGGCTCAAGCTTGCCCAGCAGCTTCTCGGGCATGCATCGATCAACACCACCGCCGAGTATGTCAAGCAGGACCTGTCGGCCAAGGTCAAGGCAGCCCGCAAGGTCAACCCGCTCGGATAAGGCGGGAGGTGGCACATCAATGGGAAGTAAGAATTCTTGACCGCCCTACCCTACTGGGGTTTGGCGAGCTTGTCGGTACAATTCCATCAACCTCTCCACAATGAGAGTAGCGTGCCTCGTGTACGCCTTACGTTTAACCCGCTGGGATCTTGATCCCAGCCGGGGACAGGGCCCAGCATTTTCAAGGAATTGGAATGCAAACCCTGCAAGCACATGAAGCAGCGGTCACGGCCACGTTTGAACAGGAAGAATTTCCTGGACATTCAGCGCAAGTGATTGCTCTGCGCAAAGGCCCTACCCTCGCCCAGCGCATCGAAATCGCTGTCTCTACGATTGAACGCTTGATCGATGATGGCCATGCCATTGTGAGTACCCTAAGCGCCGGCAAAGATTCTACGGCGACGACCCTCCTCTGCCTTGAAGCAATTCGGCGCAGCGTTGAGCGTGGTGCGAATCAAGCCACGCACTATGTCTCATCAAGTTCGACCGGCGTCGAAAACCCAGAAATTGAAGACATGCTTTTGACCGCGCACGAAGACATCGCAAGATGGACTGAGCGTAATAAATTGCCTGTCGATGTGTGCCTGGTTCATCCTAACGACGCGTCAAAGTTTGTTGTGAGCGTGATTGGCCGCGGAACGCTCCCGCGCTTCGTTGAGAACGGAAGCAAGCGCACTTGCGCTACCGACTGGAAAGTAAAGCCTCAACAACGGTTGGCAAAGGCAATTAGCAATCAGGTGTCTGCTGCTGGTTTTAAAGAAACCGTAACAGTCCTTGGTTCGCGCTTGGATGAGTCAACAGCCCGGAACGCCTCAATGACCAAACGTGGCGATCAGGCGCAAAAGCCAACCAGAAACCCGAGCGGCTTTCTGACGCTTTCCGTCATCGCGGACTGGACGGAAGGTGACGTGTGGGAATTCCTCATCATGTTCCTTGACGGCCAGCTTGCCCCCTTTCCTGCCTATGCCCAAGGCGACACGGTGCGGAGGATGCTCGACCTTTACCGAGACGGCAATGAAGGGATCTGTGGCATGTTCATGGCCGACGGCAAGAAGGCGCCGTGTGGAAGCAGGTTCGGGTGCTGGACATGCACCATCACGGGTGATCGGGACAAAAGCATGGACTCCATGCTGAACTCCGACGAGAAGTATTCGTACCTTCGGGGGCTGAATGCATTTCGCAACTTCCTCATCGCAACGCAGTGGGATATGGAGCGCCGCGAGCTGGTGGGGAGAACAATCAGTTCGGCTGGCTATGTCCCGGTCAGGCCGGACGTCTACAACATGGCCATGCGTACTGACCTGCTCAATTACGCCCTGACCCTGGACGAACTTGAAGTGGAGAGGGCTGAGCAGATGGAGGCGGATGTGGCCTCCGGGCGCCTGCCTAAAACGCCTGAGAACATTCGAATGTCGAACCCTCAGTTCCAGATCGTCAGTGATTCTGACATTGTGCTCATCGACTTCTTTTGGTCTCTCCACCACGGGGCCTACAGTGCCTTCCCGGCAATGCAGGCCTGGTATCAGGTGAAGACGTTGGGACGGCGATATGCCATCCCGGCAGTCGAGAGGGTACAGAAGAAGGCCGGCATTCCCGTGGTGCGGTGGTATCAAGTGGGTGCGTTTGATCGTGATGTTCCAACTGACGGTCTACGTGACTACAAGGCTGAGATGTGGAATCCATATCGCCACCTTGATAGGCTAATCACTCATCGAGAGGTGAATGGAAAGCGTGTGGTCTGGCATGAGGATGCTGAAACGCTCTCTGTCGACGCAACGGAGGCTGTCCTGTTCGGGATCACCTACTGCACAACCACCATGCCGATGGAGACGCAGTTCAACTCGCCGTTGGAATCCGCAAGATACTGGCTGAACGAAGGGATTGTGAGGCTGCCTGTAGGTATGGTCGGGCGCTACCAGCACATGGCAAAACGAGCCCAGTATTTCACCCACCTGGCAGAGCGATTGAATTTGACGCCAGCAGAACTGGATGAATACTTGGCTCGGGAATCAATCTCGGATGCATCCCATGCGGAAATATTGGGTAGCGTACCCAAGGACTTGGAGAATCAATTCTCTCTGTTTGAACTTTAAGACTTTCCCCCGAACCCGCCCCAGGCGAGTTCGGGGAATTTTTTCGCCAAAATACTTTCACCGGTGAAAGTTTCCACCCCGTTCCACTGGCGCATCACGGCCTGGAGTCCCAGCGAAACCCAATACTTTCACCCGTGAAAGTATTTCAGAATGCTCGCTTAACTGCTCGGCTTGAGCGGGTTGCCCTCTGACAGTGATCGAAGCTTTCCCCGATGAAAGTTCGATTGCGCGTCGGACCACCGCAAAAATACTCCAAAGGTGAGCGTGGTTACCACCATCTGTGAGGGTGCTGAAGCCATCGCCACATTAAGTCGGCATCGGAATGTGCGGGAGTGATTGAGCCGTAATCGTCCGAAACGCTTCCTCTTTGTCGGGGCCAACTTAACTTTCACCGGTGAAAGTATTTAAAGGAATGCGGCATTCCAGCCTACCAGTCAGGCGGCGACAAGCTCTCTCGGTGAGCTATAGCCTTGCAAGATTGCTTGGTTGGTCGGGACATTCGCCGCGATAGAAGCGCTCTCTTGGGTGCCAAAGGTGGATTTGATTCGGGTGCAGGCTTTGTGCAGTTGTAGTGGTGGCTTAGCTGTTAGCGGCGAGACGTGGATTCGGTACACGACAGTGCAAAAAAATTTTGCGATTAAGAGGGTTAGAACAACTAAATAGCACAACTTACCCGTTGACAAATGTGTTTTCTAACTTAGTATCAATTACGTAGCGAAATTAACGAACAAATAAGGAAAAGGGATATGTTGAACAAATTGGTGCGGGTTCTGTCGGTGGCTGCTGTTCTGGCGTCGACCCTGACGTTGCAGGGCTGCCTTGAGGGCGAGCAGGAGAAGGCCAAACAGGCAGAACAGCAACAGGCAAGCAAAGCTGCAGCCGATCAAAAAGCTCTGCGTCAACGTCAGTGCGAATTCATTGGCAAGACTGCGACCGACAAAGGTCAGTGCGTAGCCAAGAACTAAACACGTTATTTGAAACCGGAGTCCGCGGGACTCCATATTTCACGGAGAGCTCAAGATGATCATTGAAATTGGGAACGAAAAGGGTGGCGTCGGAAAATCGACCTATGCCATCAATCTCGCGGCATACCTCGCGCAGCAGAACTACAGCGTAGTGCTTGTCGATACTGATAGCCAGAAAACATCCAGCCGCTGGGGTGAATTGCGCTCTCACCATGGCCTGAAACATAACTTCGTCATCGTGGACAAGTCGGTTGACCCGACTGAGCACATTCGCAAGCTATCCGAGACCTACGATGCCGTTGTGGTGGACGTGGGCGCCCGTGATTACGTCCGCTTAAGCGATTTGGCAAAGATCGTTGACCTCTGGATCGCGCCGACGCGCGTAGGGCAGGGCGATCTGGAATCCACCGTTGAGCTGGCCTATGCGTTCGAGAAGGCCGATCGCAACCACAAAAACGGCAAGATCCCCCTGGTCATTTCCCCCAATGCTGTACCTGCTTCCTGGAACTCGACAGAAGGTGAAGATGCAGTTGAGGTACTGCGTGAGGCGCTACCTAACGTCCCAATAACAACCAACCTTGTCCGTGATCGCAAGGTCTGGCGTGATGCTCACAAGTTGGGGCGCTCCATCTTTGAAATGCCTTGGCGTGATCGTGAAAAGGCGGAGACTGAATTCAAGGCGATGTTCGATGAGGTCTGGAAGGCCTACGAAAAATTTCAGAAAGGAGTGAAGCATGGCAACTAGGAGCAAACCGAAGCCGATCATTATCCGGCGGAACGAGGACCATGAGGCCATGCAAAAGGCTTTGGGGCACACACCTCTAGCGGCTGATGATCCAGCAGTTGCAATCAGTGTGCCGGTCGTGCCAAGGGTTCTCGGTGCCGAAACTGACATCAGTGCTTTGCAAATCGGGCAAGTTTACGATGTTCCCTTGAACAAGCTCCAGCGCAGCGAGGTCAACGCTCGGGTCTTCTACAGCACTGACGAGCTGGACGATATGTCCAGGAGCCTCAAGGACAAGGGACAAGACGTTCCAGCAATTGGGTATCCCAAGGACGGCCGCATCACGGTGATTGATGGCCAGAAGCGATTTCAAGCAGCCACCAACGCCTCTCTGCCCACGCTGCAAGTGCTTATCGTGACACCGCCATCGAACGAGAGCGAAGAGTACGAAGAGTCGCGCCGTATCAATTTGCATCGCTCCAGCCAGACTGCACTGGATGACGCTGTTCGCTGGAAAGCGATGATCGCTAAAGGCACCTATGCCAATCAGGCCGAACTGGCGGCCAAGCTGGAAGTGAGCATTGCCAACGTCAGCAAAACTATCAGCATTACCGATATTCCGGAGCGCTTGTTGCGCATGATGAGCGACCACCCCCAAACACGGACACTCTCCATCGCGTATGAAGTGAGCCGGCTCTTCAACGCTGAAAAGTTCAAGGACAAGGCCGAAGAGGTTGAGTACCTGGCCCAGGAGGTAATTATTGAGATCAAGAACAAGGACATGGTGCGGAACCAGGTCAAGTCCTTGATCGACTCCAAACTGGAAGGCCCTAAACAGCGCATGCGTGCGGAAGCGGTACTGGTGAAATACGGGGATGCGAAGGGGTCACTCAAAGTGTTTCCGTCGCGTGGTCAGCTCGAACTTTCTTTCAGTGGCTTGCCTGAGGAAAAGGTGTCTGAGCTGAAGGAAAGGATTGAGCAGATGCTCTCTGGCCAGCTCACAATGTAGTGTCGAAAAGTGAGACACCACAAAGCCACCCATGCGGTGGCTTTCTTTTTGCAATCACCGGGCAATGAACTATTTATAGTGTGTTGAGAAGGTTGACCTGCCCACGATTTGCATCTATTAGCGCTTCAACACGATTTAAGCGCCGGAAAAAGTAACTGACAGCATTGATAGGCATAAAACGGAGAGTAGGCGCTCACGTTACAACCTCAGGCGCAAGCGAATCGTGTTCGTCCGCTAATACCTGCATGGCGTCTGGCAGTGATCCAGCTGTTGATCGGCATAAGAGGCATAGAGCCCATGCCGCGCGCCCCCTGTGGGAGTGCCTTTCCGCAAAAAACTGGGGTAAATCGTGTTGGACCGCTAATAGTTAGGCGTCCAGGAGGGCCCAGAAATACAACACCAGCAAGGGTTTGTCACTTGGCGGCGCCCGCGTGGAAATCGTGTTCATCCGCTAATAGTTTCGCTGCCCCGGATGGGTGCCGAATCGTGTTGGATCGCTAATAGTGATGCTGCCCTGGGCCTCCAAATCGTGTTCGTCCGCTAATACCCAACCACGTTGGTCAAACCAGCCATCGTGTTGCACCGCTAATAGGTGTGCACGCATCAGGTGATCGTCAAAACGATGGATCGTGTTCATCCGCTAATAGGAGAACGTGGCTGTGGATAACTTCATGTCGGTGCTAGCGATGTGACACTCCGCTAATAGCGGTATGTCAGTCAGCTAATAGCGCAGTGTCAGTCAGCTAATAGCGCTCCAACACGCAAAACCTCTCGCAGGGTGCGCCAGCATTGGGTTTGCGGCCTCCTAAGTCTTTTAAAGTCTTATAAAGTATTAGCGCGTGCGAGACTTCGTTGCGGATAACTTCAAGCGATCACTCTTTTTTTTCTTAATCAAAAACAAAAAACCGTGTTGGTCCGCTAATAGTTGCTATTGACTCATCACCGCTCCGCAGCATGTAATTGCCAGGCACAAAGGCAAACAACTCAAAAATGCTACAACCAACGATCAACAATCTCGACATACCTACTCTCGAAAGCATCGTAGAGAAAAAGCGTACTGTTGGTCGAAGGTCAGATCCGAAGGTCGCAGTAGCCAACGAAGTCATGGACGCAGAACCTGCGCCGAAAACGACTTCTACACGGGTATCGCGTGCAGCAGAGCTATTGCGAGAAAAGACAAATGCAGCTTTACAGCGTACAAAAAGCCAAATAGAGCAACGTGTATTGCAAGGCGTGCTTCCACTCTGGGATGACGACAACCGCGGAATCCCCAATCCGCTTGTGAGATCAGGCCTCTTCACTGTAGGCAACAGTGACAAGCGAGAGTACGTTCCAGACATGGTCATAGCCAGTCTTTCGAACTACGAAATTCGTTACACGGGTAGTGAGCTCCGGCAGGAGGATCTCAGTGTCTGGATGAGTTTGATTAACCTTGCCCGAAAAAAACCAATATCCGAAGCGATCTACTTCACCGGCTACCAGGTGGTGAAGGATCTCGGCTGGCGAATGCACTCCGAATCCTATAAACGTGTCCAGGATTGCATCGAGCGGCTGAAAGTCACTGGCCTGAAAATCACGACACGTGGTCACGAGTCGGCATACAGCGGGTCCCTCATTCGTGACTATGGCTGGACTGAACGAGATGAGGCCGGGAACCAGAAATGGATGGTCCGCTTTGAACCACGCATCTCTGCCCTATTCATGGAAGATACGACCACTCTTCTGGAGTGGGAGATGCGAAAGAAAATTGGACCTCGATCAACGCTCGCGCTTTGGTTGCTTTCTTTCTATTCAACCCATCGTGATCCAGAGCCCAATTCACTGGGAAAGATCTACGAGCTCTGCAGGTCGAAGGACACCCTGAGCAGCTTTCGGCGCAACGTCCGAAACGCCCTGGCGAAACTGGTTGAGAAACAATTCCTAAAGTCCTTCAACATGGATAACGACATCCTGCAGGTGGAAAAACTGAAGGCGGACAAACGGATCACGCCGAGACTGGTCCGCGCCAAGTAGGCCTAATGCGTCGTAGAAAGCTGGTAGCCGCCCAGCGCAGCCTTCCAGTCGGACTTGCCGCTAAAACTCTGCCACGGCTCGATTTCGGCCTCTGCGTTGCCACTGGAGTCAGGCCAGAAGCCGGTTTGCATGCAGGCCGTGTAAACAGACAGAACCTCCTGAAACTTCTTCGCACCGTTGCTCATGAATGATTGCCCCGCCGTGATCTGATGGATGGAGTTGGGCGCCTCGGTTTCAGCCGCGATGAAGACGAACTTGGCAGGATTGGTCCTGCCTTCGTAAAGAGAGCGGGCGATGGTGTACATGAAGGCCTGGAAGTCATAGTGCATGTCCACCGCGTCACGGATGAAGGCATTGATCGTCCCATGGCGCGTCGTCTTCAAGTCGAAGCTGTACTCGGGGTGATAGAGGTCCAGGCGGGTACGCAGCATCAAGCCCGTAGTAGGCTCCTCCACGTAAATGCTCGCCTCGGGGATGCCTTCGTTCACAAAGTCGCCAAAGGGGCGGCCAAACACGATGCGATGCAGAATTTTCTCTGCCAGTTTTCGGGCTCGCGCAAAGGTGGGCTCGTCAACCACCAGGCGGCTTGCATGTTTGGCGAGGAAGGACTTGTATTCGGCTGCGCGTCCGTCGGCTATGCCGGGGTAGATGGAGAACTCAGTGCCGATCAAGTGAGGCTCCAGTACCAGACCGTGCACCAGGCTGCCGAAATCCATGGCTTTTGTGGCCTTATTGAGCGACAGCAGGTGGGCCTGGAAATGGGCAGGGGACTCCAGTAGCGGCTTGAGCATGCTGCAGCTCAACGCTTCCTTGTCACTATGGTACTGGGCAGCGGGCAAATTTGAATACATGCGCGAGCCTGCAGCAAAGCCAGGGGTGCTCTCAGATTCGTAGGCTTGGCCAGCGGCGAACATCAATGCAGAAGAATTCAAAACGGTTTCGGTATTCATATCAACCTCTCAGGTGCTTTTGTCTATGAAAACACGAAAATGCGCTACGTCAAGGGGTGGAAAAAGAAGTCGGCAAGTAGACACAGCAGAGGTCTTGACCAACACAGATGCCGTGTTAACTTGAATGCAAGGAATGAACAAAAACCATGCAGCAAATTGAACACACTATCGAACACATGGCAGTAGATGCTTCGGCTGACGCCAGCACGAAAAGCTGGATCGCCCAGCTGGATGAGGCGGTATCGAACACTGACGAACCGGCAATCTGGCGGCTGATGGATGAGCAAGCCAGCAACGACTCTGCGCACGAGGCCTTGACCAGCCTGGTTAGCCGGCTGGCGTATGTGCACCATGAGCAGACTGTTTTCTGCGAGCTCTTCATGCTGCCGGTGATCACCATGCAAGGTTGCCATGTGATCGACAACGCCCAAGTCTGGAAAGGCGTTCGCAATCAGGTGCGTGAGGCTCTGGGCAGCTGGTTCAACGATGACGGCCGGACGACGCTTTTTGACGACATCGCGCCCATGGACTGGGTGACGACATGGCGACCCGGTGTTTTGCGTGCCCACCTGGAAAGACTCATTCCAGGCTGCGGCAAGGTTCGGGCCTCATTCACCACGGAACAGGTTTCTCTGCCTGACGAGGCGCCGCGCCTTGGATTCGTGGTGATCGGACGCTCCACGCATAGGGGATGGCGTGACCTGCCCAGCTCCAATGGCCTGATGGACAAGCGCCTCAAGGACGTTATCAAGTATTGTTTGCAGATCCAGGCGTCCACGTCATCCAGTCACATGGAAACAGCGCCGATTGTCCTGGCTCCCGAGCGCATCCAGTTTGCGATCACGGACGGCATTTCCTTGTGGTTGAGCAAACTCAATGAGGCCGTTGGTATTGAGGGCTGGACGGTGATGCCTTCACTTGCGGCCCGCGACGTGGTGAAGGTGACGTTGAAACTGAGGAACAAGCAGGTTGAGCTGACCCAGTTCACGCTGCGTCTTCACCAGATTGGCACACAAGGACTGAGTGACGTTCTGAGCATGCTCCAGCAGATCGCGCCAATGTTTGACGTACCGGTGGACATGCAGGAGTCGGAACACAAGAAAACCGCCCACCCGACCCTTGACAACTGATGTTTGTGTGTTGATATGGGTATGCAACGCGCTCTTGGCGCACTATCAATTCGGAGAGCTACCAAATGAACCTCAGCACCATTCCCGTTCGTCCCTTTGCCGAAGGGATCATTCGCATTGCCACAACTTCCGAGCCCGGCGCAGAGAAGATTGTGTTTGACGGCAGCTTGGAAATCCTCGCGCGCCATCACCAGGCCCGAGAGGCAGATGAGACTGAAGTCCCCCGTCTGGCGAAGCACCCCATGCGGGATAAGCTGATGGAAGAAAAGCCCAACAAGGAAGCCGGGAAGCTGGTGGAAGTGCCAATCCGCATGTTCTTTGGGAAGACCAGCAATGCCCTGACCGTGGCCTACCAGGCGTACGACGCCGATGGCCGCCCTGTTTGCCGGGGCAACGGGGAAACGGCCAAACGCACCTCACTGTCGGATGAGAACGTGCGCGTGGTGATGGATGCGCCTTGCTCAGGGCCTGAAACCTGCCAGTTTGTAGCCTCTGGCCAGGCACGGTGCCGGCGCCAGGTCTGCATGTCTGTGCAGATACCCGGCCAGGACAACCCGCTGAGCACTTTCGAGGTCCGTTCCTCGTCATACAACACCTACAAGACCCTCAAGGGCCAGCTGGAGCTGGTGGAGCGACGTTTCGGTGGGCTGCGCCATGTTCCGCTCAAGCTCCAGATCTGGCAGACCTCCAATCAGGCCAGCGACTTCGAATCGTTCGATGTTTTCAAAATTTCCTTGGGAACGGCAACTGAACTGGACGCCATGAAGGCCGTCAAGATCGCCCGGGCGGAAGAGTCTGAAGCGGGGTTGGAGGCTGATGTGGATACGGCCTACACAGCTGCCACCGATGGTGTGGGCGAAGAAGATTTTGAAATCGTGACTGACTTTTACACCCAGCGGCCAGCTACTGCAGCTCGTCGAAGTGGCGGCGCCTCGCTTGTTGACCAGCTGACAAGTGCAAAGGGACAGGTTGCGGGCGCATCCTTTGCGGAAAATGTCATAGCCAATGTGATGGCGCGTGCCGGTGAGGGCGCCGGGAAGGAAAAGGCACAATACGCCGGGTCAACAATCCAACCCTAATCTCTGACTTCAGATGAGCAATCAAAACATCACACGACTGGTTATTGGCGAGAGCATTCCTCTCTCCATGGGGGTGCCCGTAGGCCAGGACCTTGGCCATACGGAAGTCTCCAACACACTGCGCTGGCGTGATGGACGCTGGGAGACCCATGTTGGCATCCTGGACATCGTGAAGAAGTCGTTGTCCAAGACGCAGAACGTCCTCCAGCTTCCGGCGACCAAAGCACCCCGGTCCTCCAAATTGAACGGCCTTACACGGGCCTGGAAACTGGCCGCTGGGGTTGCAATCGGCTTGGTGGTGTGCACTGCTGCAATCTATGGCGTGTTGAGCCATAAACGGCCTTCTGCAGACGATTTTGCGGTAGTCCCGGAAGCCAGTAGAGCGAGGGGCATTGAACAAAAGGCTGCCGCGGTGCTTACGGTTAATGAGCCATGGATTCGTCCCGCTCCCGAGCAACCGGCACCGGCTGAGGCTGGAATGGTCGTTCCAGTCGTTCCAGGCAGTCTGACGTCCCCTGGTGTTCCCGTTGTCGAAAGCCGTGTCGTAACCCCTGTACAGGCCCCTGTAGCGGTGCCGGAAGCTGTCAAGGACAAGAGGGCAGTTGAAGCCAAACCTGCGGATGCAAAACCCGTGGATAAGAAGCCTGGAGCGCCAGAGGCTGTGATCTTGGACGTAGAGCCTGCAACTGCCGCGAAGGCAAAGGAAGTCCATGGAGTGCAAATCAACACGACCAAGCCGCCGGCCAAAGATGTGCCAAAGCGTGCACCGGGTTCCGGCCTGGTGGCGGTAACGCCTGATGGAAAGGCCGCACTGTTCACCAATACGGCAACCCGATTGCCAGAAAAATTCGCAGTCGGTGACAAATTGCCTTCAGGTGAGGTCATCAAAAGCATTGACGCCAATGCAGGCGTCGTGAAAACCAATGTCAAAGAGTACCGGCTGGAGTAAGTTCGCATGAAATCAGAAGAAACAATCGTCATCGATCCGGTGGGGATGAACATCGTGAATCGCATCGCACCAGGAACCAAGTCCACGGGGACACTGGAATGTTCTGGTGGGCTGCTGGTCCAGGGCCATTTCGAAGGCACCCTTGTGGTTACGGATGGGCCTCTGGTCCTCATGCAGGGCGGGTCGATCTCCGGCGACTTTGATTGCAAGCAAGATGCCTACCTGTTCGGCACCATTGCGCCAAAGCCGGGTGGTGAACAAAGTCAACTCACAGTGGGCGGGGCGGCTTTCATGGCCGATACTTTGGAAGCCAAGGCAGACATCACGGCTGGTGTATTTAAGACCTATGAAGGTGCACAAGTAGACGGACGCATCCGTACTGGTCGTAAAGAGCCACCGAAACTGGCCTGAGGAACGCGGCACCGTGGAGTTCAGTCACAAGTGGGTCAATCAGGTGCTCCAGCAAAGAGGGCTACCGTCTCCTGGTCTTGAGCGCATTAAGGTGTGCATCACCGAAGCTGATGAAGCCGACAAACTGAGGCTCTACGAAGTCCTGCGTCGCCTGGAGCGGGGAACGGAAAGCGCCGATGATTGGGGTTGGCTGGGTTCCGTGCTGGAACGGGCAAAGTCAATTCCGATTGACCCTCCGGAGCCCATGCCGATGGCAGCCACAAGGCCTGCTGATCGTGTTGATACGCTAATAGCGGCACAACCTGCGTCAACCAAGAAAGCGACCTACACCGAAGCAAAACCACTCCGTCCAAAGCACCACATTTACGGCCTCAAGGCTGCGCTGACTGTGGAAATGGATGAGTTGCGCACAAATGGCGATGGTGGTGTTGTCCTGCAAACTGTGATTCTTGAGGCAGCGGCCGCGGTAGGGCATCGCTCCTATGACTGGGGCCACAAGATCGCATTCCAATTCATGCGCAGGGAATTGCCGCTGTTGGCCTGTGCCCTATTGGGAATGTTGGAGAACCCGCTTGAACTGGGCAACCATGGTCAGGACGCCAACAAATTCGTGGTGATTGCTGACCAGGGTGAAAAGCTGTTCGTACAGGTGAAGCAAGGCGCTCGGGCGATCGCGGTACCTGTAGGCCCATCGGACGTGCACGCATGGCTTGAACTGGTGATGCGGGCCCTGGCCGCCAACTCTCCAGCAATGGGGGAGGCAATACAACTGGCTGCATTAGGGCGCGTCGCAGCGATGGAGAACAAGCGCGTAGAGAAACAAACAAAGTGGCAGCGTGACGTTGTCCCTTGATCAGACCAGGTATTGAGGAAGAAAAAAACAATGAACAGTGCAATGCAAGCGCGCATATACCAAATGTCGCAGTTCAAAGGCCTGCCGCTACTGATCGCGGCTGTCGTGGGTGTGGTCATTGGGTTTGGGGCATGGGGGGAGGGGCGCTTGCCGTTCCTTGCGGCTGCATTGCCATTTGCCATTGGGATTTCAGGTTCACGCGCCAGAGCCTTCGTCATGGCGCTGGCCTACGTGCTGGCAACAGAGCGAGCTGGTCCAGCTTTCATGGCCGCTTGGTTTGATGGCAGCGTCCTCACCGGTGCTGTGTTGTGGATTGGATCTGGTGTGATCGGTGGGCTGGCATGGTCGCTGGGTTGGACTGCATCCAAGGTTCCTTGGCGAAAGGCTGCAGCCAGCGTACTGGCGTGGGTGGTAACGCTGCTGCCGCCGGTTGCTGTGGCCGTGATGGGGCATCCCATCGTCGCGTGGGGAAGCATCATGCCAGGAACGGGATGGTTGGGCGTGTTGGCCAGTGTTGCGGTGCCAGCAACCTTCATGTGGACGTTTGCCAAGTCGCCATGGACCCTGCGCACGATGACCTTGCTTTTCATCCCTATGGCGGGTGCAGTGGCGGGTGCCAGCGTCTATGCGTACAACCCCATCGAGAGCCGCTTTGTGGGCGACATTGCCGCCGTCAACACCTATTGGGGCTCAGCAAAGGACGAATGGGAGATCCTGGAGCGGATCGAACGCATTGGCCGAACCAACGACAGGTTTGCCAAGGAAACCGACGTGCACGTGATCATTTATCCAGAAGCTGTCATCCAGCGCTACGACCCTGCTCTGTATCAGATCTTGAAGATGGAAATCATTGACGCGGCGGCAAGGGCAGGGCAGACCATTGTGCTGGGTGCTGACTTGCCAACCAGGTCAGGCAACATGGAGTCGGGCGCGATCGCGTTCTACCCGGATGGCAAAACAGCGACCGCCATTGCCCGCCAAACCGTTCCTATTGCACTATGGAAGCCTTGGCAGGCCTCGGGCTCTCTCCTGACAAACTGGACCGCGAATAACATCCTGACCTTGAAAGATGGTGTCACGGCGCGTGTAATCTTTTGCTATGAGGAGTACATACCGCTTCTAAGCCTGATCAATGAGGCGAAAGATGCTCATAACATTGTTGTGGCCATGGCGAACACCTGGGCGTCCAAGGATCAGTTGGGAGCCACCATCCAGGCGCGACACAGCGAGGGCATGGCAAAACTATTCGGGAAGTATCTTTTGCGGGCTGAGAACCGGCCCAAAAAGGACCAGTAGGTGGGTAATGGCGGGGGCTGATCCTTGATCCCCCTGTGGTTTGTTTGATAAGATAGTTGTGCTTCCTCTGTTTTGAGGACTCTCGCGTGCAATGCGCGACTTATCGATACCCCGGCGGGAATACCATTCCCGCAGGGAAATTGGGTTCCCGCTTTTCTTTTTGGAAAGTGAAACCCAATGGAACAAACCCAAACCCCTATCAGGACATTCCCCCAGAAGGGCTTCAACTATCGCCGCCGATTCAACCAGGCAGCGATGGATGAGCTTGTGGAGGACATCCAGCGTCAAGGGATACTTCAGTCCATTCTTGTCCGCGGGAGCGATCCTGCGGAACAGAGTGAACTGCCGCGGCTGATCAAACTCAGCGACATCAAAGCAGGCAAGTACCAGGTCATTTCAGGCAATCGCAGGGTGCATGCCGTTGAAATCGCGTTGGGCGAAGAAGCGGAGGTCCCGGCCCTTGTTCGAATGATGACCGACGCTGAAGCAATGGCCGCCATGGTGAGCGAAAACAAGGTTCGCGAAGATACGACCGCCATTGAAGATGCTGAAGCAGCTATGCGCATGCTGGGGCTACTCAACGGTGATCGTGAAGAGGCGGCTAAACGCCTTGGCTGGTCACCACAGGTTCTGAATTCCCGTCTGGGGATCATGAATGCCACCGACAAGGTGCGTGACGCCTACATCGATGAAAAGATCCTTTTGGGTCACGTCGAAATCCTGGCGGCCCTCATCAAGGACGTGCAGGATGGTGTGCTGGAGAAAATGCTGGCACGCCCCAAGTTGCCCACGGTTGCTGAACTCAAGGCCATGGCTGAGCAGATTCTGCTCAACCTTGATGCCGCGATCTTCGACAAGGCAGAGTGTGGTGGATGCCACTACAACACGGGCAAGCAACAGGCGATGTTCGAAACGTCCTTTGAAGGCACACGCTGTACCAACCGCGGGTGCTACGAGAAGAAGACGGAAGCTGAGTTGGAAAGCCGCCGGCTGGCGCTGATTGGTGACTACCAGGTGGTGCGTATCGTGCGTCCCGGGGACAACATGACGGTCGTGCCGCTACGTGCAGATGGTGCAAAGGGTGTTGGAAAAGGACAGGCGCTGGCTTGCCGCACTTGCGGTGACTTTGGCGCTTGCATCTCTGCAGCACCGGACAAACTGGGCATGTCGTTCAAGGATGTGTGTTTCAACTCGACCTGCAATGCAGAGAAGGTGGATGCGCGTGTCAAGGCTGAACAGCAAGCAGAAGCGGCCGCAAGGGCCCCGGAAACTGCAGGAGCAACAGGATCTGCGGATGCAAAGGAGGCAACTCCCGCGCCCAAGGGCACTGGCGGCACCAAGCAGGCCAAAGCACCTACCAAGGCGCCAAGTTCTGAACCGCGTAACGCGGTGAAGGAATACCGCGAATCGGTATGGCGTAAGGTCTTCCACCGTGCTGCGTTGCGTCTTCCCGTAGCCCAGAGCCGTGCGCTGCTGATTGCCTTGTGCCTTCACAGCCCGCGTACGCTCTCGCACGACGATGCAACCAAGGCCGTGGGCAAAGTGATCGGTAACGATGATCTGTCCTCGCAGGAAGCTGGTGAGCTGTTGGGTTCACTCCTGAAGCTGGACCAGAAAGGCCTGGGCGACTCGTTGCAACAGATTCCGGCCTTCGTCGGTAGCGATCTGAGCATCAAAGCGATTTCCGAACTGATGTCCGCATTGGACATCAAGATCGAGCATCACTGGAAGGTCAATGAAGCCTTCTTTGACCTGCTGACCAAGACCGAGGTGGATGCCGTGTGCATTGAACTCGGGCTGGACAAGGCAATTGGGAAGGAATATCCCAAGCTGAAAGTAGGAGGAAAGGCTGAGTACATCAAGGCCCTCCTCGCCATTGAAGGTTACGACTACGTTGGGAAGATTCCTGCGCTCATGCGCTGGTAACTGACCGCGCTGGTTTGATCATCAATTAACCCCTGCGGGTGCACATGCCCGCTGGGGCAGTGCATTCGCTTTTCCTTAGAGAAAAAATATGACACTGTTTACGAAATTTGCGCCCCTGGTACAAGCGGGCGTTGTGGTGCACCTCACGATGCGTCAAGTCGGTAAGGAGATGCAACTGGAAATCCTTCCGGTCTGTGATGCAGGAAAAACCGGTATCACCGTCCCGCCTCGTGCTTTTCTGGCAACGCCGGCAGAGCTCGATGAGAAGATTCCTGGGTTTCTCGATACCTACGTCAGCGCGGCCGTGAGCATCAACGATCAAATCGCTGTGACGGTTGCGGTCATGGATAAGGCGCAGGAAGATGCGCGCGAAGCCACGAAGAAGGCGCAGCTGGCGAAGTCGACGACGCCGGCACGCAGCTCGACTGCTACAACCTCTGGCACCAAGCCGGTGAAGGCTCGCAATCCCAATGCGGGCTTCCTGGATGATGGTGACGATGGTGACAGCGGCGGGGATGATGGTGATGGCGCCGATGGTGACGTGGTTGGAGCTGGTGGCCAGCCCGATGCAGCACCTCAAGGCGATGAAGCAGCTCCGGCTGGATCGTCGGCACCTGAAAGCTTGTTCTAAGGGGAAATGATGAAAGAAGTAACTATCTCTCGCGTTTTCACCTACAACGGCATCAGGCTTGACGATCCCAATCCGGCGTTGCAACCTGACGCGGTCCGTGAGTTCTATTTGCCCCATTACCAGGAGTTGAACACTGCTGTGGTTGAGGGACCTGTGACCAAGGACAACGTTGCCACCTACACGTTCCGGCGGGCAGCCGGCGCGAAAGGTCGCGGCCCAATGCCGTCGCCACTGCGTACCAGGCTGCAAGCAATTGCGCGTGGTGAAGTGGTGGGTAGTAAGCAAAAGCCAATGGACGCAGGTCTGATTGGCAACATGGAGGGTGTCTACGGGCAACTCCTGAACCTCGCCAGATCGAAAAGTGTTGGCCGGTCCCTGCAGGTGCCTCGTGAGGCATTTGGCTTCTGGGGCTAAGTTAGTCCTGATCCAGAAAAACCCATCGCTTGGCGGTGGGTTTTTTTTGCCCTTCAACTCTGGCCTTGGTAGAATTTATTCGTTCTTGGCGCATGCCAATTTCGCCATCCCTGTGATGGCCTTCAACAATCGGCCCTTCGCGGCCATACCCCTCGGGAATTCCATTTCCCGCCCGGGGCATGTGATTCCCGTTCATCGGAGATCACATGAAAATGCCAAATTGTGTTTTCGCGTTCGTGGTTCAGCACTTCATTGCGATGGGTGCCGCATGAGCGCAACTGCATTGCACGGCACAGGCATGGAAGCCCTGGACTACAGGAGACTTCCATTCAGCAAGTACGGGATCGCCCAGCTGGTGAGTTCGCAATCCACCTTGAACCAGGCGCAGCATTTGTTTAGCCAGGGCGTCATCAGCAAGCGTGAGTTTGCGCGGTACGTCAGGATCTGGGAGAACAGTGCGTACCGGACAACCAGCAAGGCGCAGGACGGTCGTTATGCGACCGGCGGCCAGGCAGCAGTGGAAAGGCGCTACAGCAGGGCCGTGAAACTGCATGCAGCGTGGCGAAAGCAGGTGCTCATAAGCATTGCTCGGGACTGCCTTGCAAGGCTTGGCAAGTAAAAAAGGTGAGCGCGCCATCGCGGGCGCACCGAACAACGTAAACCCGGCTGGGAAGGCAACTTCCCGCGTGGAGGTCCGTTCTGGCCAATTCTTGGAGATGAAATTGGATCAAAAAGCGGTGGTCATAAGGACCAACACTGTGAGCCTTTGCACTGGTGGCCAACGCTGTCGGGACGCGACCTCAATTCGCTGCCTGGTGGGCCAGCAGCTAATCGGCCAAATTGGTCGAGCCGTATCACACACCCTGGATGCTGGAGGACCGCTGGATGCACCTGAGGTGCTTCCTGCCGGGTCTGTCAGCAACCTGGAATGGGTGACTGGATCGGGTAAGCCGGTCGTTGCACAGACGGAGACCCGCAGGGGCTGCTGAACGCGACGGCCTGTAGGTAACAACGCCCCAATCGGGGAAATTTCAACACACGCCCAACCGGGAGCTATCCCGGTAGGGAGGCTCCATGGGCATAAAAGTACATGGAGTCGTTATGACCTTGAAGAAAACAAATTTCGAAATGGCACTGATGGCCAGCCACGGCGCTGAACGTCCCTTCGAAAAGCGCACATTTGGCCGTTTCACTGCCAAGGGCGTGATGGATACAGATGAGCACTTCGCTTTTGAAGCTGGTCGTTATGCCTATGTGGGTTCCCCGCTGGCATTGCAGATCTGGGTTTCGGATGGGAAGGCGGATGATGTCTGGTGGGAGCCTTACCTGAGTCTCACGGTGAATTACCGCCCCAATGATTGCGGTCGCGGTGAGATCATAGTCAAGACCCATGCGGAAAACGCGCACATGCGTGAGGCCATGCTGGGGCTGGGGTACTTCGTGGACACCGGCCGGCGCATCACTCTGGATTTCGTGCAACTCGAGATCTGGAGCCTGACCGCAAAGTTTGAGGAAGCCTTCGACGTTGCGCACCCAGCGTCCGAATTCGCCTGAGCGGACTTTTGACGGGAACATTGAACAGACCCACTGGCCAAGCCAGTGGGTTTTTTCTTGTAGCCTACGATTCCACTTGATAGAATGAAATCGCTTTTGGCACATGCCAATTTCGCCATCCTTGTGGTGGCCTTCAACATACCGGCCCTTCGCGGCCATACCCTCGGGAACCAAGTTCCCGGTCGGGTGCTGTGGTTCCCCTTTCATTTGGAGAATCACATGGCAAATACACAGCTGCCCTGCATTGCAATTGAGTCGTGCGATACCGGAGAGGTTCGCTGGTTTATTGACGGTAAGACCTGCCAGCAGAAATATGAAGAGCTTGTTGCGGACCAGACCCTGAATCAAAGCACCATTACGCGCTTTGAGCTCACGGTGGATGATCAGCTGGATCCTGTTCTCATCACCAGGATCGCTGACCAGGCAATGTGGGATGGGGACTTTGTTCCACTCCAACGGCGCCAAGGAGCCGGCCAGGTGATGGTGGATCCAGAGCAACCCCGCTATCAAACGAAGCAATGGAAGCGAATCCACTCTGGTTCACTGGACCTGGGTTTCAAGCAGCATCTCATCGAGCAGGCGGAACCTCAACAGAAGGCGTTTTCCGATCTGATGGAGCGCTACGCGGGGAACCCCGTTGGCATCGAATGCCGCAGTAAATCGCGGATGGCTTGGGCATTCGTTTGCGAAAACGTCCAGACCGAGTATTCAAAGTCGGCATGGCGCGTCCAGTACTTTGACGAAAACGGCATGAGCGGTCATGAATGCTACAAGACCATGGTTGATGCAGTGGAAAGCATGGTGTGCAGTTACACAGTGCAGGATGCCGGCGCCCTTGATCGTGTGGCGGCTACCCCGGCCTGGGCCATTGGTCTGCGTGTTCAAGAAGTTCGTGACGTCTTGAACCGCGGGATCATTGGGTTTGCCGAGTTCACTAACCGTTGCAAAGAGATTTGCAATGTGAGAACTGGTGAAGTCCAGTACGAAGCGGTTTGAATAAACTGCTTCAGAGTCCCCCGGCATAGCCGGGTGGATTCCAAAAGCCTTTGAAACGAGGGCTTCTGGAATTCATGATGGGCGTAGTAGCGGAATTCTGCTGCTGCGCCCATTCAATTGCGTGTCTTGTGCACGCCTAAACCTGGCTGACGTATGTCCGCCGCCCTTAACCCTGGTGGGATCAATCCCCACTAAGGGGCTGATCCCCATTTTTTTGGAGAATCAGTATGGGTGCAACTGTCACCGTTGGAAAGAAAGTCGCCGCGTTCAAGGCCGGCAAGGGGAAGACCGGCTACGTGCTCTTTGAGCAGACCTATGAAAAAAATTGCTACCCGCATCACCCGAACTGGTCGTGTGTCGGAATCGGTTATCTCGAAGATGTGATCACCCGCATCTTTGCAGCGGCGTCATCCTGTGAAGGGGGCGGCCTGCAGGGGCGTGGCGGCTACATCACCCCGGAAGGCTATGTGGCAGGCTGGCTTAGCGAAATGGCTACGCCTCTTGAAATGCCCAACTTCAAGAACAAGATCGCCTTTGGCGAGAACTTCTCCGCCACCATTCCAGAATCTTTGCGCGAGCGGGTACTGAAGGGGCTTGAAGATGGAGGGTTTCACGAGGAGGCAACGGCCTTGCGTGGGGATGGCTTCGAGGCGGCTCTGCACGATGACATGGAGGTGCTTCGCGCGATCTATGTGAAGCACCGCAATGAGCTGGGCCCATGGCGTTTTATCGGCCGCTTCGAGGTAACGAACCAGATGTACGGCCGGCCCTGCAACGAATTGGGATACACCCCTGGTAAGGATCAAACGTACTTAGCATCTGTCCCCAAGATGTTTGAAGTGAGCACCGATCGCCTGGCCGTTGAACAGCCAGACGGCGTGTTTCGTGTGACGGGTGCAGCCTACTATTGCACTGCAACGTTCATTGAAGGATATGGATTGACTGAGCTGGCCCATCCAGGCACGTTCAGAAAGTCCTTCAAAGCGTTCCGAGAGGCTGTTAAAACCGCCCCCAAGGCCGGCGATGACACCGTTGTCGTGGTGTCAATGAACTGCCTTCCGGTAGATCAGCGGTACCGCCGTGGGCTTGTTCAAGAAGTTGCTGATGCTCTGGGGCAGGCATCAACCGAATTTGAAACCACTCTGGCGGATATTCGGCGTGCTGCCACCAGCGACAACAACCTGATTTATAACCTCATGAACCTGGATACCTTGGTTTGGAAGCCGAACCTTGCATCAATGCCAATACAGCAGGAATCGTTGTTTGCATAAATGGCATTTTCCTGATTCGCGCTAAGCGTAAGTGCATCGAATCGCCAGCAAATGAGACAGCCCAGTGCTCCTACCGGAGCGCTGGGCTTTTTGCTTTGGAAATGTTCAATAATGTGGGCTGGCATTCTGCTTATGCCAGCCGCCCGCAAGGCGCACGTGTCTCGACGCGAAAGCACACATATTCACATCAACTCCTGGTGGGGCTGTAGCGGGCGCAGTGTTCACCGATGGAGTTTTGATGACTGAAAGAAAGCTGCCTACTAATTCTCTGCTTACCCGTGCGAAAAGGGAGGCCAAGCAGAACACCACCCCTGACAAGCCATACACCCAGGCGCTGGATGAGCAGGCGCAAATGGCTGGATACCCAGATTGGCGAACGCTGGCCATGGCCAATGGGCTCCGCAATGCACACGAAGGCGATGACATCCCTCTCGACCCTGTGCTCCCACCTAACTTCGATCAAACGCCCAACGAGGACCGTTCGGAAAAGGAACTGGATAAGTGGTGGAACAAGCCTTTCATCGTCTCCCGTAGTGATGGATCATTTGAAGCAAGGGCCCTTAACGGCGGCGCCTGGGACCGCTCGACATATTTAGGGACTGCCGCCACTGTGGAAGAGGCAAGGGCGCTTGCACGGATAAAGCAGAAGGAATGGATCGAAATCACCTCCCAGCCGATAGCCTGCATGCGGGCAGACGGATTGGTCGACCTGGTGATCATGGCAACGCGTCCAGATTGGGAAAATACAGTCTTGGCCAGTGCGCTTCAGCCGGACGAAGTCAACGCTGTTCGGGATAAGCTGAAGGTTGGTGGCGGAAGGGGACGAAAGTAGGCCTGCCGCCGGCGACGAAAAATGAACACCATAGTGGGTTGCCGCGTTCTAAAACATGTGTAATGTCGGTGCTTAAATCAACCAGAGGGTCCATATGGCAGGCAAATTTCCCATTTCGGTGGACATGCGAGAGCAGCGATCCGGTGTCACGCAGATCCTGGAGCGCAGTCAGGTAGTCTCAGTCGAATATGTTGAACTTGCCGTGGGTGACTTTGTGCTGTCCCATGATGTTGTCGTGGAACGGAAAGAAGCCACTGACATGATCAATTCCATTCTTGACAGGCGGCTGTTCGGGCAGGTGGCCCAAATGAAGGCAAATTACACGAGGCCCATCATCCTCATTGAAGGGGACATTTTCAACACCCGGTCGGCAATAAATCCTGATGCGCTTCGCGGTGCCCTGTCATGGTTGACCGTCATTGAAGGTGTCGGCCTTTTGCATTCCAGGTCCGCGGCTGAGACAGCAAGTTTCATTGAGGTAGCGACGCGACACGCCCAGGAGGGCCTTGGATATGACAACCCCCTGCGCGGAAGTAAACCAAAGGATCTGGCGGTTCTGGCGCATTTCGCAGTCGAAGGCCTGCCGGGGTGCGGTCCAGGCACTGCAAAGAAGCTGCTCGGGCACTTTGGAAGCGCCGAGCGGGTTTTCGCGGCCTCGGTCGATGAGCTGTGTGCTGTGAAAGGTATCGGCCGCAAGACTGCCGATCAGATCCGCGAACTCCTTTCCTTCACCGTCGCAAGGTCGTGACAATGCTTCCCGGATTGCGGGTAGACTGATTCTGTTTTGGCACAGTCCAATCCGCTGGCCTTGTGCCAGCCTTCAAACAAGGGTCAGCTGACCCGATCTCAAACCTACCCAGCTGGGGACTACGTCCCTCTGGGTGTGGTCCGTCGCCTGGGTTTCAACAAGGAAGACTTTATGCGTGGATTGAAAACACGGGTGGCATACGCACGTGCCGTTGTTCTCGCGGTGATTGATGACGTAAAGGGTCCAGAGGCCATCAACGATGCGTACTTTGACTCGCAAGTTGACGGCGTGCACGACTATCGCGCCGGCAACTTTGAAGTCCCGGCAATGATTCGTGATGTGCCTGACCTGGTACTTGCCTGGGAGTATGGGCAGGCAACAGCAGCAATGTTGACGGTCGCGAATTGCGAATCAGAGTGCAACCTAACTGAAGGAGATGAGCAATGAGCAACGCCATGGAAGAAGTCATTGAATCGGTGCCCGACGGCACGATCAGCGACCCCAAGGTCATGCAAAGTGCACGGGGCTTCTATGTTGGTACCACCAAGGCTGAGGACGGTATGCAGGTTCCCTGCAATCGCTTCTCGGACTACATGCCCGAACACAAGGCTCAGGAATGGCTGCAAAGGGCCATTGACCAGGGCGCACTGTAGAAGTGCATTCGGGCTTTCTCCGCTCCCGCTAAAGCTCACTTCTTGAGCTGATACGGGGGTGTGGCGAAACTCATAAACAAAAAATGGCCCCTGCGAAGGGGCCATTTCTCTTTCCTCACGAAAGTTTTGCAGTCCCGAATTACTTCTTCGCCACCGGGTTGGCCTTCTTGGCTGGCGCTGCGGCTTTGGGAGCAGTCTTCGCCTTTGCAGGAGCTGCAGCCACAGGTGCAGTTTTCAGACCTGCACGCTGATCCTTAAGGCCCATAATTTCAGTCGCAATCTTGTTCTTGCGCTCGGTCAGCGTCGCAATTTTCGCTGTCAGCCTCGCTACGGCCTTTGCAGTCTTGGAGACAGGTGCCTTTTGGGCTGGAGCCTTGGGCACAGGTTTCGCCGTCTTGGCGGGAGCCGTTACTTTCTTCGCTTTCGCTGCGGCTTTGTTAGCCACTTTTTTCGCAGTTGCCATGTGATGTACCTATTTTTGTTAGCTGGCAGAAGAATATCTGCCAGACCGTGATTGTCGCCAATATTTGGCCAGCAATAGTCACGGCTCCAATCGTCATTGCCGCCGGGACCATTTTGTTGGAAAATAGCAGCGGTTAGGCCCAGTGCCTTTCGCGTGCCGGCTTCATGCCAGTGCACGCATTACTTTTACCCACGCGGGAACTCACGTCCCGCAAGGGCATGGGTTCCTTTTTTTTTGAGGGATCCCCATGAAATCAATAGCGTTAGAGCGCCCCGTGCCTAAAGCGCATGGGACATTCGTTCTACCCCAAATCAGTTCGGAAGTTCCTCTGGTCATCGGGGGCGAGTCCATCGCTCACCAGACCCTGGCCAAGTTTTCGCTCGCAGCGGAAAAGTGTGGAATGGAACTGCCAGGTGGTGACATTCCAAAGCTGGAATCGATTGTCCAAATGCAGCTGCAGGGTTGGCTGGACAAGCAGGTCGGCGCGAACGCTCGGGCTTGTTTGGGCGGCCAGCCTCTCATCTCTGCAAATTCAAGCGAAATCGAGTTTTTCATGCGAGCAGTTTCCAACCTGGAATTGCTCAAGTTGAAACCCGTTATCGAGGCACTTGAAGCCAAGGTGCCGGGGCTGGGCTGGTATGTGGTGGATGTCATCGAACGGTCAAACGGTCGAGGCATCAGTATCTACAGCCCAGCAGCGATGGGCTATCACTCCTTTTCCCAATTGCAGGGAGCGGAGTCTGACGAAGACTTTGTGAAGGAGATGCAGGCGATGGAGGGTGAAGATGAACCTTCACCGGAGGAGCTTGCAGAACTGATCGAGCAAGCGAGGAGCGACTATGCCTACCTGCCTTCCAAAGTGCTGGAAAGTGTAGAGGGCCATGCGCATCTTTTGGGATGGGCATCACCGAATGCAAAACACGGACCCAAGCGACTGAAAACAAAACAGGCGGCGTACTTGCTGAAAACCGCGGAATTGCCCGATGGCCTGAAGCAATGTGTCACGGACGCAATTGCCTTGGACTGTCTATACGGTAAGGACAAGGGCGCTTATACCTGGGACAACTCACAAGACGAAGAGCAAATCGGGGCAGCCTGCTTCATTGCATGGAATGACGCCGAAATGTTGTTTGAACTGGTGCAGCACTACGAAGAAGATACCTACAACAGCGGAACAGCCATGGAGTGCTTGTGCCGGTTGAAGGTGGCCACAGGCGGAACGCCTGCAGAGTTTGAACAAATGGCGCGTCTCATGCGCGCTTACTTCGATCAATGGAATGCATTGGGCAACCTGCTTGTGCACTTCCTCGATCAACAAGGAACCGAAAATGGAAACAGCTGAAGTGTCCGTACAGGACAACCGGTATGTATTGGGTGCGGCAGTCATGCTGTACTCCAAAGCGAGTAATTACCTGGACTGCTCTGGCGCCATAGCGACAGTGCACCACGTGCATGACATCGATGGAAAGCCCGTAATTGGGGCTGGACGGCCGATGACGGAAGCTGATTACTTGGCCATGGTCAAGGTGTTGGCGCCCCAACAGAGGCCTCAGATGGAGTGGCAGGACCACTGCATCCTGGCAAAGGGCATGGGCAAGATGATTTGGTGGACTCCACCGATGAATCGGGCGATGTTCTTCAAGAAGTCGGACATGTTTGGCGCAACGACCTTCTCGGGCCAGGGCATCTGCCCGCTTCCAGGGATGGTCTGGATGTCAGATGGGCGTGACCTATTTGTCTACGCCTACCGCGGAAGCGCGATGCCGGGCAAGGAAACCAGGCTGTGCCAGGCACCACTGTTCAACGTGTGGGCGCGTGGCGAGGTGTGTGTAGGAAATGCCTCGCGGCCGGATGACTCTGCAAAGGGGAATCCGCAAGCCTGGGAGCGTTTCCTGTTCGACTCGCACTTTACGCATCCGAACTTTGCGCAAGTGGATCGCCTTACCAAAGGTGTGAAACCTGCCGAGTTCTGGAAAAAGATGGTTGCGAAGCCTGCTCAAAAGTTCCCTGAGTCCGTTTTGGTTGACCTGGAGCTGAAGGTAGAAGACCTCATGGAGCCTGACTTCAGGACCCGGGTGGCCAAGATGCACGCTGCGGGGGAATTTTGATGTCGCTGGATTCAATCATTCAAGGGATGTTTCCCACGGTGATCATGCCTCGTGAAGGGACGATCGCGCCGGCCACAAAGAATGGAACCCGCTACGTCGTGGCGGGGGACGGTTTGTGGCGGGAGGTTGTGTTGCCCTGGGTAACGGTGATGCACAAGATTGCCAACTCTGACTTTATGCTGCCCTATGGGGCGGCCGAAGAGGCGGTGGTGATCAAGTGCGGGCCAATCCCAACGGAATTGAGAAGCAAGTTTGTGCAGGATGCGAAAGCAGCCATGCCGAACGAAATGGCGGCTGCTGTGATCTGGAATTCCAACGATCACAGCTGGCGCTACGAAATGCGTGAAAACACCACGGCCAGCACCGCCCACATTGACTACCGCGAGGTGCATCTGGGTGACGGTGAGTTCCTGGTGTTGGATCTACACAGCCACGGCACATTCTCGGCGTTCTTCTCTCAAGAGGACGATCGGGACGATAAGGGTTCGATGAAGTTTTCTGGAGTGATTGGTAACCTGAATTCAGGGAACATGACCTCCGTGCTTCGAATGAACATGCTGGGCCAAACATGGGATGCCAATCTGGCATCTAACGGGAAACTGGAGGTTCTATGCAAATGAAGCACAAGCTTCATGCAGCCCTGCTCACAAAACCAGTCAAGATTCTCTTGGTTGGGGCTGGAGGGACGGGTAGCCAAATGATGGTGAAGTTGGTCAACCTGCATAAGGCGATGGTCGCGCTGGGGCACCCACATGGCTTGAAGGTCATGGTGGTGGATCCGGACGTGGTCTCACACGCGAATATCGGTCGTCAGAACTTCTACCCCGGAGACGTGGGTAGTTTCAAGGCGGATGTGTTGGTGACGCGGGCCAATATGGCACTTGAGAATACGGTATGGGAAAGCAACATTGGCAAACTCGATACCCGATCAAGTCTGTGTGACTACGACATCGTCATTGGCGCTGTTGACAATCGTGCCGCCCGACTGGGAATCCTTCGGGGCCTGGAAGGGACCAGATCAGGAGTTCGCTACTGGCTGGACACGGGCAACAGGAGGGCCGATGGTCAGGTGATTCTTGGGGAAGTCAGCAGCCGATCCAAAGTTGGTGAAGACAAACTCAGATTGCCTCACGTGGGTGAGCTGTACCCGGAGATGATTGATCCGGCGCAGGAAGATAAGGATGACACACCGTCCTGCTCATTGGCGGAAGCGTTGTCTAAACAGTCCCTGCTAATTAATCCGACCATCGCGGATTTTGCAGGGAACATACTTTGGCAGTTGTTCACGAATGGCGAGATTGAAAACCACGGGGTTTTCGTCAACCTGGACCGGATGATGGTGATGCCTTTGAAGGTAGACCCTGATGTCTGGACGCGCTTTGGCGTGCTTCGTGATGGACGGCGACACCGCATAGTGCGACAAAGTGTGAAAGCGAAACGGGAAGCAAAGGCCAATCAGGCTGTTGCTGCCTAAACCACAATGAAGAATGGCCACCCGCATGGGGTGGCCATTTTTTTTCCCGGCTGCGTATGCTGCCAATCATTGACCACTAACCCCGTTATAAGTTGACCACCGAATGTCGGCTTCGGAGAAAAGCGAACTTCCCCTTAGGGCCCTTTGCGGGCACTGATGATTGGAATTCGAACGACGGGGCTGCAGCGGAAGGAGTCATTCAGGTGCAGCTTCTGCTGGGCTATAGTGCTTGCATTGCGAAATGTCGGACAGCTTGGCTCGGTGCCAATGCGCCAAGATAGGCGACAAGATAAAGGGGGACTGTAGTGGCACTAGCGTTTCAGGAAAAGCCTTTGCAAACCTTGGCTGCATGCGGCTTGCCGCCCAATGGACTGATTCGTATCCAGCGGCGGAATTCTGGTTTATCTGGTTGGATACGCTGGGATTGCCAGAATATCCGACGGTCTACATCACGTTAGGCCGCGCAAATACTGAGCCATGAGCACTTGTCTAGTCATACATGGGACCTGGGGTGATCGATCCGATTTTGCATTTGCGGACTCGTTGTTCTGTCGGGCCATCAAGGCCGCAACGAAGCACACTTTGGAGTTTGAAAGATTTGAATGGAGTGGGAAAAACTCGTCTATCGAACGCGTTCAAGCAGCGTTACGTTTACGCGAGGTGATTTATGCCTTTCCAGACTCTCGGCTACCCATACTTCTGCTAGCGCACAGCCACGGTGGCAACGTAGCCATTGAGGCGCTACGGGATGAGGATGTAGCTATGCGCGTTGCTGGCGTCGTGACAATGGGAACCCCGTTCCTAAGCGAAACCATCAGGCACTGGGTGCTATTTCTGTCTACGATGCCTGGCCGAATGAGCGTATATGCAGCGGTCGTCGGCATAGTGCTAGCAAGCGTGTTTGCAATTGTGGGGTCGATAATATCGATGCATCACCCAGCGTACGGAATGGCTGGAGCTCTTGCACTATTGGTTCTCTTTTTTGTATCTAGCCGGTCACCTCACAGTGACCTGCTGGAAGGCGCGGCGAAAGCAGTCCGCCTGCGCTCTGAAACGATTCTTGCCAAGAAGAGCAGCCCGATAAATGCCAAACTTCTAGTCGTGCATGCACGCGCCGATGAAGCGCTGTGGTGGCTGCGTCACGTGTTTGCCTTCTCATCAATTCCATTTACGTTGTTTAGCGTTGGTCTTGTGACCACAGGCTGGGCAATGTTGCTGGCTATTGCGCTCGGAGCGCTGTTTAGGGTCTTGAGAATTTTTATGGATGAGAAGTCCATTGAATGGATGCTCGTGCCAGTTTTTGCCTCTGCAGGCTTCGGACTTTCAGCGCTACTGCTAGGTCTGGTTGCCATCCTATTGACCAAGTCGCTTCAGCGCTTCATTGGAGCCGGAGAGGCCGTCAGCTTTTGGTCTGACATCGTGACGCACGTTCAAGCAACTCGATTGCCAAAGATCGCCGTCACAGACATTCGCAAGCTTGACGCCTCGCTTGGAAAATTCCATGGAGGCTTATCGCATTCAAAGTACATGCGTAGCGGGGACGTTGCGGATCAAATTGCAGAGGCATTCGATGGATGGCTATCGAACAGCGCGGCCTAACCCGTCATTGCAGCGGACCGCCTTCGGCGGCCGCTGAATTTCAACGTTAAACCTCAAGAGGGCATCGTGCCGCTTACTACCACCGGAATCGCAATCCAGATCCTCGCCAGCATTCGTGCCCATCGCGAGAACCTGGAAAACTGCACCACCAACGACTGCAAGGTCGTCGTGAACTATTTGATTCGGAAGTTTTCGGAGCCGCTCGGTCGGGTGAACGAGAGCCAGGTGAAGATGTCGGCAAGCGTTGCCGCCGGAGAAGGTGGGAACACAGTGCGAGACCATGCAGTACCGGTGATCATCTTGCTGGAGGAACTTCTCCAGTGGCCCGACACACATGTAAAGGTAACGCTCGAGAACGCGAGCCGAGTCGAGGAATTTCTCCGCAAGTCCTTACTGATTGTCGAGGTGACTCGCAATGAAGATCTTGTCCTGTGCAATCGTGGCTATCAGCGCGCGATGCCTCCATGTTGGAGCAATAGCGACCATGCGTGGTTTCAAGACCCTCTTGCTCGCTACAAGGAGTGCGGAATTGAGGTTTAACTGGTCACCCGACTCGGCCACGCAACATCAAAAGGCCGCTTCGCGCCATGCGTTGCGTGCCGGTCAGCTTCGACGTTGAACGACTGCTATCGAGAAGATCGAATGACCGGAGTCAGTCTTGACCTGCCCCTTGGCACACACGCTCGGATGACCGGAGTTGGCCGCAAACCGTCATTTGCTGATAATCGACAATGTTCGATTATCGATAGTCAGCGAAAAACGGGTTTGCGATTGTCTGCTTTCGGCCCATAGCGGATACGGCCTTCATGACGCGTGCTTCGTCTTGAACTCCGGATAGAGCTGACACATTGCAGAGAAGCGGGAGAAGTCATCGCTCAACCTCATGGCTTCGTGTGTCTGCTCAACCAATCTGGTGAACGTGATACTGCGCAGCTCGCCCGATTCTTTGTGGTAACGCAGCATCTCGAATGAGCTGCCGCTCGGCGCGTCGTCGGGCGCGCCGACCAATGCCAACGTCCCATGAGCGATGTGGTTCCGCGTGTCGTTAACTGGCAAGGTGCGCACAAGAAGCTGCTTCAGATCGTCCATCGCGGGGGAAGCCGGTACCTGCTTGATCTTCTCCGTCATTGAAGTGATGCGTGCAGAGAATGTCTATTGAAGCCAATTCGCGGAAATCTGCTCTCTGAAAACATCCGTGCGGATGTGACCAAAAACCCAATCAACTTCATTCAAAGAAAAGATTAGCCGTCCAATGTGGTTGGCCCACACTTGACGATCACTGCCGTTTGCCGTGTGTACCATCGTATCCCTCAAAAAATGCACAGTTCCATAACTGGTTTCTATTTGCAGGCATTGTGTAGTATGGGAATCTAAGGAATGAACGCTTGCACTTCAGAGCGGTTATTGGACTCAGGATTTCCAAAAGCCGCAAAGGGTCGTCAAGACGGCGCCGACTCACGACGTTAGCCAGAGGTAGGTTGGAGCCGGTTGGCACATGACGCACAATTGGTGGCAAGAGCAACAATTAGGCGTCGCTCGGCGGCCGCCTCCCAGGGAGAGAGAAATGCAGGTTCTAAGTTCTAGGACTGGCGGGCAGTGGCGAGCCCCAGTTCCTCCAGCACCACCCGGTGTTGGCGCGCCTGCTGCTGCCAGCGCAGCAGTTATAGCCGATGTTGGTGAGGACCCCGCGGCAGCCGAAGCTAAAAGGGCGCTGTCAGATGTCCTCCGCTGCAACAACCTAGTGGTGCTGTCAGGTCTGGGGACCTCTCTTTGCGTGCTCCCACACACGGCAGGTGGGCTCAAGGCCCCGACTATGGCTGACCTATGGAATCAGGCCGAGGCCGCGCAGAATGCCCCGGTTCCGACCGGTACCGCGGCTCGGAAGTCTTTCGCTGAAGTGTTGCAGGTCGTTGGTCATCCCGTCGAAAAGAAGGACATTGAAGCGCTTTTGTCGAGGTGTCGTCTTGCTGAATCGTTCTTGACCGGGGCAGACAAGAGTGAGGTCGCTCGGTTTATTGAGACCGCAGAAGCGGTGATTTCGATAGCAACTAATTTTGTCTTCATGGACCATCCTTTGCCCGTGCACTCGGAGTTCTTGCGGCGTACAGCGAGGCGCCCCAATCGTAAGGCGAGGGCAAAGATATTCACGACCAACTACGACCGTTGCTTTGAGGAGGCAGGACGTCAAGGGCGGTACATCGTTGTCGATGGCTTCTCGCATACATGGCCGCCTACGTTTGATGCAGTTCACTTTACATATGACACGGTCCGCCGCCTTAAGGAGAATGACACTCAGGAACTCATCCCCAACGTGTTCCACCTGTACAAGCTTCATGGCTCTATCGACTGGCAACGTCACGCAGAGTCCGGTGAAATTACAAAGTGGGCGCCGGGAAAGCCACTGCTTATCTACCCGCGGAACTCCAAGTATGAGCTGGCGTTTGAGCAGCCGTATCTTGAAATGATCAGTGCATTCCAAGCGGCATTGCGCGAGCCGAACACCGGCCTTTTGGTGATTGGATTTGGGTTTAACGACAACCATCTCGCTGAGCCCATCATGTCGGCAGTTCGTTCCAACCTCAGCTTGAAGGTGGTGGTTGTCAGTCCAGGTTTGGCCCCATGGACTGCGAATGGTCAGGCCGGTCCAGGAGAGTGCGGGATGAACAAGTACCTTGGGAAGCTACGAGACCTCGCCCTTGCGGGCGACGCTCGCATCACATTGCTGAACTGTGGCTTCGAGCAGATGATTCCACTGGTGCCAGACCTTGCCGCAGAGACTGACCTTGAGCAGCATGTGGCTAGACTTCGGAGCATTGGGGCCGCATGAGCAAGCTTGCCATCTCACCTTTTGATCAAAGCCGATATGTCGGTTCGGTCTGTACAGTTCGACCAGCCTTGGTTGAAGTAAATCTGCCTCTGTCACCGCGTCCGGGGAGTAGCCACTTTGCCGGGTATCCGTTGCCGCGGGGCCAGGTTGGTGAGTTTGTTGTCATTGAAGGTGAAGAACATGCAGTACTCGGGCGCGTGATTGAAACTCGTTTGCCCGAGCGTGACCGACTCACTGTGGAGCCTACGTCCAATAGTGAGGTGGCGCCCAATCCGTTAGGGGTCGTGCAACTGCTGACGGCCATTGACCTGGAATCTGGCCGAGCGCTTAAGGGGGTTCCAGTTTCGCCTCGGATTGGTCAACACGTTTTTTCCGCCCACCCGCTCATCGTCAAACAGGTGGTGGAGTCGAGTTCAACTGCAGAGGACCGGCGTATTCAGTTGGCGACATTTCCTCACGCGAGGGATACTTCTGTCTCCATGCCCCCAAGCTACCTCTTTGGAAGGCACTGTGCGATTCTTGGCGCCACTGGCGGTGGAAAAAGTTGGACATTGGCGCATCTGGTGGAAGAGATAGTGCGCCTACGAGGCAAAGCGATTCTCTTCGATGCAACCGGTGAGTTTGCGACACAAGATGCACCCGGCGTCGTGCACGTTCATCTCGGTGGGCGGAAAGCCAATCAAGCGGACCCACGACGTTTTCTGAGCTTCCCATATTGGCAGCTCACGGAGTCAGACCTCTTCGTCCTGTTGCGCCCGAGCCCCGGGGTGCAGGCTCCAAAGCTCAAGGAGGCGTTGCGTAGTTTAAAGGTCGCGACACTCATGCCGGCATTGGCGCAGCAGGGGGTGATTCGCAAACAAGGTCAGCCGCGTTTTCCATTTGAGCAAGCTTGCATTCAGCATGCGTCTGCTTTGGCGCGGCCAGGCCAATGGTTTGACATATCCCTGCTTGCGCATCAGGTGTGGGAAGAGTGCGTATACCCAAACGGGTTTGGCGCCGCTGCGACCACCAACTGGGGCGGGCCTACTCCTAACGAACAGTCAGCTTGCGTGACGCTGCTCACGCGAATTGAAAGCGAGCTTGCCTCGCCAAGCTTGGAGTGCTTGTTCTCGCCGGCCGGCCTAGAGTCACTCCCAGATGTCCTGACAGCATTTCTTGCGGACCCTGAGCAACGAGTGCTAAGAATTAGCCTCGAATTCTTGTCCTTTGAAAACAACGCTCGTGAGATTGTTGCAAATGCGGTTGGGCGATACCTATTGGGGCTCGCTCGGGAGGGGGAGTTCGCTGCCATGCCTCTTGTAGTCATGCTCGATGAGGCTCATCAGTTCTTAGACAAGTCAATTGGGGACGAGTTCTCCCGAACGGACCTAGATGCCTTCGGCCTCATTGCAAAGGAGGGGCGGAAGTACTCATTGACCTGCGTGTTGGCGACCCAGCGGCCTCGGGACGTTCCCGAAGACGTATTGAGCCAGATGGGCATGTTTATTGTTCACCGTTTGATTAACGAGCGGGACAGAAACGTTGTCGAGAAGGCATGTGGCGACCTTGATGCATCGGCCGCTTCGTTCTTGCCAACTTTAGGGCAAGGAGAAGCGATGGTGGTGGGCGTAGATTCACCGATGCCGCTGCCAGTGATGATTCGGAAGCCACGGCGCCCTCCTTCTTCGCATTCGGCAAACTACGAAGCGCTCTGGGGTTGACAGGCGGGCACCATGCTCATGGGAGCCTGAAGAGAAGGTCCTCGACGTAGTACTGAAAGTTGTCCGAGTTGTTGCGGGCCTTGCTCGGGTCGGTCAAAGCCAGCGCTTTGGCTTTCGAGGTTCCGTACACCTCTTCCTTCAAGCCCACGCCAGCGAGATGGGTCAACTCGTGAATTAAGGTGCCCATCTGAGAGTCGGCTCCGGTCACCTTGAGTCTGAAGAAGTCCGGCGTCAGGTAAATCGAATCCGGGGCCGCCTTGTGAACAGCAGCAAGATCACCTTGCCCCCACTTGAAGGCTAGATCGTTGCTGACAGGACACCAGAACTGGGAGAACGCGGCCGATCCGAGAGAGCTTGCATAGACCTTCTGGACATTTTCGGCGGTGTCGCTTCCTAAGCCGCCGAACCATTTTTGCAGTCGGTCTACGTCGGTTTGCGAAGGCGCTTTCAGGCTTGCGATGGCTCGCTGGACGCCGCTCCTGGCGTCGGCCAGCGCCCTATCGGCTGCCTTCTGCTGATCAGGCAGGCACGCCTTCTTGTGTTCGTCTGGATCAGCCGCTAGCGCAGGACTGCAGAGAACCATGACCAGTAAGGCTGCACCAATCGCAGCGCGCCACAAACCGTTCATGGGAACCTCCTCAATCGCAGCGAACCTTCATAAGAACGATCCCGGCTTCCACTTTCACAAAATACACAAGCCGTCGATGCGGGCATCGTCGATGCCGAATATCACTTCTTGCCACCGCACCTATAAAGGACAGTCACCGAGTGGCACTGCACCAGGACCGGTAGTGACGTTCACAGGGATCACTTGGGATGTATTTGGTCCTCTCCGGGTTGACCACGACAGCAGTAGAAGGATCTTTGGCGAAGTTCCGTTCAGGCCCTGACTCGACGCTCAATGCGCCCACCCATTGCTCAAGAGTTATCGGATTTACGCACATAGGATGCTGAGCAGTCTCTTTGCAGAACGTCGCGGCCAATGGCCACAGTCGTCGGCTGACGACCCATTGTCGGTATGCTCTATCGCGTACAGCTTTATCGGCACCATCCTTCTTATCCGCCATCGCGGCCCTCGCCACCAATGCGCAATTCACCCCAACGTTTTGCAAGAGGGTGTCACAGAGAATCTTGACTTGATGTGCCTCGTCGTTGACGTCATCCTTGGCCAGTCGACGCATCGGCGCGAGTGCGAGAAGTTGGTAGTACATGCCGAAGATCGAGGAGGCCGTTGGCAGGGCCGCGTTTGCTGAAGGTTGCCGCAGCGTCTGCAACTCCGCGCCTGTACCCGATGCTGACGCGGCCTTTTGAATTGCTGCTGCCGGCAACATCAGCGCGAGCGTCTTGCTAACTTCGTTGGGTTCGAGCGGCGCGAACGACTTCGGGCAGTACGCCTTCAGTTTTGCCACGTCAGTCAAAGTGTCACGGTCGCACGCGGCGTCACGGGCGCATTGCAGAACGAAATCTTCAGTACATGTAGAGGCGGCATAGAGTGCTGAGCCCCATCGCGCAGCATCCTTGTTCGTGTCTGGAAGAAATGGAAAATAATACCGCGTTGGTTGTACCGCCGCGTCCGCATAGAGTTGCGCGAGTTCTCTCAGGCGTTGAGCATGACCCGTATAGATATCAAGATCCCAATCTGACATTCCAACAGCCAACAGGTCCTTTGGCCAAGTTGGTAAGGATTGATACGGAACGAGGATCAACGTATAAGGAACGCTGAGATCCTTTGCAAACGTCGGAAACTCCATGATCTTCTTCAATACTGCATCTGCGTCGAGAGCCACGTTCAGAAAGCCGCCTTCCTGCATGGAGATGTTCTTGGTGCTCTTCTGCTCCAGCGACTTCTTGAGTTCTCCACTCACAGAACCGCTTGCACTAAATGCTCCCGCACCGCCTGATGCTTGAGCACTGAACGATTCCTTGAGGCTTTCGAGAGATTGCTCGGCTGTGAACATGACGGAGAGCTTGCCCCCCGTGCGAATTGTGCTTACGAATGAATCACCGCACTCGTACTGAAAGTTGGTCACCCGTTGAGAAGGCGTTTTTGTTTGATCCGACAGCAGCTTCCATGCGCGGGGGGTGAACTCGACGACAGTTGTGGCCTGAATATCCCCAGCGTCAGATCCAAGAGCGACCAGTTGTTCGCCCCCCTTGTCGACAGTGGCCACCGCAAGTATGTTGCGTTTCGATTTATCGAAGCTGGTCTCACGCGAGAACTTGGCACTTCCTGAAGCCGCCCCGTACGATCCTTTCATGGATACGTTGAGGATGCGTTGCATCGTTTCACGGTCGTATGTGTCATAAAAGCGAACATACGATGCAGCGCCCGTGACGGGTTTGCTAAGTCCGTAGACACACTTGGCCTGCATCTTCCGGCCCATGCCGCGATACCAGCCTTGGCCCAGCAAAGCCGCCTCGCGCGGATAGACCTCTTCCGACGACTGAAAGTCGGCAACACGCGCGAGCATTTCAGGGGTTACGGCAGGCGTAGGAGAAGGAGGATGGGAGAGTCGGTTCCCTGCCGATGTTTGTGCACTCGCCTGTTGGGCAGCGAAAAGCAACAGGCAGACAGAGGCTGTAACGCTGACACGAAGCATGTTTTACCCTCCAAGAGAGACTTTTAGTCCGCTGCTTGTAGTCCAGCGGTACCAGCGCGCGCTTTCTTCCTTTCTGCGATTCTCGCCATAGCCACAGTACCTGTCAAGAACATCCATAGCCTGAAAGTCAGAAGCGAGTCTCGCCTGTGGAGGGACGTTTGGTCGATTAGCTTCCTGCCGTCACGGCACCCGTATCCACAACTGGCCCGCCTGGTAGCTGCCCCTAGCCAACGGCTGGAATTGGCCGATTCCTGCCTCAGCTTCGGGCTCGCCCCGGTGGCGATAGGCACCCATTTGTGCCTGAGAAACATGCGTTTAGGCCTGGTCATTGAATACCAGCACCAGTGGTTAGCTATTACCGGTACAAGTGGCCAACACCACCGGAATGCTCACTTTGCGCCGGTTTGATTCCACCAGCGGCAAGAACAGAAGCGGCAATAACGGCGGCGCACCGAGGAGTGCAAATGTTTAGGATTTTCAGTTTTCCTTGATGTTTTGTCGGTCAAACTTTATGGGCGTCTACGTAGTGAAGTGTCGGCACGAGCTCATCTGGGGAGCGTAGATTCACAGCGATGGGTGAAAGCCACTTGACGCGACGGGCCTGCTGGCCGTCTCGTGGGCCAGTGTTATAGGTGTGCCAGTGGGCTCTTCTCATATGGGGACGGACTGTACCGCCGTCGCCGGGTCCGGTTCGGTCTGCAATGGTTCTGGCCTCTCTCAGCGCAGAACCAACGCGAAAGCCAACGTCCCAAAAAGAAATTCGGTCAGCGCTGTAGCTGCGCTTGCCAGCTGATTCCTGAGTGCGTAAAGCTGCTCGACGATTTCCAAGCCCTTGGGGGGCGACGTCGGACTCATCAGCGCAAAGGTAGAGCACAAGACTGGCTAGCCGCAACCTCAAAGCGTTCATGTCGTCCAATACTTTATTGACCATATCGGGGTCTCGATACTCATCATCAGTGGCTTTGGGCACCGTCTTCCATGCATTACTAAGGCTGTCATGTTCTGGAAGATTATCTTGAACCTCCTTAAGAACTTGCATGGCGTTCAATGATTCAATATAGCTGGCCTTAGACGCAGCTCCAAAACTACCCCTCAGAAGATCAACATGGTCATGCACATGAATGAATTCCTTGCTACGCATGAAATCGCCTGGGTCGAGTTGGGGGTGCCGACGCAAAGCTAAAGTGAACTCGAGTATCAACTCTGGTGAGCTGCGCAGAAGTAGCACGAGTGCCCATGGATCGCTCATTTTCGGGTCCACGAGAATCTCGAAATGTAGCTCGGGTGCTTCATCGCCTCGTTTGCCGCTGCTTGCATGGTCGTCAATATAAGAAAAGAATCCATGCATCTTTAACCCGGGGGAATGCTGCATCCCAGGAGTGGGGATGTACACGCACCAATCTGGAAGGCGAAAAAAACAGTCTTCGGGTAATCCGTCTTTAACGTCGCTGTTGACGATTTCTTCTAAAAGCGTTGGATCGAAACGGTAGACGCCCTTGGTCATGCGCCACGCGGCAAGTGCAGAGCCCAAGCGCATTTGATGCATTAAAAGCATTTCGGCTTCTGCAAGGCTATACGTGTCTTTTTTTAGCTCTGCAAGGACACCGCCCATGACGTTTACAGGCAAATAGCACCAATCCTTCCAGCCGTATCCAACGACTGCTTCCGGGTACTTTCTGGCCATTTCCACGACCTTCCATGCGCCGGGGAAATCGTGGCCATAACCATCAAGGACGCGCTGCGGCAATGTAACTTCACGAGTGACGGCTTCCCTAAAATCGGATGATTGACCGAATTGATATTTCTTATTTGATTTCATTGGCAGTTCTTTAAAATTCCGCCACCAATCCGTGAATACGGTTGGAGCCGGTCTTTAGGTTTATGGACATCTATGTCTCCCGAATTAGGAGTTGACCTTTTCAAGTAACTTGTCAAACTCGTGCAAGACCTGCAGTTGGGCTTCACGGATGGTTGGGTGGGGTTCGCCGCTGTACCAGACAAAACACCGATTCTTGGCGCGCGTCAGCGCCACGTACATAAGCCGGCGTTCTGCCTCGGTATTCACCAGGTCGGAGCCATCCTCCGGCTTACCCGCGTCGATGACGTGGACGGTCTCGAATTCCATGCCCTTGGACGCGTGCATGGTCATGAGGGTGACTGGACCGGTCTCCGTGCTATTTTTGTTCCTGGCGATGAAGCTCAGTCTGCTTGAAATCGTGCCCTTAAGCATTTTGAGGGTGGCTGCTGCTCCTTCGATAACTTCCTTGATGCCCTTCGAACGCTGCTTGGAAGCCAACCACTTGCCTACATCAAGCACCACCTCGTCAACACTACCGCCGGCTTGCGATCGCAACTGATCACGCCAGTATTTGCAGAATTTGGCGAATTCCTTGATGAGAGCGGCATCTGTGGATGTTGCGCTGTCGAGATCCGGTACCTGAGCCTCAAGAAAGTCCTCCGCTCTGCCACGCATGGACTGAAGCAGCTCGGTTTTTACAGCGTCGTCCAGGCCCAGCGTCCCAAGGCATCCAAAAACCCCCACTGGCGAGGCATCCACAAGGGATTGGAGCAAGCCCAGGTAGGTGGCAACCCAAGGGTTGTCCCAAAACGATTTGCCCAGGCGGACGTACGCAACCTGACGCTCTGTCAGCGACAATTCCAGGTCATTAAGGGATTTGTTCTTCCTAGCCAGCACCGCTACGTTTGAGTGCGCGTTGGGTGTCCTGCTGATCAAGTCCGCCAACTCCTTGCACTGGCTTACAGGCGAGGCTGTGTGGTACGAGGCTATCTTCCCTCCCGGGCCACGCTGAGCAACAAGGTGCTTGGCAAGCCGATTCTGGTTGTTCTGGACCAGCAAAACAGCGTGGGTCAGGATTTCCTCGCGGCAGCGGAAGTTGTCGCCCAGCTCAATGCGCTTCGCCCCGAAGGTGTCCATAAAGGACTTCATGCCGCTGTAACCCAAGGCGTGGCGCCACTCATAGATTGATTGGTCGTCATCCCCCACGATGGTGACATTGATTCCAGCGCGTGCGTGGGCGAAGATCCAGACTTTCTGCAGTTCGTCAGTGTCCTGTCCTTCGTCCACCAGCATGTCGGTGTAGCGCATAGGCGGAATGGTGCCGTTGTCGGCGAATAGGGCGCAGTCACGCATGACCGTGTACAGATCCGTAGCCCGACTGGCGCGTAGCCGCTCCATGTACCGACTCACCACCCTGGCCGCAGGGCCACTGAGTTCATGGGCCTCCCTATCAATGGCGTACATGTAGGACTCGAATTCCTTTCGGATGTCCTTCACCAATTCCATATCACTGGAAAACGGACTCAAGGATTCATTGAGCAGAATCCCTTGTTGAGCTGGGCCCAGCACCTTCTCGTGCGTGCGATGTTCAAACAAGTGCTGGAGGGCAATGCTGTGAAAAGTACCAACGCGCAGGCGGTGCTTTGCGATAGGGGGCTGACCTGAGCCCACTTGTGCCTTCTCAAGGCGTTTTCGCATTTCCTCGGCACCTTCCTTGGTGAAGGTGACCATGATGAGGGAGCGGCGCGGGTCGCTCAGAATCCGGCGAGCCTTGGCCACGGAGGTCGTAGTTTTGCCAGAGCCTGGGCCGGCGACGATCATCAGGTTGCCGTCGTGGTCAATCGCTTCTTGTTGGGTAGGTGTGAAGGCCATAAACGCGCAAAAAAAAGGCCGCGCGGGTGCGGCCATTTAGGATGATTCTGATTTAAGCGTCAGTCAGAGCGTCTGCCTTGTCAGTCAGAGGGTCTGCCTTCTTTGCGCGGGGCTTGGCGCCAGCCGCCTTGCTTGCAGCTGCTGTTGCGGCCGCGGCGTCATCAATGACTTGAGAGGGGTCGGCGTTATCCAGATTCAGGCTGCTGTCAGTCGCGCTGTCGTCCTTCATCGACTTGTCGAAGGCGTCGAGTTCCTTGCCCTGGGCTGCAATCGTTTCGGCCTTACCGGACTCAACATGTCCATGCTGTTCCTTGATCAAGCGGTCTGCTTCACGGTACAGGCGAACCACTTCATTGCGCAGCGCTGCAGCGAAGGCGCGAACAGACTTCTTGCACATGAACTCGGCTTCGGCACGTTGGGTTGAGTTGATCACGCCCATCAGGTTGGCGGTGCCGGCCACCAGATTCAGGCGGTCGAGTTCCTTGAGAATGAGGAAGTAAGCGCGAGCGTGACCCGAAATGATGGGTACGGAGGTTTCAATGGCGTTGGGGTAAACGGCGCTTTCCATCTTCACGCCGTTCGTTTCCATGAGCTTGGCAAAGCGGTTGTTCCAGTTGCCGATCAGTGTCCCAATGCTTTCCAGCTTCTTGGTAATCATGTCGCCATAGCGGTCCAGGAGGCCTTGATCAAAGCCGTTCCAGGAACGGTACTGATACTCATAATTCAAAACCTTGGAAATGAACTGGAAGTCACGGCGGAAAAAGTTGATTGCCGGAGGAGAACTGAGTTTTGCATCATCGATGAACGCGATGGGACCCATGAACTGATTTGCGAATTTCTCGCCGAAGACTGAAATGACCGCCTGCCGCTGCTTGGAGGGCAAGAGGTCTACGAATGTGTTGGCACTGCGCTCGGGTGTTGACATTGGGAGACTCTCCAAAATAGTAATAAGTACGCTATGAATTTAGGGCAGATGGCTCAAATGCATGCCCGAACAACGCACTAAAAACTAGCCAAAGCCTCGGCAAAGTGGAGGGTGACGAAGGAAATCTGCCATTTGTGTTGACGCTTACTAAAAATGCCATGCATAATTAATTCCGAAAGCTGCAAACCAGCGATCAGTGCAGATGGAACACTTAAACGTTTCGATCCGAAAGCGTCAGTTGCGACGGTAACTGGCAGCCTTACAGGCATAAAGAAATTGAAGAGGCCGAGAAGTTGGCTTCTCTTGGGGGGTGCATAAGCACCCCGTCCATGATCTTCAAAGACGTGAAATACATGACAGGTTGATACCGACTTGTGATGTCTTTCTCGACGATGTCGGAAAAGTCATGCAGCAATGCATGGTTGCGCATCTTGTGTGCGCCTTAAATGCGATGACGTACCTTCGGGGAAGTCATCTTCACAACCTCCCATACGGGCACTACTTGCCCTTTGGGTGATGTGCTCGTGATTTTTCTAGGAAATCTCATGAGCACGTTCATCAAAATCATCCTTGCTGTTGTAGCTATCTACGCAGTTGTTGCAGTCGCTGGTGCCAATACGGCCTCCGTCGGCAAGCAAAAGATCGTTGACCGCCAAGCCAAGATCGAACAGGTCCTGGAGGCTGCCAAGTAAGAAAAGAAGACCTCCGGGTCTTCTTTTTTTTCTGTCCATCAAACATCGCTCAGTTCGAGCACATCACCAAAAACTCCAAGCGTCAGAACTGCTGACCGGATTGCCAACATGTGCAGTCCTGTGAGCACTTCTCGATGCAAATCGAAAAGAGCGAGCCTCGTGTTCGCATAAACCATGATGGGGTAACTCATCAATTTATCAACCCGGCAGGGAGCCATCCCTGCAGGGGAGCTCCTTTGTCGGTTCACTGACAAGGAAGACATGAAGATGAAAACTGTCCTTCTGCTCAGTCCCTTAGAGGTCTGGCATGAGCGTGAGAGCGCGTAAACGCGCAGAACCCAAACAGCTTTTCCTTCCCACGATGTTCCTGCCTCATGAAGAAGAGGCCAGAGAGCAAGCGTTCCAAGCCCGCCATAAACGGAAATTAGAAAGTCGAGCGAAGTATCAGAGCCGCGTTTCCAAAAACAAGGTGAAGACTCGCAAGATTGACGACATACATCCGAGCCTCTTTGACCTGCCCCTTGGGCCTGTTGAGGACGTTGAGCTGAGCATTCCATTTGATCCGTACGACGACCACGTTGGCATGGACAAGCCTGATCTTACCGATGAGGCGGCAATGGATTGGAGCGAGGGCGCCATAAATCAACTGCACGAGGGCATGGTGATGTATTCACTGCGCCTTCTCAATGCACGTGGAAATGGCAAGGAAAAGAAAGCAATCCTGAGTTGGATCTTCGACCCACATGCCTTGGCTTACGCCGGGGACATGGACGGTCCTGAACCGCTTTGGACAATTATTCAACCATCTGAAGTTCCGTTTGGATTTGAACTGTGCTGTCGCCTTTCCGGCTACGACCCAGAGCGAATCAGAGAAGGCTTAGCACCGATTCTCAAAGAACTGGACCTGGATGAACTCTTTAAAGAGGTAGAACATGAGCGAAACACAGAGCAGCGTACAAGAGCAACAAAAGTATCCAATACGCTCAACATTCAATATTCCCGAGGCACCGGAAAAGGCGGCGATTCTGGGCCTGAAGCCGGGACTCCCAGGAGTACCGAAGGTAGACCCGTACTACGTCTTCGAAACCGAACGCCTGCGTGACATGACGATGTTCTGGATCGGCGGCTTCAAGTCCATGCTGATCGAGGGCGATCCGTCGGCCGGGAAAACGTCGTTTATCAAGCAGTGGCACGCGAAGTTGAATGTGCCGCTGTCAACAGTGGCATGTAGTCCTGACACGCAGAACCATCAGGTGTTTGGGCAGATGCTGCCGACCGAAAATGGAACCCTGCGCTGGCATGACGGTCCAGTCACCAAGGCCTGCCGCGATGGCACCTCGGTACTGCTGGATGAGTACAACATTCTGGAACCTGGGCAGGCATCCGCCTTGAACCTGATACTGGAAGGGTACTCATGGACTATCCCTGAAACGGGCGAAGTCATCACCCCCGCTCAATCTACGCGGTTCTTTGCAACACAAAACAGCATCGACAGCCAGGCTGCCGTGACCGGACGCAACGTCATGGACGTGGCCAACGAGGACCGATTCTTCTACATGGAGGTCGATTTTCTGTGCCCTGAACATGAAGAAGCCCTGGTCCTGCGGACACTGCTTCCGGGCGGTGTGCAAGCAGAAGTAGCGAAGCACATTGCCAAGCTGACGGTCGAAGTTGCCAACAAGGTACGCGTTGCGTTCCGGGATGGTGATGAAGCGATTGAGAAGCCACTTTCAACCCGTGCAGTTCTGCGCTGGGCGAAGTTGGCCTCGATGTACACGCCGGTTCTCAAGGCCAAAAGGCAAAGCGGGTTGCATTTTGCGATGCGCCGCGCACTGAAGATGCCGCGATCCATGGCTGCTGCCGTCAATGAATACATCACTCTGGCGACAGGGTTTGATGAAAACCTCAACCAGGTCAGCCCATGAGCTTGCTCTATGAGCTGTACCAGCACCCCACAAAGGGGGCTTGGGGTGTGGCAGTCAAGGGTCAGACGGTTCACACCGCCGCGGTCAACGGCCTGTCATTCATTGATGCAGCCTTGCCAGCTCACCAGCTTGCTGGTGAGATCAGCAAGCGGTTGCGAATGGGCTATACGAAGACAACCCGTGCGAAGTACCTCAAGGTCGTAGATGGCCCTGAGGGAAAGCGGGAAGGGAGTTTCGTTGAGCAGCACCCCGAACTTGCCGTTCAAGGTGGACTGGTGCTTTTCACTACGGTGAGCAATGCGGACGATCTGCAGGCGCTCTCCCAGCAATGGGAGGCGGCTGTTGAGAAGTCTGATGCGCGACCAGTTGAGATTGCCAGTTGGGTCAAGGACGTGAAGAACGCAACCCAATACATCGTCGCCCCGGCAACGCACCCAGCCATTGCGCTGGTGCTGGCTGACTGGGCGATAGAGAACAAGCGATTGCTCGTTGCGGGTGCCGAAGGCGTCCCAATGCAAGCGCCAAAAATTGTGCCAAAGGAGTGGGAAGACTGGCTTGCCGGTTTCTTTACTTCCAGGAGCGATATCCGTACTGCCTTAGAGCAGTTGGGGTGGTCGCTGCGTGATGCGCTAACGCGTAATGACGTGCAACCCGAAACAAACGTAGGCGATGGCGACTCATGGTTTTCGAGCGCTTCGTCGAATGCCTTTTAAGAGGATTTTTGATGATCAACAATAAGAGTGTTTATCGCCCTGGATGGGTGAACTTTCTGATGACTCTGGGAATGGTAATTTTCGCACTGCTGCGGTTTGCCATCCGGGCCATCGCGTGGATCACAGTGAAAGCATTGCTTTTGCTGGATAGGGTTGGGCCAAGGCGTAAAGCCGATCCCCGTGCTCTGGGCACCATTGCCGCCGCAAACGCGAATGTGCCCGTTCATCGTGAGTTTGTAGCCACTACCGTGCTGGAAACAGCACCACGCGGCGAAGAGTTCATACCTGCTGACCGTATCGTGTCCATTCGTTTGGATCCGCCGGTTGCAGTGCTGAACCTGCGTATCTACTACAAGCATAAGTTGATCAAGCGTGAAATGATCGTCACTGAGCAGCGTCTACGGACGTTGATGCAGGGGCGGCACCACACGCTTGGTGAAGTGGCCTTTGATCCTGTGAAGGGTCTGGAAGCAATCAAGGACGAAACCGTGCAAATGGCGCAGGACTTGATCAATTCGACAGGCAACATCAAGGTGTCAAAAGCCAAGGGCAAACCGGAAGAACGAAGCGACAAGCCAGTTCAGCCGAAACAGGAGAAAGTGGTTGCCAAGCGTCAGCAAAGCGAGCCCAAACCTGTTGAACCGAAAGCTGTGGCGGTACCCAAAGCACAGCCGACGCCCGCGCAGCCTGCACAGCCTCGCAATGCGTACGTACCCAGACCTACCAAGGGGGTCACGTTTGAAGGTAAGCTGGTCGAAGCTGGCTCCCGTGTTTTCCGACCCGAGGGCCGAGCACCATACGAGACTTTTGAGGCATTGCTCAAACTCGACAATGGCGTGGATGTGCCGTTGCGTGGTGCAGAGCTGGAGCGAGAACTGCAGCGCTTCAATGTGCGTGTCGGAGAACGCGTTGCAATCACGCCAATGGGTAAGGTGCCAGTCACCCTGCCCAGCGGCGATGAAGGATCGAAGAACGTGTATCGTGTAAGCCGTTTGGACGGAGCGAAACAATGATCTCGATTACTGCACATGGCCGCTTGGCGCATCAACCGGAGTTGAAAATGATTCCGGGGGGTAGCCAGGTATGTGAATTCCGCCTTCTTGACTCGCGTTTCCACAAGGGTCAGGAGGTCACGGAAGCGGTTACGTTTTTTTGCTTCGGTGAGATGGCTGAAGAGTTTTGCTCGACGACTGTCAAGGGACAAGAAATCTCTGCCACCGGTACACAGGAAACGCAAATCTACACGCCGGCAGGTGGACCGACCAGAACGTACGTGAAATATCGTTTGTCCTGGTTCTCTCGTGGACGCAAGCCTTACACAGGCGATCGATCGCAGAGGCAGGGGTATCAGGGTGGCGTGCCACAAGGCGATCGGCCGGCACAGGGGCAAAACGATGGTCCGATCCCGGGCCAACGTCCGCAACAGAGGCCACAAGGTGACCAGCAAGACCGCAACTGGCAGCCAGGTCATGAGAGGCATCAAGCCGCTCAAGGCCATTCTGGCGGGTACAGCGATCATGGTGGTGATTTTTCTCACTCTGGGTTTGCCCACAGTGGGAGTCATGAACCGGGCTTCTAGCCTTAACGAACTCACTTCAACCCAACCGGGGCACTTCCCGGTTGGGGAGTGCTCCTTCCCAGGAGGCACTATGCCATTCATGTGTGAGCGGCTGGTCCAGACGGTCCGGCAATTTCAAGATTCAACAGGTGAAGTGGCCATGACTATCGTGATCGAGAATCGCGACGAAAGCATGGGGATTCACAATGTAGGGTTCGACCCCAAGATTGGACTGCTTGTGGATGGCAAAACGCCATCACTCACGTGGTACATCGAGGCGGAAGACTTTCACCCCCTCCAGTGGGGCCCAACGTTGCTGCACTGATTTTGGCAAGGCTCGGACGCAAGTCCGGGCCCGCTGCCTTGCAAAGGTCCATATATTCTGAGAAGATGCGAGCGTTATGAAAAAAGTCGGTGCCCGGCTTTTCTCATAACCTTCCAACGGAGCTGGTAAGCCGTGCTGAGAAATCAGCGTACCCAGCCTTCAACATGTCCTACCCAGCGTAGGCGATTCACATGGCACTCCCTGGTGGGAGTCGCAGTCTACTGGTCAGGCTCATAATCCTTTGGTCGTTGGTTCAAGTCCAACACGCCCTACCACTTTCTGTAAGGTTTTCGGCGGAAGTAGGTGCATACATATGCCGGTCCACAACGGCGTTTAGTTGCCACTTCGTTGCCGTTCTTGCCGCGAAAGGGTAGCGCGATGAAGCCTGCTGAGCCGCTCAAGTTCACTCTGATTCGTCCAACGAGCGGAATCGAACTGCTTGGGAAACGTCGAAAACCATTGACAGATCGGACTCAGGACGAACTTCAAGAGTTCCTCAGACGTCTCGAGGCCGACGACTACACGTTTGAGCGCTTCCAGGGAGTTGCAGAGCTTCGCGTTTGGCAGGCGCTGGCGCTGCACCAGTTCCTGGACCCCGCTGTCTTGGGCCTGAACAGGAAAGGCCGATTGGGCGAATTAAAGCGAGCGGCAAAGATGCTGCTGCCCTCAAGTACCCGGCTCCTGACTTTTGTTGCTGATGTCCCGATCATGCTTGAGGACATTGAGCAAGGAAATCTGGTCTGCGTCAAATCGACAGGCGATCTTTTGCAAAGCTTCACCACGCCCGAGCAATTCAAGTCCTACGTGATGAAGGGGCGACTCAGCGTTTATCCGCAGCGGGCCCGGAAGAAGGAATCATCGCCAGTCGTCCCGGCGTTATTGCCGCCGGTCCTGCGCGACATGTGGGAAGGGATTGAGCGTTGGAAGCCTGTTGACCAAGGCGGAACCGTTATCCCCGGCCGCCGCTCGACCGAGCCGGACCTGCTGCCATTCTTTGTTGAGCGGGGTTACTCCATGCATCAAAGCAAAGTTTTGGCGTCACTTTGCCGACCTCCCACCGCCCACATCGGGCGCCCTCCCAAGGAGCCGAGCCACAGTTCGATGTTCCCTGGCTCGGTAAGGTCAATGCGAAAGGCTTAAAGCCTTTTGCCTGCGCGGAGAAATATCTTTCGAACTTTTCATTTGCTGATCGCTGATGCAGCATGCCGTCTCATGAAGACTCGCATCAATTGGCAAGCATGATTGCTACAAAGGAAGAATCGAATGATCTCCGGCTATTGCGGGAAAGTCAGATCCTGGAGTTGATACCGGTGTCTCGATCAACCTTTAGACGCTGGGTCAAGGCCGGTAAATTTCCGGCTGGCTTCAAGGTATCCGAGAGAATCACCATGTGGTATAGCTACGTTGTCTTTGATTGGATAAAGAGCCCTCCAGAGTCGCCAGAGGTGCGCCAATGGTGAAATTGACCCGCGAGCAACTCTACCGATGGGTGTGGAGTTGTCCGATGACAAAAATCGCCGACGAACTCGGAATCTCTGACTCCGCGTTATCCAAAAAATGCCGTGAGCATGACGTTCCAGCACCTTACCGCGGCTACTGGCGGCAGGTCGAACGGGGCAAACAGGTGCAGCGCGTGCCGCTTCCGGATCCCGATATGGGCGCTACTGAGGTACCGGTCAACGTGAGCGAAGCGCGCGCAGCCGAGCTGGATCAATTGCCGGCGCCGGTGGTGAATGACAAGTCGTATGCTGGGCTAGCCCTACCGAAAGTATTGGCAGGTGCTAAGGCTCCCCAGGTTGCGGCTGCAAGCGGTTTTGCGAGCGGTATGCCAAGGCCGCAGGTCGGCCTGGCCGAAGAGGGGCGCGAGACCATGGCAGCTCCCGCCGACATCATTGCCTTGGCGACACTGCATGACAAATCTGTTTCAGCGAGGCGCTTTATGGAGGCCTTGAGAGAGGCAAGCCAGGATTGTGATGCGCCGACGAAGGCGGTGCTCATGTTGTGGACCGACGCCGCCGGAGCGTTCATTTTTCAATCGGACCCTATCGCCCGAGTCATCAAGGAGTGCCGCCGTGTGGCGTCAGGAAATGGCAATCCCGGATGGTGGACCTCTATACAGCAGGGAAATGGTGGGCATCAATAACTAACGTGCTGCGCATTGAAGTGCCCGCATTCGAACACCAAGGCGGTGCGCGAAAGATCGATGTCCGTTGAATGATTTTGCAGGCTCTTCGGTGCTGCTCAATCGCAACCTTGGACGCTGGCAAGTCTTCCGCCGTTATGGATTTATGGATTGCTTTGCGTGGGTTCGACTGCCTGCATCGTCCCGCTCTTGAGTCGAACGCGCAGCTCCCCAACGTTCCATAACGTCACTCTGCCGATTCGAGTAGGTTGCGGCAGATGACCTGATTTGCACCAGCGCCAGACGGTTGCCGGCGAGATGGCGAACAGGGCGGCGACAACGGGAAGTCGCACGCCCGCGGATGAAGGAAGACTGTCAAATCCCGCGAAGGCTGCGCGATCAGTATCCCTCATATGCCCAGCTCCCTGTGTCATCACCAGCGGCGTACCGTCTCTACGCTTTCCGGAGCCAACCCATCGTGAGTGCGTCGGGGGCGCATACGCCGGGGACGTATCATGTCCAGGGCAGGCTCAGCATTCAGAAGATCATAGAAATCTTCAGCACGAACGGCACGCGGATCAGCCGGCCGAATTCTGAATAGCGGCAGCCCCGCCAGCTGGAACAGCTGGTTCTTGATGTCGTCACGACTCGCCGCGGTTTCGCTGTCGTGCCATGATGAGTCCAGTTCAAACCCCGCTACTGGATCCTCGTCGCAGGTGCACAAAAGAATGTCGACCTGAGACTGCCATGCAAATTTTCGAAAACTCTCAGGTATGGAGAGACCAAGCTCATCCAGATCGATGAAGTTGCGCAGTGCGATATTGGGATAGGTTTGCAGCGATGGGAAATACTGGCGGATCGCGCGCAGAAACTCTCGCTCCTGATTGCTTGCGCACAAGTTCCGCCGAAAGTCGAGCGCGTCGGAAGCGGACCAGGTGCGAATAGAGAATGTGCTGACGATCGACACACGCTTCACCTGTGGGCACTCCTGGGCGAGTGGTGGCTCGCGTCGACGTCGAACAGAGTCCGAAAGTTTCGTCGCTGCCTCAACGCGAATGGGTAGCGGTTTAGCCGGCAGGTCAGCCGTCATCGCAAGCGTCTTCAGCGCGCCATCGATGTTCTGATTGATCATGCTTCTCAGGTCGTTCTCAACCAGCAGCAAGCTTCCGTTCAGTGCAAGCCGCCATAGCGTCACCAACGCTTTGGCTGTGACGCTGCCCTTTTCGAAGCCTCTGCGCAGCGCTGAGGGAAGAGCAACTTGTGTAAGGGGTATCGCGGCGGGCTCAAATACTGCGGTGAGCACGTATTGCTCATATGCCGCCAGGAAGCCCTCTAAATCATCGGCCTCCAGCCGTCGTCTCATATGCTCGATTGCTGCACTCATTCGAATTGGCTTCACAAGGAACTGTCCCCACGCTAGGTCGTGAACCTTCAATTTGACGAAGGGCTGTAAACCGGTTTGAAAAGGGAGCGGCTACCGACAGCTATGAGGTTTATGTGAATTAGTGTTTATGTGATTCAGAGCATACGCGAAGTTGCTCTTTCTGTGAAGGCAAACCCCTTTGCGTGCTTCGTGAAACCAGGCCATCGACAAGCTTTTGGGAGCACATCAAAAGCGCATGAATCGCTATGGATACTCATGGATCTCCATAGCTCTGCGCGCAATATTTTTGCGCTTTTCGGCACACATACAACCTCAAAGCGAGCCGCGCGCGTCAGTACCTTGACGGCACGCCGGTCGCGGGTGTTGTGGTACCTGACTCTTGACGGTTCTGATGAGGCGCTCAGGTGTCCTATGCGTCCAATCCAGGTCCTGAGGTGGTGAGCCCATTTTTAATGGCTTCTTCGAGAGAAGGGGCGGATGGCCCCGGGCTCAATGACTGCGGGCAGGTTATGACCCGCAGAGCGGCCGTATGGTGCTACTTGGCATCGCTGGTGTGGCGTACCTTCTCGAAAAACTCAAAAATCGAAAGGTTGAATGCACCAGCGATGACCTCAAGCGCATTGAGTGTTGGGTTGGCTTGACCCCGTTCAAGTCGGCTGAGGTACGTTTGATAAAAGCCGCAACGCTCACCAAAAACAACTTGGCTCATACCGCTCTCAACACGGAGCTTGCGCACTGTCATTCCCACTCTTAAGGCCAAGGTTTTCTTCACCTTGGTGAATATCCAGGCAATATCCTAATTCACATAAACACTAATTCACATATGTTGTGTAGGCATCAACACATCGAGTCTGGATCCAGATACCGACATTTCCTATGTCACAAAAATTCAAGCTGCATTGGCTTTGCCGATCAACGAAGTGATTCTGAGTGAGGGCCGACCCAGGACATGCACGCTTGAGGAAATCCTGCGCTATCAAAAACCTCTTTCGTGACACACGCATGCCCACCAAGCTATTGTTCCTCGATATATTCCTCCTGCTTCACCCCCGAAGCTGGGATTGCTCGGCAGGTCTGACCTATCGTCGCGAGGTCGTCCGCCCGCGTTACCGTTGGCGAAACTATCTTGCCGCTTTCCTGGCAATCAACAGCTGGAACTCAAGCCCAGATGTCTCGGGTGCAGGCTATTACTACTGCCAGCTGACGCATTTTCTGCCACGTTGCCTTGCGGGGTGCGCCGCTCTCCAACTCTATTTCAGCCACGGCCGCAGACAGCACACTTAACGGAGCCTCGTCGAGCACGGCCCGCAGTTGTGCAATGTGCTTGGGAGGAATTGTGCCGGTGACCAATGCGTGACGCAGTGTCTCAGGCGGTATTGGCTCGCTGTAGCTAATGCTGCCTGAACGCGCTGCCATTTCTAGCGCGTTGCTGGTTTGTGCATCTGATTTTGGCTTGCGGATACCCGTCACCCCCAGCCCGTAACCCAACACGTTAGCCAAGCGCTCGGCGCGCGTGAGGCTTAGATTGGCGAGCTTTCCGGTTTCAAGCTCGTTGATCGTGGCACGTGATAGCCCGGCCAACTTTCCAAGGCGTTCCTGGCTGAGACCCATTTCGGATCTTTGGCGTTTTACGACATTGGAGAGCTCACTGAGGATGGCCATCCCGTCACCTTAGCAGTCAATTTTCAAAATGTCGAATATATTTGTCTCGTCTATGACCAATATATAAGAAATCACTAGCCCATGTTAGCCATGGGCCCCTTATTTGCTGTACAGCAAATCAAGGAGTTGAGCATCCGGCCAGTGACGGAATAAGGGTGCCTCCGTTCAGCAGCGTTGGCGTCAACGGCGACGGCACGGTTATGCTTCCAAACGCGGAACAGTTATGGTTCTAGGGACATATGCCACCTAAATATGACACGCTGACTCCCGACAAAGGGTCCAAGATATTCCTTGATGTGGTGGCCGAAGAGATTTCGCACGCACCCCAAAATTGAGGTCGTGAGCTCTAGCGGCCGACGGATTCACGAATCTTTTGACGATCTGCGCAAGTCGCTCTCGCCAGATATCCAAACTCGAATTATCGATGTCAACCCTTACTTTGATGACCTCTCAGAGTTCGAGGAAAGCATGATCCCCGAGACACAGCCCTTAGACGCCTAAGGCTAGATGTTCTGAGCAATTAAAGTCGTAAACAGGTTATTAAAGTCGTAAACACGGCTCTAGCACCCATGCGGGTTTGCGAGCAGGTGAATTTTTACGGGCTTGTTTAAAGTCGTAAACACGCCTGTAAATGTGGGATGCCGAGCGACCGCTCAGCAGCGAGGCTGTGTAAAAACCCCTTGAACCTTGCATGAAATTTGCTGTCACATATCGAACCGTACGGAGGGTTGGATATGGCGAGATTCATTGTGGGTGCGGATCGGCAACAAGTCACGCTGCTACCGGAGTGCTTGGACGACTTCATCACTGAAGACAACACCGTTCGGGTGGTTGATGCGTTCATAGGTGAGTTGGATATGGTGGCCCTGGGTTTCGAGGGAGCAACCCCGGCTGCAACGGGTCGACCTTCGTACCACCCATCAGTGCTGTTGAAACTCTACCTCTACGGTTACCTCAACCGCATCCAGTCCAGTCGCCGCCTGGAGCGCGAATGCCAACGAAATGTGGAGCTGATGTGGCTGACCGGGCGCCTGGCCCCTGACTTCAAGACCATTGCGGACTTCCGTCGTGACAACGGCAAAGGCATCCGCAATGTGTGTCGGCGCTTTGTGCTGTTATGCCGTGAGCTGAAGTTATTTAGCGAAGCGGTGGTGGCCATCGATGGCAGCAAGTTCAAGGCCGTCAACAACCGGGAGCGCAACTACACGCCCGGAAAGATCGAGCGGCGTGAACGCGAACTCGAAGAAAGCATCCAGCGCTACCTGGACGCCCTGGAAACAGCCGACCGCACCCAACCCACAGAGATGCAGGCCAAGACAGAGCGCTTACAAGGCAAGATCCAGAAGATGCGCCAACGCATGCAAGACCTGCAGGCTGTCAAGGCACAGCTAGAAACCCTACCGGATCGACAACTCTCCCAGACCGACCCGGACGCACGGGCCATGACCACCTACAGCGCCAAGGGCACAGCCATGGTGGGCTACAACATACAAACAGCGGTAGACACCAAGAACCACTTGATCGTGGCGCATGAAGTTACGAACAACGGCAGCGACAGGTCACAGCTGAGTCAGATCGCACTGGCTGCACGCGAAGCCATGGGCAAGCGAAAATTGAAAGCTATCGCTGACCGCGGGTATTACAGTGGCACGGAGCTCAAGGCTTGTGAGGATGCAGGGATCGCAGCAATTGTTCCCAAGCCCATGACGTCAGGCGCCAGAGCCGAGGGGCGTTTCGATAAATCAGACTTCATCTACATCGCCCGCGATGACGAGTACCAATGCCCTGCTGGGCAGCGTGCCATCCACCGCTTTACAAGCGACGAGAGGGGAATGCAGATTCGTACCTACTGGAGCAGCTCGTGTATTGGATGCGCAATCAAGGCGCAATGCACTCCCAGTGACTACCGGCGCATAAGGCGCTGGGAGCATGAGGCGGTGATGGACAAGGTACAGCAGCGTCTGGATCGTATGCCAAAGGCCATGACGGTGCGTAAGAGCACTATTGAACATGTCTTTGGAACGCTCAAGCACTGGATGGGCTGGACGCACTTCCTCACGCGGGGCATGCACAACGTGGCAACGGAAATGAGCTTGAGCGTGCTGGCTTACAACCTCAAACGTGTCATCCGCATTCTTGGCTTTGCGAAGACGATAAAGGCAATGCAACTGGTGGGTGCATAGGCACCTATTTAGATCGCAGATCTGCCAATACTGGCCGTCCAACGACCCATAGGGTTCCCATATAGGGTCTGCGGTACAAATTAATTAAGAAAATCTGACGCACCCGAGAAATCGTGGAGCGCGCGATGATGATTCGGCTTGCCGATGCGTTGTCACACAGCCTCCAGCGGGAGCTGCCGGTGGCCAGTGCCCGCTTTCTGGCAGCCCAATTGCATGAGTTGGGTTACAAGTCAGTCATCGGTCGTAGCGGCCTACTTAGACGTCAAATGGGCTAGTCGACCTGCGCGCCGCTGGTAACTTTGAAATTCAGTACCTGTGAACCGGCGGCTTAAAGAATGCAAAGGCGACCTTTTGCGATTCGTAACGTCGGGCTAAGGCCTGCCGCTCACTTCGTCACCACTTGTCGTCAGCCCTGCTGGAAGTGCCTTGAGCCGGCGCGGCAGAAGCTGCAGCATTGGTGGTACGCGGCTTCGCTGCAATCACAGGTTTCACAGGGCTGGCGCCAGGGGCATCGGCAACTGCAGGATCAGGTGCCTCTTGAGATGGCGTCATGCCAGCTGTTTTTTGCGAACCCGCTGGGAGCTCTTGGCGTAATTGCAAACCACCGGGAGAGAGCTGCTCGAGGTTGGAGCGCACGTTTTCCAGCCTGCCGTAGGACAAGTTTGGCGTGACGCGTTCCACCACCAGCTCACAACAAGGCGACTCTGTTCGGCCCAGGCTCTGTCCTGTTTGCGGGTCCTTCATCTCGTTGCCCATGGTCACCATGGCATAGGCACCTATTTAGATCGCAGATCCGCCAATACTGGCCGTCCAACGCCCCATAGGGTTCCCGTATACGGTCTGTGGCGCAAATTAATTAAAAAAATCTGACGCACCCGAGAAGTCGTGGAGCGCGCGATGATGATACGGCTTGCCGATACGTTATCACACAGCCTCCAGCGAAGGCGGGCATCGGCTAATGTCTGCTTTGGGGCTCAACTGCTGGCCGCAGATTCCCTCGCCGTGTCGTGTCGGGCCGGGAGGCGCTATGCTCATACCGCCTGCCTTTCTATTGCAGCACGCACTTGCCCGGCGACGGGAATGGGTTCTACGGCGCCATAGCCTTCTGTTGACAGGGCAGCGGCAACCGCTGCATAGTAGCCCGCCGTCTCCAGGTCATCGCCCGCCGCCAGGCGGGCCAGCAGCGCGCCACCAAAGGTATCGCCGGCACCGGTGGCATCAACCGGACGGCAGGGAAAGGGCGGGATCCTGATGCGTTTGTTGCCATCCACCAGGAGCGCGCCATCCGAACCAAGCTTCAGAGCGACGACGCGCGCGCCGAGCTCCAGGCAGAAGTCGGCCAGCCGGTCAGGATCCTGCAGCCCGCTGATGGCCACAACGTCCTCGTAGCTCGGCAGGCAGATGTCGGCCTGCCGGATCAGCTCGCGCATCACCGCGCCTGCCCGAGCCAACGGCCAGAGTTTCAGCCGCAGATTGGTGTCGAACGAAACCTTGACACCTGCCGACCTGGCGATGTCGATCGCCGCGAAACAGGTGTCGCAGGCGCTCTCAGAAATCGCCGCCGAAATGCCGGACAGGTGCAGGAATCGCGCGTCAGCAATGCGTTCGGCGGGCAACTGGTCCGGCGTCATGCGGCTTGCGGCAGAGCCGCGCCGGAAGAAACTGAAGTGGTGGCCGCGCTCGTCATGGTTGACGAAGTAGACGGCGGTAAACCCCCGGGCATCGGTGCGCACCCCGGAGTGATTCACACCTTCGCGTGTCCATAGCTCCCGCAGCATCTGGCCATACACGTCGTCACCGACCGCAGAGACATAGCCGACGCTGGCTCCCTGGCGGGCCGCCGCGATGGCGGCATTCGAGGTGTCGCCGCCATAGCCCTGCAGATACTTGCGCCCGCCGTCCTCTGAGGTCTGGTTGAACTCGACCATGGCTTCGCCAAGGGCCAGGATATCGGTTTTCACGAAAAGCTCCCGGTTGCATCAGATACGGCCGTACTTGGCCAGGCCGGTCCGCAACGACTTCTCGGCGATGATCAGGCGCGCCTGCTCCAGCTCGCGCTCATCGATTTCGATCGACATGGCCAGCACCTCATCCGCCTGGTCGCGAGGAACCACAACCACGCCGTCAATATCGGCCACGATGATGTCACCCGGGTTCACCTGGACCCCACCCACCTCGACAGGTACTTGCGAGGCCACCGTCCTGAAACGGCCCAGCGTGGTACCGGGGCTGACGTCACGGGCATACACGGGAAAATCGTAGTCGCGGCGGATCTCGGTCAGGTCGCGCACGCCACCGTCGAGAATTGCGCCTGCATGCTCGTTGGCCACGGCGCCTGCCGTCATCAGGCCGCCCCAGACGGCCACATTCGGCTCTCCGCCGGCAATCGAGATGACGATGACGCTGCCGCGGGGAGCTTCATCGATAAGGTCCAGCGCGTGCTGCGGAGGCACGAATTCATCTGTGGCGACTTCCAGCACGGTGGCGGCAGGGCCGACCACACGCTTGTCGTTGATACGCGGTTTGATGCTGGCGTCCATATAGCCGCGCTTGCCGCACACCTTGTCCACCGCGTCGGCCACGGAGGCCACGGCGACGGACTGGAAACCTTCAATAAGTTTGTTCATGTGAATCTCTGAAAAGAAAAACTACCACCGGTTGAGCCAGTTGCGCGGCGCCTCGCCGCGCAACACGCGGGCTGCTTCCTGGGTTGTCTTGAGTTGAAGCTCGCGCATCGCTTCCTCGCTGTACCAGCCGATGTGGTTGGTAACAGCGACGTTGGTCAGTGCGAACAAAGGATGGGCCGGATCGGGCGGTTCGGTCTCGAACACGTCCAGTCCTGCGCCCAGAATGCGGCCTTCCGACAGGGCACGGTACAGTGCATCCAGATCGATCAGGCCGCCGCGCGAGGTATTGACCACAATGGCCGTGGGCCGCATCAGGCCCAGGCGCCGGGCATCGATGATGTGCCGCGTTTGCGCCGTCAGCGGCGCATGCAGCGAGATGATGTCCGCTTCACGGCAGATGTCGTCCACGTCGGCGGCTTGCACGCCATCGGGCAGCTCGGGGCACGGGTCATTCACCAGCACCCGGCCAAAGCCGAAGCCGGAGAATTTTTCGTGGGTCATGCGGGCGATGCGTCCATAACCGATCAGTCCCAGGGTTCGGCCGCGCAAGCGGTACATGGGCTTGATCACCCCGGTAGACCAGCGCCCGGACCGCACCTCGCGGTCGTGTGAGACTACCTGCCGCACCACAGCCAGCGCCAGGGCCACGGTCTGGGTGCTGACTTCATCGGTTCCATAGTCCGGCACGTTGGCCACCGCAATGCGGCGCGCTGCCGCAGCAGCCATATCAATGTTGTCCACACCGATGCCGTAGCGGATGACCGCCTTGCAGCGGTCCATGGCATCAATCACGCGCCGCGACACGCTCGATTCGCGCACCAACACGACATCGGCGCCGCGCACGGCCAGGATGGCGGCCTCTTCGCTGCCGCGGCAGGGGCGCAACTCGAAGCTGGCCTGCGCCTCGCCGAGCAGGCGAATTTCCTGGTCATACCCCGCGTAGCCGTCGTCGATCGCCACCACCCGATACGGCAAGGGCTGTGCAAGGGCGGACATCATGCGTTCTCCTGGCTCATTTGCGCGTGCTGTCCGCAGCCTGGACCAGCTTGTCGGTCCATTCCTTGCTAACTTCAGCGTCAAGGTACTTGCGCACAACCGGCTGGGATGCCTTGCGGAAACGATCGACTTCCGCCGCGCTCAGCTCGGTCACGATCATGCCCTTCTCGGTCAGCACCTTCTTTGCCGACAGATCCTGCTCGCGCGTCATGTCGCGGTGAATCTTCTTGGCTTTCTCCACGCCTTCGGTCACGGCTTTCTTTTCGGTGTCATTGAGACCATTGAAGAAGCGGTCGCTGACCAGATACGCGTGCAGGCTGTAGACGTGTCCGTCAAGCGTGACATGTTTCTGGTGCTGGTACAGACTGGCAGCGAGGATGTTGGTGACACCGTTTTCCTGGCCGTCGGCGGTACCTTGCGCCAGTGCTGCGGGCAGTTCGCCCCAATCGATGGCCGTGGGGCTGGCGCCCAGGGACTCGACCAGCTTGACGAACACAGGGCTGGGCTGCACGCGCATCTTCATCCCCTTCATGTCATCAGGCGACCGGATGGCGCGCTTGGAATTGGTGAAATGCCGAATCCCGTTGTCCGCATAGGCCATCAGGCGGATACCCGTCTTTTTGCGCATGTCCTCGGCCAGATCCTTGCCGAACTGACCGTCCAGGACGGTGTAGGCGTGCGCATGGTTGTCGAACACGAACGGCAGGCCGAAGATGTTGAAGGTCTTGTAAACGCCGGGAATACCGCCGTCATGAACCACCGCCAGCTCCACACTGCCCAAGCGCAGGCCTTCCATCATCTGCTGCGCAGTGCCCAGCTGGCCGGCGGGGTAGATTTCGACCTTGATCGAGCCATTGGTGGCCTTTTCGACGTGCTCCTTGAAGGCCACGGCCGCCACATGTTTGGGCTGGTCGTTCTTGGCGGGCTGGAAGTGCGCGTACTTGAGCACCTTCTGGGCGTGCGCCGGAAGGGCAACGAAGCCGGTCACCAAGGCGGCGACCAATGTCAGTAGCGAGAGTCTTTTGGAATGCATGGGAGTCTCCTTGTGAACAGGTTGAAGGTTGAAAACACTTTGAAAAAGGCCTAGTTCCTGTAGCCCAGCAGGCCCGGCAGCCAGGTGGACAAAGCCGGGAAGAAAGTGAGAAGCGCCAGCACGATCAGCAGTGCGACGAGCATGGGCCGGCCTTCGCGCACCATGGGCCCCATCTGGACGCCAGAGACAATCGAAGTAACGAAGAGCAGACCGCCCACCGGGGGCGTGATCATTCCGAGCGTGAGGTTCACGATCACCACGATTGCGAAGTGCAGCGGATTCAGGCCGGCAGCGTCCGCCAGCGGCGCGAGGATGGGCACCATGATCATGACGCCGGGAAGCGGTTCGATGAATATCCCCACCAGCAGCAGCAGCACATTGATGGCCAGCAGCAGCATGCCCGGCGACAGCTGCATGCCTGCGATCCAGGCCGCAACGGTCTGCGGGATCTGGCCCACGGTCAGCACCCAGGCGAACACCGCCGACGTAGCGACGATAAACAGGATGGATGATGTCATCAGCGCCGTGCGGAACAAGATGGCAGGCAGCTTGTCCATGGTCAGCGTGCCATATACAAAGCGGCCCACCAGCAGGGCATACAGCACCGCTGCTGCGGACGCCTCCGTTGGCGTGAAGACCCCAAAGTGGATCCCGCCCAGGATGATCGCAGGCAGCATCAATGCTGGCAGCGCCCGTATGAAAAGTCTCAGGATCGGCGACGGGTCCAGCAGCTCCGGCGCGGAGCGATAGTTGCGACGCACGCTCACGATATGGTTAACGATGGCCAGGGAACCCGCGATCAGCAGTCCGGGCACCACACCCGCCAGGAAGAGGCCGGTAATCGTCACGCTGTTGTCTGTCAGCGCATAGATGATCATGATGATCGAAGGAGGGATGATGGGACCAACAATGGCGGTGGAAGCCGTGAGCGCTGCCGCGTAAGGCGCGCTGTAACCCGCCTTGCGCATCATCTTGATCAGCATCGCGCCGGGTCCTGCGGCATCGGCGAGTGCCGAGCCGCTGATCCCGGAGAAGAAGGTCAGCGTCAGGATGTTGGCATGGCCCAAGCCACCTCGCCGGCGGCCAACAAGACGTGCCGCGAAGTGCAGCAGCACGTCGGTCAGCGCACCGCCAGACATGAGTTCGGCGGCCAGGATGAAGAACGGAATCGCCAGCAGCGGAAAGCTGTCCAGACCGCTGAACAGGTTCTGGATGACGATCAGCCCGCTCAGCCCCGGTTTCATCCAGATGGCAACGAGTCCGGCGATCAGCATCGCGAAGGCGATTGGAAGGCCGATCACCATCAGCCCAACAAAACTAATACCCAGGATGGCGCTCATGGTTGTCCCCGGGTTACAGCGCCTGGGGGTCGAATCCCTCGACCTTGTCCCATTCGCCCATGCCGATCCACTGCCGCGCCACCAATACCAGATGGACCAGCATCAGCGCAGCCCCCACAGGGATCGCAAGGTAGACCTTGCCGAATGGCCAGTTCAGCACCGGCGTTTCCTGCTCCCATCCAAAGATCGCGTACTCCACCCCCAGCCACCCCATCGCCAGTAGTGTGATGGCCATCACAACCACCAGCACCGCTCGCAGCGCGCGCGCCATCCCGGGTGGCAGCGCGGCGGGCAGAGTCTCGATGGCGATGTGCCCGCCGACGCGCAGCGCCGGACCGGCACCCAGGAATGCCGCCCAGATCATCATGTAGCGGGTGACCTCTTCTACCCAGGTAAAGGAGACGGAGAACACATACCGGGAAATGACGTTCGCAATCACCAGCACCGCCATGGCCCCCAGCAGCAGAACCAGCGCCCAACGGTTGGCCTCCAGGAAATAGCGCTCCATTGCCGGCCGCGCCGGCTGTTCGTGTTCCATCGGTTTTCCTCAATGTTCAGGTTTGTCGAATCTTCAATTTTGATATATCGTATCTGATATCTCAGATTTAGCATTCTCGAAAACCCTATACTTCAGCTTTACAGCACCTTGGAATACGACATGAACGCCCCGCTTCTTCTTGAGCGCCCGCAGTCACTCACCGACCTTGCCTACGAGCGCTTGCGGGAAGGGATCGTGGTGGGCGAACTGAAATTGGGTGAGCAGGTGTCCGAGGCGCAGCTGGCCCAGCGCATGGGCATCAGCAAGACACCGGTACGTGAAGCGCTGGTGCGTTTGAAGATGGAAGGACTGGTGGACATCTACCCGCAGCGCGGCACCTTCGTCTTCAAGCTCACGCCGGAGCAGGTAGGGCAGTTATGTCGCTATCGCGCCATGATTGAGGTCGCCGCCCTGCGCGAGGCCGCCGTCACCAACCGCAAAGAGCTGATCCGCCGCATGCGCGAACACATGGTGGAGATGGTGGCCGCCGAAAAAGCCCGCGACGTGAACCGGCTATCGCGTATCGACATGAATTTCCACCACGAATTTCTGAACTGCTGCGCCAATCCCTATCTGCGGGGCGGCTACGAACTGATCCGCTACCAGCTGATCGCCCTGCGCCACCGTTCGCCCATTGAGAACATGGTGGACAGCCACCAGATATTGGTCGACGCCCTGGAGCGCAAGGATGTGGACACCGCCTCCACATTGCTTCACGAGCATGTGTTGGAGAACGAGGCCAGATACAGCGCAGCGTGCGCCGTCTCCTGAGCGCCTTACCGAGGCGGCCTGTCCGGGCGACTGACAAGTCGCCTCACGCTGGCATTTCACTCATCAAGTGAGTCGGCTTCCGGCGGCTTGGCCGCGGCAGACATGCCACAAATCTCGACGAGCAACGCGCGCAGCCTGGGCCTGACACAAACGCAAACGCTGCGCTACGTCATCGGCCCGCAAGCCCTGCGGCTGGCCGTTCCCAGTTTGTCGAACAGCCTGATCAAGGACACCTCGCTGGTCTCGGTGATTGCGGTGGGCGAGTTGATGCTGGCCACCAGGGAAGTCATCGCCACCACCTTCCAGCCCTTTCCGCTGTACCTAGCGGCGGCGAACATTTACTGGGCCATGAGCGCCTCGTTTGAAACGCTGCAGAAAAAGCTGGAAGTGCGGCTGAACCGCAGCTATTTGCGTTAGCTGCTGACGCCTGGCCAGTTGGCTACCTCATCAGCAATCACTGATCCACTTCTGTTTCGATGCTGGCACTGCCCCACCTCAATTGAATACGGGCGTTTGCGATTTGACTCTTGACTATCCCGCATTGCAGCGGGTCAGCAGTTGATTGAAGAAGGACGTCTTCAGCCTTGACGTGATGCCCGCTCGCACATGAGGGGACCCGGCTACTTCGTGTTTGACCACGTCTCCGCGTTCGAAAAGCTCACAGCATTCGCAGTGGGCATGAGCATGGTTCGCGCCTTGCGCCCGTTCGCCTGAACGCGGTGGGCAGCCAACGGCCAATTTGGTCTGACTGACACCGCCTGCCTCGAAGCGGTCGCTCACTGCCGACCGCTCCTGGCCGGGACTGCCAGTTCGCTGCCTTACCATGAAGCCGCCCTTCGATCCGAGCGCCAGGCCGTCCATGAAATCACTCCGCCGTTGCAAATTGCTGCGAAACAGGCTGCACCGCCCGGTCGGCACAGTTGAGGTCGACGGCCGGGTGGCCAGCCCGCTGTAGGCCTCGATCAGATCTCAGTCTGTTCGGAAATCCCCAAGGCATCGTCCACCTCAATGCCGAGATAGCGCACTGTCGACTCGAGTTTGGAATGTCCAAGCAGCAGTTGCACTGCACGCAGGTTCTTTGTGCGCCGGTAGGGGTTCAAAGTAGCCGACGGCTTTCATGGAAGTACTTTCAGGTTGAAGGAGTATGAAATATGCAGCCAGTGTCACGGTTTGATAAGAAGCGAAATTTCGCTATGTCTATCAAATGAAAATTGAAAATGTCGAAGACATCCGCGTGCTGGTCGAGACCGCGCGCTGCGGCACGCTGACGGCCGCCGCTGCCAGCGCCATGCTTAAGCGGCTAGAGGCGCAACTCGGTGCTCGTCTGTTTGAGCGTTCAACACGCGCGATGCGCATCACACAGCAAGGGCAGACGCTGCTGGACTACGCCACCCGCGCGCTGGAACTGCTTGAAGAAGGCGAGGCCCAATTGAGCAGCGACAGCCGCTCTCTGATGGGAACGGTGCGCGTAGCGGCTCCATCGGACCTCACGCGCAGCGTGCTGCTGCCCTGGTTTGACGATTTCATTTCAGCCCATCCAGGCGTGCGGCTGGCCCTGACGGTGACCGACCGGGTGCAGGACGTAATACGCGACACAGTCGATCTCGCGTTGCGCTACGGCGAGTTGAGCGATTCCCGCCTGGTAGCGCGCTCCCTCTTCACGACGCGGCGGGTACTGTGCGCCTCGCCCGCTTATCTCAAGTGCCATGCAGCCCCGCTCACACCGCAGCAACTCGGCCAGCACAACTGCCTGACCTTTCACCTGAACAATAAGCGCTATGCCACTTGGCGCTTCGAAAAGGGTGGCGAGTGGACCGAGGTGCGCATTGATGGCGACCGCGACGCCGATGACGCCGCCATTGCCCATCAATGGGGGCTTGCGGGCGAAGGGCTGCTCTACAAGTCGGAACTCGATCTGGTGCACGACCTTGCCTCGGGCGCGCTGCTGCGCCTCTTGCCAGGCTGGAATGGCGAGCACTACCCGCTCAATGCCATCCTGCCCAGTAACCGCTTCGTGCCGGCGCGCGTGCGCGCGCTGGTTGATTTTCTCGCTGCCCGGTTCACGGCGCTGGAGGCTCAAAAACCCGGGGCACCTACAGCCCGCGGCTTGAAGCGATAGACAAGGTATGGGGCCTTGTTCTTGGCCACACCATCAGCCTGCAGCGCACTGGTCAGCGGCAGCTGGGCTGCACCTGTGTACATATAGCCGTCGCTGTTGTAGGTCACACCGTCAGGCCAACTCATGGCGGCATCACTCACTAGGGCCTGTTAACACAAATGCAGTCCATCGGCGATCAGCGCGAAGCTGATGAAACCGACGAACATCACGTCGAGTTTCTCGAAGCGAGAGAAGATACGGCGATAGCCCTTCAGGCGCCGGAACAGTCGCTCCACCTCATTGCGGCATTTGTACATCTTACGGTCGTACTCCCAAGGCTCGACTCGCGTCTTCAGAGGCGGCACGACGGGGATAAAGCCCAGATCGAGCGCGAGCTGCCGAGTCTCATTGCCTTCGTAGGCGCGGTCCATGAGCAAATGAAGCGGTCGATCCGGCGCACCCAGGCGGCTGAGGAGCGCGCGCCCCGCGGGCGCATCGTGCGCCTGGCCGGGCGACAGCGAAAACGTTACGGCCGTTCGAGCATCCGCGGCAACCATATGAATCTTGGTGGTCCACCCGCCTCTGGATTTTCTGATGGACTGGGGGCCGTTTTTTTTAACGCCCCGGTGCCATCGGGGTGCACCTTCACGATGGTGCTGTCCAGCGACACGGCCTCGATCCTGATGCGCACCACCTGGGCTTGCTGAAGTTCTGCGAAGACGCGGTCCAGCACGCCGCTCTTGGACCAGCGGTTCATGCGCGTGTAGATGGTGTGCCAGTTGCCGAAGCGCTTGGGCAGGCCGCGCCACTTGCAGCCGTGCTCGGCGACATACAGGATGGCGTTCAACACACTCAGATTCGACAGGCTGACATTGCCGCGTTGCAGCGGCAAGCAGTGCTCGATCTGGGCAAACTGGGCTTGAGTGATCTCCATGTATGAAGTATCTCGCTCCATTCATGATCAACTCAATTAGTGTTAACACGCCCTAGTCAAGGGCGCCAGTGAGCGTCTGGTGGGGTGACTTGTGGCGGTGAGTGGCCTATTGATCAGGCTGAGTCTGAGAAATACTACCTGTCCGGACGACCAGAGACTGCCGCGCTCATCAATCGAGACGAATCTTCGCCCCCTCCGCTACCTTTTTCCACTTGATCAATTCCGCTCGCAGAAACGTGTCGAATGCTTCCGGTGTACCGCCCACAATCTCCGCGCCCAGCCCTGTCAGTTTTTCGGCTACATCAGGCGTCTTTAAGGCCTTGTTGATTTCTACGTTGATCTTGGCAATAACATCCACGGGGGTTCCCCGGGGAACCATCAAACCGCCCCAGGACACCGCTTCGTAGCCTTTTATCCCGAGTGCCTCGTCCACCGTCGGAACATCAGGCAACGATGCGATCCGCTTTTGGCTGGTAACCGCTAGCGCCCGGAGTTTCCCGTTCTTGATATGTGGTACTCCCGCAAGCGCCGTTGGTAGTGCGATCGCAATTTGCCCTCCCATCACATCAGTGATCGACGGTGCATCGCCCTTGTATGGTACGTGCAGCATCCTGACATCGGTCATCGCTGCGAGCAACTCACCAGCCAAGTGATTGCTAGCTCCGTTTCCGGCTGAGCCAAAGGTAATTTGTCCTGGTTTTTCTTTCGCCATGACAATCAGTTGCGCCAGATTTTTAATTGGAGAATCGGACGACGTCACGATCACCAGCGGGACGATGGTAGTGAGAATGACCGGGGCAAAATCCTTGGCCGTGTCGTAGGGCAGCTTGCCATAGACCGCCGGATTTATGGCGTTCGGCCCAAGATTGGCCATCAGGACTGTATAGCCATCGGCTGGGGATTTTGCCACCAACTCGTTGGCCACGATGCCATTGGCTCCGGGACGATTTTCAATGACGACCGTCGTGCCCCACGCTTGGCTCATCTTCATGCCAAGCAGCCTGGCGGTGACGTCCGAAGCACCACCAGGTGGATACGGAAGAACTATACGCATGGTCTGCGTGGGCCAGTCTTTGGCCATGGCGGTTTGACCGCCGAAGAGGGAGCCGAAGAACATGAGCGCCGTGGCAATCCGGCAAAGGTATCGGGTCATCGTCATTGAGAGTCTCCTGGTGATAATTCGTAAATGGGGTTGGTAGCCTTGATCCTGTTTCGTTTCAAATCACTCCTTTTTTCTTGGAGTGGGCAATTCTTTCTGCGGACCAACCCAGTTCTGTGGTCAGTATTTCGTCGGTGTGCTCGCTCAGCGCCGGGGGAGCACGCCGATAGTGGATGCTGGATCTCGAAAACTTGATGGGATTGGCGATTTGCGGGGCCGAGACACCGCTTGTATGAGGCAGCGAAAAAACCATGCCGCGGGCCAGCACGTGCTCGTCCGCCAGCGCTTCGGGAATGGACTGGATCGGACCGCATGGCACCCCCGAGCGTTCGAGTTGATCCAGCCAGTGCCTCTTAGATGCACGGACGAACAATTCAGACAAGGCGGGAATGAGCGTTGCGCGGTGCTGCAGCCGCTGGGCGTTGGTGGCGTACCGTTCATCATGGGTCAATTCTTCTACGCCGAGCGTGCGGCACAGCGCAGCGAATTGGCGGTCATTCCCGACAGCAACGATCAGCTCACCATCGCTGGCGGCAAAGGACTGGTAGGGGGCGAGGTTGGGATGCGCATTACCCCATCGCTTCGGTGGCTTTCCCGATACGAGGTAGTTGGATGCCTGGTTGGCGAGCCAGGAGACCTGGGTGTCGAGCAGGCTCATGTCGATGTACTGGCCCTTGCCGCTGCGGGTTCGTTCGAACAACGCACTGACGATGGCGACCGAAGCGTACATGCCGGTCATCAGATCGGAGATCGGCACGCCGCATTTCTGGGCGCCCCCGCCGGGCTGGTCGTCACTTTGCCCGGTGATGCTCATCAGCCCGCCCATCGCCTGGATCACGAAATCGTAGCCCGCTCGGCTGCTGTAGGGGCCGGTTTGGCCGAAACCGGTGATCGAGCAGTAAACCAGGCCCGGATTGATTTCGCAGAGTGCGGCGTAATCCAGGCCATAGCGCTTCATGTCGCCGAGTTTGTAGTTCTCCACGAACACATCGACTGTCTTTGCCAACTCGCGCAGAATGCCCTGGCCTTCCGGCGTGCTGATATCGATGGTGATAGACCGCTTGCCTCGATTGGCAGAGAGAAAATAGGCGGATTCGGCCGTTGCCGAACCATCCTCGCGTGCCAGAAAGGGCGGTCCCCACCCTCTGGTATCGTCTCCGCCGGCGGGTCGTTCGACCTTGATCACATCGGCACCCAGATCGGAAAGTAGCTGCGTACTCCACGGCCCCGCGAGGATTCGACTGAGATCAAGTACCTTGATGCCGGATAAGGGTCCTGCCATGATGTGCCTTCTTTGTGTAGCCCATCAGCTCGGATCGAACAGGACGCCCGGGTTGAGAATCTGCTTCGGATCGAAAGCCATCTTGGCTGCTTTCATCGCGGTGCAGAACAGTTCCGGCCGCTCCTTGTCATACCAGGGTCGATGGTCCCTTCCCAGAGCGTGGTGGTGGGTGACTGTGCCACCCGCATCGACCATGGCCTGCTCGGCGATGCGCTTGATCGCCATGTATTGCTCGGGAATGCGTGACTTGTCGCCATAGGCAAACCAGGTGAAGTACGGCGCCGGGCCATCCGGATACAGGTGAGTGAAGCGGCAGGTGACTGACCCCTTGCGCCCCGTCACTTCCCGGATGGCGCGATGGGTTTCGGCCTTGACATGGTCGCGCAATGCGGCAAATTTGTCCCACGTGACGGCGGTCTCCATCGTTTCGCGCATCACGCCGCGCGCGATGGCGTATTCGCGCAGAAAGGGCCCGCGCAGGAATTTGTTGCGCCAGTTGGTCGTGCCGGAGTCCGATCCCGCCGCCTTGTCGTTCAGCGTTTGCGCGTCCCACTCGCCGGAGCATTCGGCGCAGATTTCCAGTGCGCGGTTCATCCAGACATCGACCGGGTGGTCGGCCGATTCAAAGCCGAGCACCAGAATGTCGTAGCTGCCGTCGCTGGACCCGGTGTAGGCCGCCTCTTCCCGCTCGATCAGGCGGGCGTTGGAGGGATTCAATCCGGACTGTGAGAGCAAGCGGGTCGCTTCGACCGCATTTTCATAAACGCTGAAGCGCACGGTCGTCATCTTGCGGAAGACCGGACGGCGATGAAGTCTGACCCAGGCTTCGGTGATGATCCCCAAGGCTCCCTCGGAGCCAAGAAACAGCCGGTCGGGATTGGGGCCGGAGCCTGACACCGGGAAACGGCGCGATTCGATGTTGCCCGAGGGAGTAACCACCTTGAGACTTTGAACATGGTCATCGATTTGCGTATAGGCCGTGGCGAAATGACCTGCGGCGCGGGTGGCAATCCACCCGCCGAGTGATGAGAACTCCCAAGCTTGCAGGAAGAAGCGCATGGTCAGTCCAGTGGGCTTGAGCTGCTTTTCCAGGCTAGGGCCGAGAACACCGGCCTGAATTCGCGCTGACTGCGACTTGGCATCCACTTCCAGTACCTTGTCGAAATGCTTCAGGTCGATGGTGACGACACCGCGGTACCGGTCGTACTCGGGCGGATTGACACCCCCAACGACGCTGGTTCCGCCGCCGTACGGGATGGCAGCCAGATTGTGTCGGCCGCACCAGTCGTACAGATCAACGATGTCTTCTTCCGTTCTGGGGTACGCAATGACGTCGGGCGGGTTGCGAAACTCCTTGCGCAGCGCCCGCGCCACGTCGACTGTGCCTGCCCCATAGGTGTGGTACAGGCGATCGTATTTATCGGTCGTACACATTGCCGCGAGGGACGCTGGCGGCTGGATGCGCGGCGCGCGAAGGTCGATGTCCTCTTCCTTAGGAAACGGCATTGCTTCGAAGTGATCAATGCCAAGCATCCGGCTCCATGCGGATTCGAATTCGGCGGTTTCTTCCGGCGGAACCGTGTCTCCTTCATAACCCCACCCATAGAATTTTCGGCGGCGCTCTTGCATTGTGAATCTCCTGATGCTGTCGTTAATTTCACTGCAAAGTCTGCAGATGTGTGCGTATTTGACGGTAGAACATCAAAAGATGAAAATGATCATTTTCAACACAAATCATTGATGGCATCGATTGATTGGGCGTCAGGAAAAATATGGAACTCAGGCATTTGCGTTATTTCGTGGCCTTGGCTGAATGCCTGAACTTCACCCGTGCCGCGGAACGGGTGCACGTCACCCAATCCACCCTGTCTCACCAGATTCGGCAACTCGAAGAGGAGATTGGTGAGCTTCTCTTTGAGCGGGTCGGCAAACGCGTCTTGATCACAGAGCAGGGGGAGTTGTTTCTCGGCTACGCCGCCAAGGCGCTGAAAGAAGTTGATCAGGGCCTGGGTGCATTGAAGGAGTCGTCCCAGGGTCTCACGGGCAAGTTGCGAATCGGCTCCACACATACGTTTAACCAGGGATTCATTCCTGAATGCATTGCAACCTTGTTGCTGCGGCACCCCACCGTGAAAGTGGTCGCGAACGAGTTCACTGCTGATGACATAGGAGACAGGCTTGCATCCGGGACGCTCGATCTTGGGATTTCCTACCGGCCCGGCACCGTGGGCGATCTGTGGTTCGAGCCCTTGTACAACGAGCAAATGGTCTTGGTTGTCGCGCCCCAGCATCCCTTGGCCGGTCGCAAGCGGATCCGGTTGGTGGAGCTTCATCGGCAGCCTCTGGTGCTGCTGCCGGAAACTTTCGCAACCCGCACCATGCTCGATGAGTGCTTTCGTGCATGTGATGCCGAGCCTCTCGTAGTGGTGGAAATGAATACGCTCGCTCCCATGTTGGCACTGGTGGAAAGAACGCAGATCGGCGCCATCGTGTCCGAGAACGCGGTACGGGAGCGCTCCGCGTTGTGCGCCATCCCGCTGGAGAGTCCAACGCCCATGCGTACGCCGGGAATTCTCTGGAAGCGCGATGTAGATAAAACGGCGCCCATGCGCGCGTTCGCCTCCATCGTCCGCGCGATTGCACGCAGCAGCAGATTGCGCCGCCCGGCGCCGGGCTAGAACCAACCAATACCTGGCGCGACGCTGAACAAGTACCCGCAGGGCACGCAAGTGGACTGATGACGGGTTGATTACTGGCAAAGAGGTCGTGATGGGATTCGCGTGGCCCCGTGGGCCCCGATTGCCGCACCAATGGATGCGCCGGTGCAATCAGCCGTTGCCGGCCCCGGACCACACCAGACGCAGGTTGGCGCGCCTCTTTTCGCCACTCGTAAGTGCCAACTTGCGGCTCAAAGAAATGAGTTGACGTGAATACGTATTCACAGTCTAATTAAATATAGATTTTTGCCACTAACACTGTTATGACTACGTATTCAAAAAATGACATGGTCACAAGCCACGATATCGCCCGTCGGGCTGGCGTCTCGCAATCCACGGTATCTCGCGTACTAACCGGCAATACGAAAGTGCGCAAAGAAGCGCGGGAACTGGTATTGGCCGCAGTACGTGAATTGAAATACCGGCCGAACGGTGCTGCCCGTGCCATGCGGACCAGTCAAACCGGGAACATTGGCGTCGTTGTTTCGCGCCTAGCCAATCCACTGTATCCAGAGATGCTTCAGATCTTGGGTCGATGTCTCATGAGCGCTGGTTTCCGCATGGTTGTCTGGAATACGGAAGAGATGGGTGAAAAAGTGGCAGTAGAGGCCATTCGCGAAAGCCGGGTTGACGGCGCCATCATGACTACCGCGACCGCCGACTCGACGGAGCTGTATGAGGCGTTGCAAATGGATGTGCCGGTGGTTCTCATAAACCGGGTAGTCGAAGGGTGGCGCTGTGATCAGGTCGCCAGCGACAACCTGACTGGCGGACGTCTTGTTGCCGAATATCTTGCGAAGGCGGGCAAACGCCGCATCGGAATGATAGGTGGAAGCCCCCTTGCCAGTACGATTCGCGACCGTCAGGCAGGCTTTCGTCATGCGCTCGCCGCTAGCGGGTTTCCGCTCGATGAAACACGATGCATGCAAGTCGACACGTTTTCCTACAGGACCGGCTTCGAGGCTGCGTCGCGTCTGCTTGAGCTCTCCGACCCGCCTGATGCAATTTTCTGCGTCAACGATGTCATCGCTCTTGGGGCGAGAGATGCCGCTCGTGCCCGCGGCATCGATGTTCCTTCCAGATTGTGGATTGTGGGATACGACGATATTGAAATGGCATCTTGGCACGCCTTTGATCTGACGACGATTCGACAGCCCTTGGTGCGAATGACGGAAACCGCGATCAGCTTGCTTATCGAGCGCATTCGCGGCCACCAAGGGGACTGGCAGAACATCTGTCTGCCAAACGAACTCGTGATTCGCGGGTCAACCGGTTGGTAGGCGACGCACAACCAGACCAAATACCGAAGCAAGAATTTTTGATGCCGACGTTCGTGGTTCGTCGCGGTTGTTTGAAGAGTCAGATGCCCTTTCTCGCGAAGTGCAGTCCACGCGCGAGACTCAATTCATTTGGAGATAGAACGTGAGAAAAGAAGACGGACAAGGTCCGGTTATTGATGAGCCGGCGCGCCAGCTTCCGGTGCGGCACGAGGTGGATGTGTTAGTCGTCGGCGGTGGATCGGCCGGGATTGCTGCGGCCACTGCGGCCGCTAGATTGGGAGCCAGCGTGCTCCTGGTCGAGCGCAATGGTTATCTTGGCGGCACGCTTTCCATGGTGACGCTGGGGAGCATCTGTGGTCTATACACGGTGACCGACGACGAAGTTTTCCCGATTGTGCGCGGATTTGCAGCAGAGCTTATCGAGCGCCTCCGGCAGCTTGGAGGAGCCAAAGAGCCGTTGCGCTGGCTTAAGACAGCTTCTTTGCCATACGACCCGTCTGCGATCAAGATTGTTGCAGATGAGATGGTTCTGGAAGCTGGCGTTCAGCTTGCATTTCACTGTCTCGCGGTCGACGTTCATAAGAAAGGCAATCAGATCTGTGGCGTCACATTTGAGGGGCGCGACGGGCGCTGGGCCTGTCTTGCCGATGTCGTCATCGACTGCACTGGCGATGGTGACATTGCCTCCATGGCCGGAGCGTCCTTCGAGCACGACCCGGAGATCATTCAGGCGCCGACGACCATGTTCCGGTTCGGTGGAGTTGATGTCGATCGGGCGCGCCAATTGACTCGTGACGAGTTAAGAACGCATCTTGAAAGTGCGGCCGCCACGGGTTTGGCTTTGCCTCGGACTACCGGAGGGGCGTTTAGCACCCAACCTGGTTCCATGCACATGAACATCACACGCGTTCTCAAGGGAGATCGGGCGCCTGATCCTTTGAACACTGCCGAGCTTACAGACGCCGAAGTGGGTGGGAGGCGGCAACTTAAAACCTACCTCAAGGCGTTTCGCGAGTTCGTACCCGGATACGAATCCTGCTACATCGCAGATATAGGTGCACAAATCGGCATCAGGGAAAGCCGTCGAATTCGCGGCGACTACTGGCTGACGCTGGACGATGTATTAAGCGAGGGACGGTTTTCCGATGCCGTCGCTTGCAGTGCGTGGCCCGTCGAAGAACATGGTGCCGGACGCGCGACCCGGTGGGTGTTCCTGGCTCCTGGCACCTACTACCAACTACCTTTTCGAATGATGTTGCCGATCGGGTTGGAGCGTTTGCTCGTGGCTGGGCGTTGCTCATCCGCTTCCCATGACGCGCACGCATCAATGCGGGTTGCCGCTGTGTGCATGGCGCTCGGGGAAGCTGCTGGAGTGGCAGCGGCGCAGGCAAGCGCTTCAGGGAAGGCGTTACGCGAACTCGACATGCCGGCGCTCAGGCGCCAGTTGATTTATCAAGGCGCATACCTGGGCGCCGAGATGGACAAAAACCATTCACACAGCCTTTAAACCAATGTCAACCATGATGAAAAAATATCGCTCAAATTTTGAGCCCGGAACAACACGCTGGGCACTCCGAAAGGCGCAATGGCGCGCGCTGGGAATTTCCGACGAGGACATGGAAAAGCCGAAGATTGCCATCATTAATTCGTCGTCCGAGCTGTCTATCTGCTTCAGCCATCTCGACGAGGTGGCGGCCATCGTAAAGCAGAGCATCCGTGATGCAGGCGGCCTGCCATTTGAAATTAAAACGACGGCCCCCAGCGATTTCATTACTGGAGCAGGTCGAGGCGGTCGTTACCTGATGCCATCACGCGATCTGCTGGTGAACGACATCGAGGTGGCCGTGGAGGGCGCACTTCTTGATGGCATGGTGTGCCTGAGTAGCTGTGACAAGACTGCTCCGGCCCACATGATGGCGGCCGCAAGACTTGATATTCCTACCATCCTTGTGATTGGCGGCTACCAGGCGTGCGGCAAGGTCGCCGGCAATAAAGTTGACATTGAAGACGTTTTTGAATCAGTCGGCGAGTTGGCTGCCAAAAAAATATCAATCAAAGACATCAGCGACATGTGCGACGTCGCCGTGCAGGGGCCCGGTGTTTGCGCCGGCATGGGTACGGCCAATACCATGCATATCATGGCCGAGGCAATCGGCATGACTCTTCCTGGTAGTGCACCAGTGGCGGCCCGAAGCGATCGGATGAAGCAACTTGCGAGCGAAGCCGGCCATCGCATTGTCGATTTGGTGAATAAGAACATTCGTCCCAAGCAAATCATGACGCCTCTGGCATTCGAAAATGCCATTTCGGTTGGACTGGCTGTCTCCGGCTCGATCAATATGCTGCGCCATCTTCAGGGTGTCGCCGCAGAAGGAGAAATCGACGTCGATGTCTACCGCCTGCTGGATGAGATTGGTAGAAGAGTTCCTCTCTTATGCGCAATAAAACCAAACGGCTCTGGACGAATCGAGGATCTTGAAGCGGCGGGCGGCGCTCTGGCTGTCATGAAGCGGCTTGAGCCTGTTCTCAACGGTGATGTCATGACGGTCACCGGTAGGACGCTCAAGGAAAACTTGACACATGCACGAGTGCTTGACGGCAAGATCATCGCTACCTTGGAGCAGCCGCTCAATCCTGGGCCGTCGGTGATCATGCTGAGGGGATCACTCGCTCCAGAGGGCGCCATCATGAAGCTCGGTATCGGCGGCAAGGCGGCCACCTTTCGAGGCCGGTGCCGCGTGTTTGAGAACCAGGAAGAGGCTATGGCTGCGTTATCCGCCGGCGAAATCACCGGCGGGCAAGTCATTGTCCTCCGCGGATTAGGAGCCAGAGGTGGTCCCGGCGTGGCATCGGCCTCTTGGTTTGTTGCGGCCGTCAACGGAACCCGTCTTGGCGAGGAGATCGCAGTGATCACCGACGGTCAGCTCTCCGGACTGAACAGGGGTTTTACGATCGGTCAGGTGATGCCGGAAGCCGCTGACGGCGGGCCGATTGCGCTGGTGCGCGATGGAGATGAAGTTTTTATCGACGTAACCGGACGCAAGGTCGAGCTGAATATCGATGCAGGTGAACTTGCTGCACGCCGCGCTGCCCTCGCACCATTTGTGCCGGCGGAGCGCCGGGGATGGCTACGCATCTATCAGCACATGGTTCAGCCCCTTTCCAAGGGGGGGACTTTAAAGCCGAACCTCTAGCTTGAATACGTCGTTTTTTATTGAATCATTTGATGGAGAATTTTTATGAATGTGCTTATGCGCCTGCTTGGCTTGGGGTTGTCTGCTCTGGCTTTGACCACAATGACGAGCAATGTTTTGGCCCAGAGTTATCCTGCTAAACCTATTCGTTTCGTTGTTCCCTATCCGCCCGGCGGCGCGTCTGACGTCACGGCGCGGATTATCGGACAGAAGCTTTCAGAAGCGTGGGGGCAACCGGTCATCGTCGATAACCGGGCGGGTGCAAATGGCAATATAGCTGCGGAGCAAGTTGCGAAAGCGCCAGCGGACGGCTATACGATGTTGATGGGCAATGTCGGACCCAATGCGATCAGCCCGAGCCTTTACACGAACCTTGCCTACGATGTGGCGAGCTTTGCACCTGTGACGCTGACCACTACCGTGCCTATCGTGTTGCTGGTGAACCCGTCTCTTCCTGTCAATAACGTTAAAGAACTGATTGCCTATGCAAAGGCGAATCCAAACAAGTTGAATTTTGCCTCTGCCGGCAATGGCTCGTCTAACCATCTGACTGGGGAGCTTTTCAAGAGCATTGCCGGAATCGACATTGTTCATGTTCCCTATAAAGGCGATGGTCTCGCGCTCACTGATGTGATGGGAGGACAGGTGTCGATGATGTTCACCACGGTTGTGTCGGCCATGCCTCATATCAAATCGGGCAAGCTGCGGGCTGTGGCCGTTGCTTCAGCAAAGCGGATAGCTGCAATGCCGAACTTGCCCACAGTTGCTGAGTCAGGTGTTCCAGGCTTCGATTCCAGCTCGTGGGGCGGGATCCTTTTTCCCGCGGGGACACCGAAGGAGATCATCGCAAAAATGCACGATGCAGTCGTGGCAATCCTGGCCATGCCCGATGTCAAGGCGCGTTTGAGTAGTTTGGGCGCCGAGGTTGTTGGCAATACGCCTGATGAATTTGGCAGCTATATCAAATCGGAAACGGTGAAGTGGGGCAAGGTAATCAAAACTTCGGGCGCAAGCGTCAATTAAACCTAATGCCCGGCCTCAACATGATCAAAAGCCTAGTGGGACGCTTGACAACAGCCCCCTCGAAAGGGGGAAAGAATTGACCGACCCACTGTCCTGCGCATGTGCGGGCAACAATTCGTCGCGAGTTTCCATTTTCAAATTTACACCCCTCGCTCTGACGGTAAGCCCTTCCCCAAAGATCCTCCTTCGCACGCGAGCACGACGTCACGAAATCGGCATCGTCTGTGGCGCGTCCAGCACGGTCTTGAGATCAGTGCGTGCCAGGCGCTGAGCCGTGTCGCGTCTTTCCCCGGTCCAGAAGCCTGCCTCCGCGAGTTCGATCCGGGCGACGGTACTCTCCATGTGTCGCAGAGCAGCCACGCGCGCGGCTTCGGGATCCCGCGCAAGGATTGCCGCGCTGATGGCCTCGTGCTCGGCGCGCACCTGCGCGGTGAAATCCGCACGGCGCGCCTCATTGCTGCGCGTCACCCGGATGGCATCCTTCAGCGCACGGGTGAGCATGCCCAGCAGATCCGTGTAATGGGGATTCCTGGTCGCGCGGGAAATTGCCATATGAAACTCAAGATCCTCCTTGACGCCGTCGCCGCCGTTGGCCACCGCCCGGTCGATCATCTTCAGCGCGTGCTTGATCTCCGCCATCTCGGAAGCGGTACGCCGCCTGGCGGCCAATGCGGCCATTTGAGCTTCGATTCCGCAGCGCAATTCAATGATGCGCAGCACGCCTTCCGCCGGATTATTTTCGGAGGAAGAGAGCCGGAATGCTGCCGAGGACTGCGGGTCCAGTACTGCCGTTCCGCTGCCTTGACGGGTTTCGACAAGCCCCTCGGATTTCAGTCGGGAAATCACCTCGCGAACGACAGTCCGGCTGACGCCAAATTCCTCGGCCATCGTTCTTTCGGTCGGCAAGCGGGCATTGACCGGATAAACGCCGCTGCGCAACTGCTCGGCGAGGACCAGGGTGAGCCGGTCTGCCAGCGTCGGCTCGACGACCGGCTTCGGGGTGCTGTTCTGTTTCTTCTCGTTGGACATCGGAGCTCCGGAATCAAGGTCACGGGATGGACGGAGATTCAATGGTAATACCTGCTTGACAAATTGATAAGACAAGTTTGTAATACCAATAAATAAAAGTCGTCATACCAATTCGTATTATCACTTTAGATCTCGAAAACATTGAAACACAACCCCTGCTTCCTCCTCCTATGAGCACGCACCCCATCCAGAAGGCCTTCCTGTGCCGGCGTTTTACGCCGGCGATTGAGGCAGAACTCAGACAGCGGTTTGACCTTGAGGTCAACCTGGAGGACACGGTCCTGACACCCTCCGGTATTGCCAGCAGGGCCCATGGCGCAGAAGTGCTGTTCGTCACCGCGACGGAGGCCATCACCGCCGAGGTGATCCGGAAGCTGCAACCCGGCCTCAAGACCATCGCCACGCTGTCAGTGGGATACGACCATATCGACATGGCTGCAGCGCGTTCGCTCGGCATCAAGGTGTTGCACACGCCTGACGTTCTGAGCGATGCCTGCGCTGAAATTGCGATGCTGCTGGTGCTCAATGCCTGCCGCCGCGGCTACGAGGCCGACCGCATGGTGCGCAGCGGCTCCTGGCCGGGATGGGGTCCCACCCAGTTGCTGGGCATGGGCCTGACCGGACGTCGCCTGGGCATCTTCGGCATGGGCCGGATCGGCCGTGCCATTGCCACGCGCGCCCGGGGGTTTGGGCTTGCAATTCATTACCACAACCGCACCCGGTTGTCGCATGCGCTCGAAGAGGGAGCCATTTATCACGACACACTGGACAGCCTGCTCGGCGCGAGTGACATCTTCCTGATCGCTGCACCGGGCCGGCCGGAACTGAAAGGATTTCTCGATCACGATCGGATCGCGAAAATTCCTGAGGGTGCCGTGGTCATCAATATTTCGCGGGGTGATTTGATCAACGATGACGCCCTCATTGAGGCGCTGCGGTCAAAGCATCTGTTCGCCGCCGGACTCGACGTGTTTGCGAACGAACCAGCCATCGATCCGCGCTACCGCAGCCTCGACAACATTTTCCTGACGCCTCATATCGGCAGTGCCACGCACGAAACACGTGATGCCATGGGATGGCTGCTGATCCAGGGCATCGAGGCCCTGAATCAGAGCGACGTGCCGGACAACCTGATTTCCTGATTTTTCATCCACAAGAATCCCCATGAACTTAAAGCGCCCCTCACTTTTTCGCCAGCAATGCCATATCGACGGGCAATGGGTCGATGCCTCGGACCAGGCAACCCTGGCTGTCGTCAATCCGGCCAATGATGAAGTCATCGCCTGCGTTCCTCGCCTGACGGACAAGGACGTGCAAAGCGCCATCCGCGCGGCAGACAAGGCACTGCCCGCGTGGCGCGAGATGAGCGCCAAAGACCGGTCCAAAATATTGCGTCGCTGGTATGACCTGTGCATGACGCACCAGGAAGACCTGGCGACCATCCTGACCACCGAGCAGGGCAAACCACTGAGCGAAGCGCGCGGCGAGATTGCCTACGGCTCCGGATTCATTGAGTGGTTCTCCGAGGAAGCCAAGCGTGTTTACGGCGACATCATCCCCGCTCCCACCGCGGACCGCCGCATCATCGTGATCAAACAACCCGTCGGTGTCGTGGCCGCGATCACGCCCTGGAATTTTCCGAATGCCATGATCACGCGCAAGGCTGGCGCCGCGCTTGCCGCAGGATGCACGATCGTCGTCAAGCCCGCATCGGCAACGCCTTTTTCGGCACTCGCATTGGCCGATCTGGCCGTCGAGGCTGGCATTCCGCCGGGCGTGTTCAACGTTGTGACCGGCCGATCCGATGTGGTCGGCGGGGCGCTGACATCCAGCCCAGTGGTCCGAAAGCTCTCGTTTACCGGTTCCACCGAAGTCGGCAAGCAACTTATGGCGCAGTGCGCTGGCACGGTCAAGAAGGTCTCGATGGAGCTCGGCGGCAACGCACCTTTCATCGTGTTCGGCGACGCCGATCTCGATGCGGCGGTAGCGGGTGTGATGGCCTCGAAGTTCCGCAATGCAGGACAAACCTGCGTCTGTGCGAACCGCATCTTTGTGCAGGACATGATCTACGACGTGTTCGCTGCAAAGCTGAAGGTCGCCGTTGAAGCCCAGGTGGTCGGTGATGGCATGCAGGCGGGCGTCAATCTAGGCCCGCTGATCGATGCCGCCGCCGTGAACAAGGTCCAGGAGCACATCAGCGACGCCATTGCCCTGGGGGCCAATGTGCTCACCGGGGGGCAGGCGCACGCGCTGGGTGGTCATTTTTTCCAGCCCACCATCCTGATCAACGTGTCCTCCGAGGCAAAGCTGATGAATGAGGAAACCTTCGGGCCGGTCGCACCGCTGATCCGCTTTTCTACCGAAGAAGAAGTTGTATCGATGGCCAACGACACACCCTTCGGACTCGCCGCCTACTTCTACACCGGTAGCTATGAACGCGCCTGGCGGGTCTCCGAGGCGCTCGAATGCGGCATCGTCGGCCTCAATGAAGGAATCATCTCGACCGAGCTTGCGCCATTTGGCGGGATCAAGGAGTCGGGCGTCGGTCGCGAGGGCTCCAAATACGGCATTGAGGATTATGTGGAAGTGAAGTACATCTGCGCCGGCGGGCTGGGGAAAAAGCGTGCCGCATAGTTGTGCGGGCGGTATGGTGGGCAGGGCAGGGCAGGGAATAACGTGAAGGAAATCGGCATGAAGAAAATCGGAATGGTAGGGATCGGCATGATGGGCCACGGGATCGCCAGCAACATCATCAAACACGGCTATCCCATGGTGCTGCTTGAGCATCCCGGGAATCAGCCGTTGCAAGGACTGATCGCGGCCGGCGCAACCACGACAGACAGCGCGGCGACCCTTGCCGGGGTGGTCGATATCATCATCCTGTGCGTGACCGGCACGCCGGAAGTCGAGGATGTGCTGTACCGCAAGGGCGGGCTGCTCGAAGGCATCAAGCCGGGCACGATTGTGATCGACTGCTCTACCGCCATTCCCTCATCGACGATCCGGATTGCCGAGTCCGTCGAAAAGGCGGGGGGGCGATTTCTCGACGCGCCCATGACCCGCACGCCGAAAGAGGCTGCAGAAGGGCGGCTCAATTTGATCGTGGGCGGCGACCCGGCGCTCTTCGAGAGCTGCAAGCCGGTGCTTGAGTGCTATGCCGAGAACATCGTCCTGGCCGGTCCGGTCGGATCCGGCCACCGGCTCAAGCTGCTGCATAACTTTGTCTCCCTCGGGTTTTCTGCTGTACTCGCCGAAGCGGCGGCATGCGCAGACTGCTCGGGCATAGATCCCCAGGTTTTCGTGGAAATCCTGGCGAAAGGCGGAGGCGATGGCGCCATCCTCAATCGCCTGCGTCCCTATATCGAATCGCGCGATAACTCCGGCTTTCGCTTCTCCATTGCCAATGCGTTGAAAGACATGGGTTATTACACGACGATGGCGCAGGAGGCCGGTGCAATGCACGGCACGGCGGACGCGATCAGGCAGACCTACGCCACGGCCATCAAGAAAAGCCCCGCACAGTCCACGGTGCCTGAGCTCGTTACCCTCCTGGCGGCGTCGCAGCCATGCGCGGCAGAAGCCTAGATCGACCATGATGAATCGGCAGCCCATGGTACGGCCAACGATTCTCTTGACCGACCGTATTCACCCTGATGCACACGCACGACTCGCCCTGGAGGCGAACGTTGTCGTGTTGCCTGATGGATTGTCCCGTGAAGAAAGCGATGCGGCATTGCGCACCCTGCTACCCGGCGTACAGGGGCTCGTCGTGCGTCGGCAGTTGCCCGACAATCTCTTCGACACGCCGGCTCCGCTATGCGGCGTCGTACGGCACGGCGTGGGGCTGGACTTCATTCCGGTCGCACAAGCTTCGGCGCGTCAGATACCGGTCGCCAACACCCCCGCCGTCAACGCCAATGCGGTGGCCGAATATGTTTTCGCGGCGATGTTCGCCATGAGCCGGCAGCTCGCGTTTTTCGACCAGGAGGTACGCCAGGGTAACTGGCAGTCCCGTCAGACAGCTGGAGCAAAAACGGCTGACCTGCGCGGACGTACGCTGGGCGTGATCGGCTATGGCGCGATCGGCAGGCGCATTGGCGAAATAGCCAGCCAGGGTTTTTCAATGAAGGTCGTGGCGCACACCACCACGCCGTCACGCCTGCCCGCCGATGTCGAGGCGCTTTCATTGGAGGCGTTGTTTGCGGCCAGCGATTTTCTGGTCCTGGCCTGCCCGCTCACGCCGCAGACGCTAGGCATGATCGATCGGCGTGTCATCGCTTTTGCCAAACCGGGCGCCGTGCTGATCAACGTCGCACGGGGCCCGGTCATCTGCGAAGACGATCTTGCCTGCGCCCTGACGGCAGGCACGATCAGCGGTGCGGTGCTCGACGTATTCGAGGTCCAGCCGCTTCCGGTGGACAGCAGTCTGCGCAAGCATCCCAGAGTCCTCCTGACGCCGCACCTTGCGGGCATCACGCAGGACGCCGAGCGTGCAATGGGAATGTTGGCCGTCGCTACCATGCTGGCGCTGCTTCGCGGCGAGCGGCCGGATAACGTTGTCAATCAAGAGATTTACCCAAAATTCAAGAAGGCATGACATGAAAATCACAAAAATCAACGCGATCCCCTTGTCCTACCGCTTGCCCGAGGGCAAGACCGTCACGATGGGGGTTGGCAGCACGATAAAGCGCGATGCCATCATCATCCGTGTGGAGACTTCTGAAGGAATCACCGGCTATGGCGAAGCCCATCCCGGCCGCAGCCCGGGGGCCATCACCAGCCTGATCCACAATACGATCGCGCCGATGCTGATCGGCATGAAAGCGACCGACTGCGTGGGTGCGTGGCAACGCGTGCACCGCATGCAACTCTCCAGTCATGGGCTGGGTGCCGGTGCTGCGCTGGCAATTTCCGGCATAGACATGGCCCTGTGGGACATCCGCGGCAAGGCGGCCAACATGCCCCTGTATGAGCTGTTGGGTGGCAGCAAGCGACGCATCCCGGCCTATGCGGGCGGCATTGCACTTGGCTATCAGCCCAAGGAGTCACTGGCGGAAGAGGCACAGGAATACATCGCCCGCGGCTACAAAGCCCTGAAGCTGCGCATCGGGGATGCCGCCAGAGTGGATATCGAACGCGTGCGCCATGTGCGCAAGGTATTGGGCGACGAGGTCGACATCCTGACCGATGCGAACACGGCCTACACGATGGCTGATGCACGCCGCGTGTTGCCGGTGCTTGCCGAAATCCAGGCGGGCTGGCTGGAAGAGCCGTTCGCCTGCAACGACTTCGCTTCGTATAGGGAAGTGGCCAAGATCACGCCGCTGGTGCCGATTGCGGCGGGAGAAAATCACTACACCCGCTTCGAATTCGGACAAATGCTCGATGCTGGTGCGGTCCAGGTCTGGCAACCCGATCTGTCCAAGTGCGGAGGCATCACGGAAGGTATCCGCATCGCCGCCATGGCCTCGGCCTACCGCATTCCGATTAATGCCCACAGCTCGGCGACCGGTCTGAACCATGCGGCAACGATTCACTTTTTGGCCGCCACCGAAAACGCCGGCTACTTCGAAGCCTGCGTCTCGAAATTCAATCCATTCCGCGACATGTTTGGCACCTCGTTCGAGATCGGTGCCGATGGCTGTGTCGAGCCGCCGGATGCGCCGGGCTTGGGCATTGAAGTGGACGAATCCATTTTCGAAAAGTATCCGGCTGTCGATGGCCCGGGTTATGTAGTGAAGTTCTAAACACCAACAGGAGACAACCATGTACACGTTAACGAAGAGAGTTTTTCTGTCGCTTTGCCTTGGCACCATGCTGAGCAGCATTGCTGTTGTTGCCACGGCGGCTGATGTTTTTCCGGAACGATCGGTCCGCATCGTCGTGCCCTATACGCCCGGCGGATTCAACGACACCTTGGCGCGCGTGGTCGGAGAGCGGCTGTCGAAGATGTGGAATCAGCCCGTGGTGGTTGATAATCGCCCAGGCGGCAACACCACCATTGGCAATACCTTTGTGGCCAAATCACCACCCGATGGCTACACCGTCCTGATCACGCCGCTGCCGTTCTCGGCGCTTCCCGGCTTGTACGGGCCGCAGCTGCCCTACGATGCCTTGAAGGATTTCAGTCCCCTTGTCTGGGCGGGCAGTACGCAGAACGTACTGACGGTGCGCAACGATCTGCCCGTCAACAGCGTCAAAGAGCTTCTGGACTATGCCAAAAAGAACCCGGGCAAGCTGAACTACGGCTCTACCGGTTCCGGTTCATCGAATCATTTGTCGATGGAACTGCTGATGCGCATGACGGATACCAAAATGACGCACATCCCGTATAAAGGCAGCGCGCCTGCTGTGCTGGCGATCATGGGCGGCGAGACCGACGTGTTCTTCGACAACATTCCGAATGTGCTGCCGCACCTGAAGGCCGGAAAAATGAAAGCCATTGCCGTTACGGGAACACAACGTTCGGTGCTGTTCCCGTCCCTTCCGACCATTGCGGAAGCAGGCGTTCCGGGCTATGAAGTCAACGTGTGGTTCGGCATGCAATTACCTGCGGGAACGCCGAAACCACTGGTCGACAGTATGAACCGGGACATCGTCCGCGTGCTGAAAGAACCAGAAATCATCAAGAGATTCCGCGAGCAAGGCGTCGAAGTGGTTGCCAGCTCACCCGCGGCATTCGGCCAGCTGGTGCAGGGCGAAGTACTGAAATGGACGCAAGTCATACGGGATGCCAACATCAAGGTCGAATGAGCGTGGTAATGGAGCTGACATGAAAATCACAGATGTGACCCTGACCTTGTTCGCCTGGGAAAATATTCCCGCCACCAGCTATGGTGCCCACACCGGGCGGTTTTCAGGCGAAAGCAAGCTCGGCCTGCTCGCGGTAACGACGGACCAGGGTGTGACGGGCCATGCCTTTCTGGGTTCGGCGTTTTATGCGGCGGACATGGACGGCGCGAGCCTGATTCGCTACCTCAAGCCGCTTCTTCTCGGGCAGGACCCGCTGGACCGTGAGCGTCTGTATAAGGCCATGTGGAAACGCGTGCGCACCACCACGGTCCGCGCCATCGGCGCGGTAGACATCGCGCTGTGGGACATCGCAGGCAAGGCGGCCGGACTGCCGATCCACCGGCTGCTCGGCTCTTACCGCGATCGCGTACCGGCGTACATCAGCTCCGCCGTCCTGGCGAGCCCCCAGGCCTATGCCGAGGAAGCGCTCCATTACAAATCGCTCAACATGGCCGCCTACAAGATTCATCCGCCGCAAGCCTGGCGTGATGACATCAAGGTCTGCGAGGCGGTGCGCAAGGCGGTGGGCGACGACTACCTGCTGATGCTCGATTCAGTCTGGAGCTATGACTACGCCGCGGCGCTGCGTGTGGGCCAGGCCATCGAGGCTTTGGGGTACTACTGGTATGAAGATCCTCTCGCCGATGCGGATATCTACAACTATGTCGAACTGCGAAAAAAACTGCGTATCCCGATCATGGCAACCGAATACCCGGCGGGCGGGCTCGACGCTTACGCCCCCTGGATCATGGAGCGGGCCACCGACTTCCTGCGCGGCGATGTGGCAGTCAAAGGCGGGATCACCACACTGATCAAGACCGCCCACCTGGCCGAAGCTTTTCACCTGAATTACGAACTGCATCACGGCGGGAACTCGCTCAACAATTTCGCCAACCTGCATGTGATCATGGCGATCCAGAACACGGAGTTCTTCGAAGTGCTGTTGCCGGCCGAATCGCAGAAATACGGCCTGCTCCAGGATATCGTCATCGACAGCGACGGCATGGTGTATGCCCCGACCGGCTCGGGCCTGGGTGCCACGATAGACTTTGAGCTGATCGAACGGAAAAAGCTCGCACTATTAGCATAGTAGCTGTTGGTGCGAGGATGGTTCGACAAGGATGTCTATCGCAGACTGCGGACAGTCCGATCGCGCTGGCTTCCTCCCGCACCGGTCTTGACCCGTCAGGGTTTTAGAAATTACCGCGTATCGCATTTATTTCACATACCAGTGTGGCCACCGATATGCCGCTGGTAATAAATCTCACATAGCGAGGATAGGTACGCCCCTTGCGGGCGTATGTTCGCCGCGCTGAAACCTGCACCGTGGGTCCTGAAGCAGTGTTGCCGACAGCTACCTACACCAGCCGCGCATTGCCGCAAACAATAATGTGCAGCGAATTGCGGCAGCAGCACTCGCTGACCGATGTGATGCGGGGCACAGTTCACACCATCTTCGGTAAGGTGCGCTTCACCCGCTGCGCATAGCACCTCGTTGCCAATCTCTTTGGCAGGCTGGGTGTGCAACGCAGCATTGCCAATTGCTTGCGGTAAGGCCACGCGGGCCCAAAAACCGCCTAGTTACGGTAATTGGGTGTTGTGGTAAGTAGGAAAACGAGCGGGACGTGGGTGCGCCGGGGCCACCGTAGCTGTGGCTACGCCACTGTATTGGCAGCTGGCGCGTTGGCTTTTACCCAGACCATGCCGGTGTTGCGCGCGGCGGCGGTAGCGTACAGCGCGCAGGTGCCAATTATTTTGCCGTTGGCGGCTGTTAAAGCAAAGTAGGGCGCTGCCAGTGGTGGCGGTGCAGTTGCCGATGACGGGGCATCAGACCACGCGTGCTGGGAAGATAATTGCCCATAATAGAATCGAACAGCTTTTCGATGCCCTCCGTGTCCCAGACGTATTCGCGCTGGATTGCCGGCAAGAAGGTCGTCCGGTTGATGTATTCGAGAACGACTTCGCTGATAGTTTTTGGGATGTAGCTCAAAGGTATCCTCAGAGTTGTTTATATTCGCAATAGAAACTGAATCGCCCCGGGTTTCGTGGAGGCCGGTTGGTTTAAGTCAGACCGGTGTGACGGACTGACTGGCGAGTTGCCGATAGTAATTTTCCTCAGCTTCGGCAGGAGGAATGTAGCCGATGGGCTCCAGTAGCCGGTGGTGGTTGAACCATGCCACCCACTCCAGGGTTGCCAGTTCCACAGCCTCCTTGGTCTTCCAGGGTGCCCGGCGGTGGATCAATTCGGCCTTGTACAAGCCGTTGATCGTCTCGGCCAGGGCGTTGTCATAGCTGTCGCCTTTGCTGCCCACAGACGGCTCGATGCCCGCTTCGGCCAGACGCTCGCTGTAGCGGATCGAAACGTATTGCGAGCCCCTGTCGCTGTGATGGATCAGCGCATCGTCTGCATCGGGCTGCCGGGCGTACAGCGCCTGCTCCAGCGCATCGAGCACGAAGTCCGTTCGCATGGAGCTGCTGACCCGCCAGCCCACGATGCGCCGGGCGAACACGTCGATGACGAAGGCCACGTACAGCCAGCCTTGCCAGGTCGAGACATAGGTGAAGTCCGACACCCACAGCTGGTTGGGTCGCTCGGCCTTGAATTGCCGATTGACCCGGTCCAGCGGGCGGGCAGCGGCTGCATCGTTGATGGTCGTGCGTACGACCTTGCCTCGGCGCACACCCTGCAGACCCGAGCGGCGCATGAGCCGCTCCACCGTGCAGCGGGCCACCGCCATGCCTTCACGCCTCAACTGCCTCCAGACCTTGTCAGCACCGTAGACCCGCATGTTGGCTTGCCAGACCCGCTCAATCTCTGGCGCCAGAGTGTCATCACGCTGCACGCGTGCGCAGCGCAGTGCCGGGTCTCTTTGCTGCGCGGCATGGCGCCGGTATCCCGATGGGGCAATCTGCAAGACCTTGCAGACCGGCTCGACCCCGTAGGTATCGCGATGCTGGTCAATGAAGTCCCTCAGGACTTGAATCGGCGGTCGAGCTCCGCCTGGGCGAAAAACGCGCTGGCCAGTTTCAGGATCTCGTTGGCTTTGCGTAGCTCTTTGACTTCCCGTTCAAGGGCCTTGACGCGTTCATGCTCGACAGTCGTCACCCCCTGGCGACTTCCCGCGTCAATTTCGTGCCTGCGTACCCATTCATGCAGGGTTTGAGGCACGCATCCGATCTTCGGTGCGATGGACTCTATGGCGGCCCACAGGGACGGGTACTCGCCACGGTGCTCTTGCACCATGCGGACCGCGCGTTCGCGCACTTCGGGGGAAAACTTGTTTGACTTTCTCATGGCTCCATCTTCTCAAAGGTTGGAGCCTCCTCAAAATCCGGGGCGATTCATGTTGGCTGATCTTGCGTTTCACGAGCATTGCCGCATTCATCCAAATCCCGACGCATGATGTCGACGTTAGACCGAAAGACCCCGTGCACGCCAGAGGGCTATTCAGTGTCCAGTTGACGGGCCATATGGCATTAAAAACCAGTGCCACTTGCCTCCAGGTACCCTTGAGATTCGTCATGCTGCCCTATATCCTGGGTTTCCCGGACGAAGGCAAAAAGGTTGGCACTGGGAGGCGAACTCTGTCTGTGGATCGGCAGTAGTTGGGCCCGCCGAGGCGTCCGACCGGAGCGAAGCGATCCACGTTCACGCGCAGTGTTTCCTCGTTGATGAGATCATCCCGGAAATACATCGAGACGATTTCTCCAAAAACTATGGAGCGGTTCTTTGAGAAGTCAAATATCTTGAAAAGCTTGCATTCCCATGCAATCGGAGCGTCTAAGACGCGAGGCACGCCGACGACGTTTGACTGCGTCAGTTCGAAACCAACGGAGGCAGCTTCCGATACATCCGCTGGGTAGTCGGTCCCGCAAAGAACCATCCTGTCCATGATCGTTTCGTCCACCATGTTGACGACAAATTCTTTGCGCTCCATGATGTTTTTCAAGGTGTCCTTGATTTCACCGGGGCGGTGACTTTCCTCGCCGTAGTGATCGACGGCAATTGCGAACAGGGGAGGGTCTTCACCCATGTAGTTGAAAGCGCTGTACGGTGCCGTGTTACAGAGACCAGACTCGCTCAGACTCGTAACAAGGGCGATCGGACGAGGTCCCACGCTGCCCGTGATCAGCCAATACTTTTGCATGTTGTTCAAGTGTTCCAACGCTATGTGGGGCATCTTTTTTCTTTCGAAATGGTGTCTTAAAAAGCCAGAATTTGACAGCAAGTCTAGGCTGCAAACTTAATGAGCGCCAATGAATATGGTCGATGCTGCTATCACCATTTGGAATATCAAACGTCCGGATGCGTCAACATTTTCCAAGCCTCTATTGCCTGTCTACTGCACCGGAGTTTGCTTGGTATATGCGCTCGAGGAGCTTGATGCGAGCTTGATCGGCTAAATGGGACGGTCGGCAAGAACTGTTTAAGTGCGGCGCGTGGCAGCAGCAGCGAGCGCTAAAGACAAGCGTCGTCGTCTGCCGTCTGCCGTCTGCCGCATTAGTCGACCGGGATCACGATTCAACTCAAGCATCCCAACAAACCCTAATGCAGCAACTTTTCCCCACTCAGAAGCCGTGACAAATCTAGGCACCGTAATCGGTTTTGGAGTGACCAACCATTCGCCGTATGTGGGGGTCGATAGCTGAGGCCGCAGCGATAAACGTGATGATTTTGAAGAGTTTTTTCTATTGGCAACTTCTGGCGCTTCCCGCACCACAGCGGCGCGAGCGAAAGTGGCACTTGCATTTGGCGCTCAAAAGGGTGCTCAGCTATAACAAATGCGAATAGACGATTCGATTCTTTTGATTGGCCGCGCAAATTTCCTAATCCTAAGATTCATTTCGTTGTCACATGACTTGGAACGGAACAAGAGCCCGCCACAGGTCGTTGCAACGAATCCACGATCGAACGCCTAGGAGGTTTCATGATTAACTCGCCTGTTAGTAACGGGTCAGCCCTACCGGAAAAAGGCGACGTCTTGCCTACCGGACCACACAAACCGAAGCTGATGGCGGCGATTGCCCGTCTGCTTGATTTCATTAAAGACAGGCCGCTTGATGCGGCGCTTGAGAAGGATCTCAACGATCGTTATGGCGCAACGACGGAGGGATACGCAGAGCTCTTGGGTTTGCTGAGGATAGGTATCGCCGAAGGTTGGGCATGCTATGCCGAAATTGACGGCCCTGATTATCGCCGCGGACGCCTTGCCAAGCCATCCGCCGAGACCCATGGGTTCAGCGTGGAGACCGGGATGTTAAAGGACGTGCTCGGCAACTATCACCGTCACCCTCTGGGCGAGATCAACATGATCGGGCCGGTCGATGCCACAGGACGTTTTTGTGGATACGGCGCGGGATGGAAAGTTTTTGCGCCCGACAGCCAGCACTACCCGACAGTCACCGGCGGCAAGGTGACGATGCTGTTTTTTCTGCCTGGCGGCCAGATCGAATACATGACCCCACCGATTCCGCAGCAATAGACGCCAACGCGCCCGCGCCATCTCTATCTCCAACCATTGAAGGACATTGCCATCATGAAAACCAAGTTTGCAGCCCTTATCCTACTGGCGTCATTTGCCAACGCTGTGCTCGCAGCGGACAACGTGAAGATTGGATTCCTCAGCACCTTGTCCGGACCGATCGCATCACTCGGCCTCGAGATCCGCGATGGTTTCAACCTGGCGCTGAAAAACAGCGGCAATAAAGTAGGCGGACTGCCCGTAGAGGTTGTGTTCGGTGACGACCAGGCCAGCCCCGATGTCGGCAAACAGCTCGCCGACAAGATGATCAAGCGCGACAAGGTCGACTTCATGACCGGCGTTGTTTACTCCAACGTAATGCTCGCGGTCGGACCACCGACCTTTGCCGCGCAGACCTTCTATATCAGCTCGGCGGCCGGTCCGGCCGCGCTGGCGGGCGAGCGCTGCAACAAGTTCTTCTTCGGGCTGTCCTGGCAGAACGACGGGCAAAGCGAGGCGGTCGGCGAATACATGACGACCAAAAACTACAAGAATGTGTTCATCATTGCGCCCAACTACACCGGCGGCAAGGAAAACCTCGAAGGCTTCAAACGCTTCTTCAAGGGCAAGATCAGCGGCGAAGTCTATGTGAAGCTTGGTCAGCTCGATTTCGCCTCCGAACTGGCGCAGGTTCGCGCCGCCAAACCCGATGCCGTCTTTTTCTTTCTACCGGGTGGCATGGGCATCAACTTCATCAAGCAGTACGTTGGCGCCGGACTGGACAAGCAGATTCCCTATTTTGTGCCGGGATACTCGGCTGACGAAGACACCATCGCCGCGGTGGGCGATCCGATCGTGGGCCTGAAAAACGGATCGCACTGGGCTTGGGACCTGAAGAACCCGCAGAACGAAAAGTTTGTCGCCGACTTCAAGAAGGAATACGGCCGCATTCCCACCATGTATGCATTCCAAGGCTACGACGTGGTGCGGCTGCTCGACAGCGCTGTCAAGGATGTGAAGGGCAACCTGAGTGACAAGGAGGCGCTGCACAAAGCGCTGAAGACCACCAACTTCGGATCTCTGCGCGGTAGTTTCAAGTTCAACAACAACCAATTCCCGATGGATACCTTCTATCTTCGTGAAGTGCAGAAAGACAGCAGCGGTCGCATTACCAACAAGACCATCGGCACGATTTTCAGCAACCACGCCGACGCCTATGCCGGTGAATGCAAGCTGAAATAAAAAAAGCTTGCCGGACGCTTCGCGCTGAGACGGAGTGTCCTGGCCGCCTGCAACCCATGGAATATGAAATGCAACGAAACCCTAAGATCCTCGCCTTTTCCGGAAGCTCGCGGAAAGGCTCATTAAATGCCAACCTCTTGAAGCATGCCGTGGATGCAGTCCGGGCGGCTGGTGCCGATGTGACTGCCATCGACCTGAGAGATCTTTCACTGCCCCTGTACGACGGTGACCTCGAGGCCGGGCACGGCGTTCCCGAAAATGCCAAGATCCTGCGCACGCAGATGATCGCGCATGACGGCTTCCTGATGGCATCGCCTGAATACAACGGTTCGGTGTCGGCTCTTCTTAAGAATACGCTGGACTGGTGCTCGCGGCCCGTCGACGGGATCGACGGGCTGGCACCTTACCGCGGCAAGACGGTGGCCCTGTTGTCCGCTTCGGTCAGCCCCTTTGGCGGTGCGCGTGGATTGATCGCCCTGCGCGCCATCATGGCGAAGATGGGCGCGATTGTTCTGGGCGAAGACGTGGCCGTGCCATTTGCTCAGAACGCCTTCGACGACAGCGGCGCCCTGACCCATGCGGGAGCGATTCAGGTCGTTCACACTCTTGCGACCAACTTCGTCAAGCTGACACACAAGCTGCACGTCCTGCCGGCTCTAGATGGAAGTGTGCGATGAACATCCTGCTAATTGAGCAGACATTGAACGGCTTTCAGTTCGGCCTGATGCTGTTTCTGTTGGCGGCCGGGCTGACGCTGGTGTTTGGCATCATGGACATGATTAACTTGGCGCACGGTTCGCTGTATATGGTGGGCGCCTTCCTTACCGCAGCCGTGACACAAGCCAGTGGTTCATACACTGTGGGTGTTCTATCCGCATTGGCAGGAACGGCCGTTTTCGGCATGCTGCTCGAAGTGTCGCTGTTGCGGCGCCTCTACCGCAGGGACCATTTGTCCCAGGTCCTCGCGACCTTCGCGTTGATCCTGATCTGCAATGAAGGTGTTCGCATGATTTGGGGAGCTTCGCCGATCAAGCTGAATGCGCCCGAAGCCTTGTCCCGGCCGATCGAGCTGGTTCCAGGATTGTTTTACCCCGCACACCGCTTGCTGATCATTGTGGTTGGGATAGTCGTTGCGATAGGGCTGTACATACTGGTCGCGAAGACCCGCGTCGGCATGTGGGTGAGGGCGGGCGCATCGAACCGCGAAATGGCGACGGCAATGGGCGTCAATATTCAGTGGCTGTTTACCTTTGTTTTTGGTTTCGGCGCCGCGCTGTGCGCATTGGCCGGCTCCATGTTAAGCCCATTGATGGCTGTGCAGGTCGGCATGGGTGAGAGCATCCTGATTCTTGCGTTCGTTGTCGTCGTGATCGGCGGAATTGGCTCTATTCGGGGCGCCTTCGTCGGCGCGCTGCTGATCGGAACCGTGGATACGCTTAGCCGGACTTTGATTCCGACATTGCTCGGCCAGTTTCTCTCGCCGTCAACCACCTCGGCCCTCGGTCCCGCCCTCGCGTCCATCATCATTTATGTCTTGATGGCCGCAGTTCTGTTTTGGAAACCCCAGGGCTTGTTCCCTGCGAGAGGATGACCGTCGTGAACATCGTAACGTCAACCATAATGCGGTCCACGCTGCACCACAGGGCTCGGCCAGTAATGACGATTATTGTGCTCGTCCTGCTACTGGCCCTGCCTTGGGCGGCCACCGCCTCGGATCACGCCTTCTACACCACGTTTGCCACACGCATCATGATTTTTGCGCTGGCGGCCACCAGCCTCAACCTCGTGCTGGGCTTTGGTGGCATGGTGGCGTTCGGGCATGCCGGCTTCCTCGGCATCGGTGCCTACACCGTGGGCATCCTGATGGACAAAGGCTTCAGCTCGGCATGGCTTTCCTGGCCTGCGGCGACCTTGATCAGTGGCGCCATCGCCGGTCTGATCGGGCTGGTGTCGCTGAGGACCAAGGGTGTCTATTTCATCATGATTACCCTTTCCTTCGCCCAGATGCTCTACTTTATTTCGGTTTCGCTGACTTATTTTGGAGGAGATGATGGCATGTCTTTACCGGGAAGATCGATCATTCAGTTTGGCCCCGACCTAGCCTCGGATGACCGGTTTTTCTATGTGGTGCTGGGATTGTGTGTGGCTGTGCTTTTTTTCCTGCACCGTCTGATCAATGGGCGATTCGGCCGTGTGCTGCAGTCCATCCGCGAAAACGAAACGCGCATGTCTTCGATCGGTTATCCGGTGTTCCGGTACAAGCTCGTTGCTTTCACGATCTCCGGCGCGCTGGCCGGGCTGGCGGGCGCCTTGATCGCTAACCAGAACGGTTTTATCAGTCCTAGCCTGATGTTATGGACGCAATCCGGCTCGCTGATGATCATGATCATCCTGGGCGGCGTTGGCTACCTGTATGGCGGCGTGCTCGGATCGGTGGTCTTTCTGCTGCTGGAGGAGGGACTGTCCAATGTTACCATTCACTGGCAACTGCCTCTTGGTTTGATCCTGTTGTGCGTGGTCCTCTTCGCGCCCACCGGCTTGGTCGGATTTTTCCGGGATCGGCGCCGTCATGACTAAACCACTTCTGGAAGTACGGAATCTTGTCAAAAGATTCGGAGGCCTGGTGGTGACAAACTCCGCCAGCTTGACGGTGGTGGAGGGTGAGATGCATGCATTGATCGGGCCGAACGGCGCCGGCAAGACAACGCTGATTCATCAAATTTCAGGTGGTTTGGCGGCGGACGACGGCGAGATGCTGTTTTGCGGCGAAGACATTTTCCGGATGCCGATGCACCAACGAGTCAGACTTGGTCTTGCGCGCTCCTACCAGGTCACCAGTATCTTCATGAGGCTCACGGTGCTGGACAACGTCGCGCTGGCGGTACAGGCCCACAGCGGCTCCAGCTTCCGTTTCTGGCGCGCGGCGGTGTCTGAAACCGCACTGTTCGAAGAAGCCTACTCCATCCTGGAGCAAGTTGGTCTCCACACCAAGGCCGGTCTGCTGGCTGGAAGTCTGGCGCACGGTGAGCAGCGGCAACTCGAGCTGGGCATCACCCTCGCGACCCGTCCAAAGTTGTTGTTGCTCGATGAGCCTATGGCCGGTATGGGCCCCGAAGATTCCGAACGCATGGTTAATCTCCTGCTCACCCTGAGGGGCAAAGCGACGGTGTTGCTGGTCGAGCACGATATGAGCGCGGTCTTCCGTTTGGCGGACACGATCTCCGCGCTGGTTTATGGACGCGTGATTGCGAGCGGTACACCGGCAGAGATAAAGGGCGACCCGGAAGTCAAGAAGGCCTATTTGGGGGAGGAAGTGGCATGAGTGCAATTCTGGAAGTCGCGGGAATGGAAAGCGGGTATGGGACTTGTCGGGTTCTGTTCGGCATTGATCTCAAGATCAACGACGGCGAAGTTTCCACCCTGCTGGGGCGCAATGGCATGGGCAAGACTACCAGTGTGCGGTCAATCCTGGGCCTGACACCGGTACGCACTGGGACCGTCCGTTTCCGCGGAGAGCAGATCCACCGCCTGTCACCCAATGCCATCGGTTCAAAAGGCATCGCAGTGGTGCCCGAAGGTCGGCAGATTTTCCCTAACCTGACTGTGAAGGAAAACCTGGTCGCGTTTGCCGCGAACCGAAACGGAACGCGTGAGCCCTGGACGCTCGAGAAGATTTATGCGTTCTTTCCACGCCTCCAGGAACGCGAGCGGAATATGGGCGTCGAGCTTTCCGGTGGCGAGCAGCAGATGCTAGCAATCGGTCGGGCGTTGATGACCAATCCGCATCTGCTGATCCTCGATGAGGCGACTGAGGGGCTGGCCCCGCTGATACGCGAGGAGATCTGGCAATGCCTGGCGACTTTGCGCCGAAGCGGACAAACCATTCTTGTCATCGATAAGTATGTCGAGCGCCTGATTGCTCTGGCCGATCGGCACACCATCATCGAGCGCGGCAAGGTGGCATGGGAAGGAACGTCCGCAGAGCTCGGCGCTGACAAAACCATCTGGGAACGGTACCTGGGCGTCTGACGGCATCGCGCGTGACAGAGAAAAGTTAAGCCCATGTGGCAGATATGGGCAGGGACCGGTACGCCTCACGCTTTTGAACTGCTATTCCAATCACGAATACAGGGTGGTGATTATTTGAATTTCAGATGTGAACACAGCTCGATAGACTTTGATTCACAGTGCAAAACACTGCGGTGGCCGCTGAAGAGACAAGGCCCCGCTCCATCGCAAAGCTTGCGGCGACTAATGAAAGAGGCGAGAAGTTTATGAAAAATTCAGGAAATGATCCCGCAGTCAAACCGGTTGCTGAACGCAAGCAGCTGCGGCATTACGTTGACGGCGCGTTTGTGGGAAGCGAGGTCACGTTCTCCAACATCAATCCGGTTGATGGCACGCTGATCGCCGAAGTTTGTGAAGCTAACGCATCGACCGTCGATCAGGCGGTTCGCGCCGCACAGGCGGCACTCAAAGGTCCCTGGGGAAGGCTGAGCGTGCAGGAGCGAGCCGCTGTGCTCCACAAGGTGGCCGACGGGATCCTGGCGCGCTTCGAAGAATTCGTGGAGGCCGAGGTGGCCGACACCGGCCGGCCGGTGCATCAAGCCCGGACGCTTGATATCGCTCGCGCCATTGCCAACTTTCGCACCTTCGCCGACCTCGCAAAGACCGCGAACACTGATCTCTTCGAAATGGCCACGGCCGACGGCGCCGGAGCCCTGAACTACACCGTGCGTAAACCATTGGGTGTCATTGGCGTCATTTCGCCGTGGAACCTGCCGTTGCTGCTGTTCACCTGGAAGGTCGCGCCTGCGCTGGCCTGCGGCAACACGGTCGTCGCCAAGCCTTCCGAAGAGTCGCCATCGTCAGCCACCTTGCTGGCCGAAGTGATGCACGATGCGGGCGTACCGCCGGGCGTCTTCAACCTGATCCACGGATTTGGCAAAGACTCGGCCGGTGAATTTTTGACGCGGCATCCCGGCATCAGCGCGCTCACCTTCACGGGTGAATCGAAGACCGGGAGCACCATCATGAAATCGGTGGCGGACGGCGTCAAGGAGGTGTCGTTCGAGCTCGGCGGAAAGAATGCCGCCGTGGTTTTCGCAGACACGGATTTCGATGCTGCCGTGGCGGGCGTACTGCGCTCAGCATTTACCAATTCCGGTCAGGTATGCCTCTGCTCTGAGCGGGTCTATGTGCAGCGGCCGATTTTCGACAAGTTCGTTGCGGCCCTCAAAGCCGGCACCGAACGGCTGAAGATAGGGTATCCACATGACGACGGCGTCGACATAGGGCCGCTAATTTCGCATGGTCATCGCGACAAGGTTCTGTCTTATTACAAGCTAGCGGTGGAGGAGGGAGCCACCGTCGTGACTGGCGGCGGTGTTCCTTCTTTTGGCGACGCGAGAGACGCGGGCGCCTACGTTCAACCAACGATCTGGACCGGCTTAACTGACAGCGCGCGTTGCGTGACCGAAGAGATCTTCGGCCCCGTTTGCCATATCGCGCCCTTCGACAACGAGGAGGAAGTCATCGCTCGTGTCAACGACAGTGTCTATGGTCTCGCCTGCGCGGTTTGGACAACCAACCTGTCGCGCGCGCACCGGGTTTCGCGCCAGATACATGTCGGGCTGGTCTGGGTCAACACCTGGTATCTGCGCGATTTGAGGACCCCGTTCGGCGGCGTGAAGCTGTCCGGCCTCGGACGTGAAGGTGGCAGGTACTCGCTGGATTTCTACTCAGATGTGGCCAACATCTGCATCAAGTTGTAGGGAATGACGATGCGCCAAATCCTGCGATCGAGCGCCATTCCGGCGCCGCGCTTTCACTATTCTCCCTGCGTCAGGATTGGAAACACCTGCCAGGTATCCGGCATGGTTGCACTTGACCTGGATACCGGAACGCTGGCCGGCGGAGGTCCTGGTCCCGAGACAACCCGGATCCTTGAAAACCTTCGGCGCGCCTTGCCTGACTATGGGGTCACGCTGGACGATCTGCTGATAGCTCGTATCTTCACCACCCGCTTCGAAAAGTTTGCTGAGATCAATGCCGCCTGGGAGGCGTTCTTTACTGTTGACGTTGTGCCTCCAGCTCGAACTTCGGTGGGTGTGAGCGCGTTGCCGCTGGCCGCCACCGTGGAAATCGAATTCACTTTCATCAAACACTGACGACTTAAGGAGAAGACATGCAAGAGAGGAATGAAAGGGCCGCGGAGCGACTTTGGCAGGCCGCACAAACCGGAACGCCATGCGAACCGGTGCGTGACCTGATCGGCGCAGACAATATTGATGCCGCATATGCAGTACAAAAGATCATCAGCGCAAGTCGAGAAATCCTCGGCGGGCGTCTGGTGGGGCGAAAAATCGGCCTAACCTCATTGGCAGTACAGAAGCAACTCGGCGTCAACCAACCGGACTTCGGCATGCTGTTTGCCGATATGTGCCTTGGCGACGGCGAAGAAGTGGCCGAGGGCAGGGTGATGCAGGCTAAGGTCGAGGCTGAAATTGCCTTGGTTATCGACCGGCCGTTGACGCATGAAAAACATACGGTCGCGGACATCATTCGCGCGACCGCATTCGCGCTGCCTTCGATCGAGATCGTCGGGAGCCGCATTGCCAAATGGGATATCAAACTGGGCGACACCATCGCAGATAACGCGTCTAGCGGCCTTTTTGTGCTGGGTTCCCGGCCGGTCAAGCTTGATGCCTTCGACATCGTCGGCTGCGGCATGGTGATGGAGCGCCGCGGCGACCAAGTCAGCGTTGGCACGGGATCTGCCTGCATGGGAAATCCCCTGCTGGCTGCGGTATGGCTGGCCGACGTCATGGCCAGGTATGGTCAGCCGCTGCAGCCGGGCGACATCGTCATGACCGGTGCTCTGGGACCGATGGTGCCCGCAGCTGCCAGCGACATCTTCGATGCACATATTCAGGGGCTGGGACGGGTGCGAGCTTCCTTTGCGCCGGCACAGAACTAAGGAAGTATTTCATGACTAAATCTCAACGCTTGCAGGTGGCGATCATCGGCTCGGGCAATATCGGCACCGACCTGATGATCAAGGTCATGCGCAACAGCAAACATCTGTCGATGGGTGCGATGGTAGGCATCGACGCAGCGTCTGACGGTCTGGCTCGTGCTGGGCGGCTGGGTGTTCCCGTGACACATGAAGGCATCACTGGCCTGGTCGGACTGCCGAACTTTGGAGATATCCGCATTGCTTTCGATGCGACTTCGGCAGGTGCGCATGCCGGACACAACGAAGTCTTGCAGCGTCATGGGGTCAAGGTGATCGACCTTACCCCGGCGGCCATCGGTCCGTATGTGATACCTGTGGTGAACCTTGAGGAACAGCTGTCGAGCCCGAACATCAACATGGTGACCTGTGGGGGACAGGCGACCATTCCCATCGTGCGCGCGGTCTCGCAGATAGCCCGCGTTCGTTATGCGGAAATCGTGGCTTCGATTGCCAGCAAATCCGCTGGCCCGGGCACGCGCGCAAATATCGACGAATTCACCGAAACCACGTCAGCAGCCATTGTCAGTGTCGGCCGCGCCGAACATGGCAAGGCCATCATTGTGCTTAATCCCGCCGAACCGTCGCTGATGATGCGAGACACCGTCTTCTGCCTGGTGGATGCCGATGCAGATCAAGAAGCTATCCGGCTATCCGTTCGGGACATGGTCCGGAGCGTAGCTGCTTATGTTCCCGGCTATCGACTCAAGCAAGACGTTCAATTCGACGTTATCCCGGATAAGGCGCCGGTCAACGTACCTGGCATCGGCCGCGTCTCAGGCCTGAAGGTCTCGGTCTTCCTTGAAGTCGAAGGGGCCGCTCACTACCTGCCGGCATACGCCGGAAACCTCGACATCATGACGTCGGCAGCCTTGGCCGCTGCTGACAAGATCGCCGCCAGTTTGATCACGGCCCGCTAAGGAGAACACATGTACAACGGCCAAAAACTCTACATCTCGGATGTGACCTTGCGCGACGGCATGCATGCCATCCGCCATCAATACTCCATCGACCAGGCCGTCGCCATCGCGAAAGCGCTGGACGACGCGAAGGTCGACAGCATCGAAGTCGCGCACGGCGACGGCCTGCGTGGATCGAGCTTCAATTACGGTTTTGGCGCACACAGCGACCTCGAGTGGATCGAAGCCGTCGCTTCCGTCCTGAAGCACGCCCGCGTGGCGACACTGCTGCTGCCGGGCATTGGTACCTTGCACGACCTGGACGCCGCATTCAAGGCCGGCGTGCGCACGGTACGCGTGGCGACGCACTGCACCGAAGCCGATGTTTCCCGTCAACACATCGAACATGCGCGCAAACTGGGCATGGATACCGTCGGCTTTCTGATGATGTCGCATATGACGTCCCCGCAGATCCTGGCTCAGCAGGCCAAGCTGATGGAAAACTACGGTGCTGAATGCATCTATGTGGTCGATTCGGGCGGCGCGCTGTCGATGCAGCAGGTCGCCGATCGTTTCAAGGCGTTCAAAGATGTTCTCAAGCCGGAAACGCAGACGGGTATGCACGCTCACCATAACCTCGCGCTCGGCGTCGCCAACTCGATTGTTGCCGTGGAAAACGGATGCGACCGTATCGACGCCTCGCTGGCTGGTATGGGTGCCGGCGCGGGCAATGCGCCGCTCGAGGTCTTTATCGCCACTGCCGACCGCATGGGATGGAACCACGGCACCGATCTCTTCGGGCTGATGAATGCGGCTGACGATCTGGTCCGCCCATTACAGGACCGTCCGGTGCGGGTCGACCGCGAGACACTGGCACTCGGTTATGCCGGTGTGTATTCCAGCTTCCTTCGGCACGCGGAGGCAGCTTCCGCACGCTACGGCATCGCCGCGGTCGACATCCTGGTCGAGCTCGGTCGGCGCCGCATGGTGGGCGGCCAGGAAGACATGATTGTGGACGTTGCGCTAGACCTGATCAAAACGCGTCAGCGCACAACCGGCACTTCAGGGGTGGCGGCATGAGCGTCATCAACCTGCAACAAATGGCGAGTCAACTCGACCATGCGGCGCGCTTTCGCATCGAGATCGATCCCCTGACGCCACAGCATCCCTTCACTCTCGAAGAGGCGTACAGCATCCAGCGAGAGGCGATCGCGTTGAGGTATGCGCGTGGAGAGCAACCGGTTGGCCTCAAACTGGGCTTTACCAGTCGGGCCAAAATGATCCAGATGGGCGTTGAGAGTCTGATATGGGGTCGTCTTACCGATGCCATGCTGTACGACGAGGGTACGGAGGTCGATTTGAGCGACTTCATCCATCCGAGAGCCGAGCCTGAGGTGTGTTTCCTGACGAAGCGCAGGATTGATCGCCCAATCACTCTCATCGAGGCCCAATCCTATCTCGAAGGCGTGGCTCCTGCCATCGAGATTATCGATTCCCGCTACCGCGACTTCAAATTCACGCTGGAGGACGTGGTGGCTGATAACTGCTCTTCAGCAGGCTTGATCATTGGTTCGCTCACCAATCGGTTTGACAGCCTCTCCAATCTCGGTGTCTTCGTGCGTGTCAATGGCCGCCTGGTTCAAAGCGGAAGTACCGGAGCCATCTTGGGCGATCCCATGCGAAGCCTTGTGCAGGCCTCGCAACTGGCTACAAAGGCGGAAATGGTGCTCGAAGCCGGCTCCCTGATCATGGCCGGCGCGGCGACTGCCGCTGAGGCCCTGCAGCCTGGAGCGCATGTCAGCGCCGAAATCACGGGCCTGGGCCGTGTCGAGTTCCACACAAGGAGCCAAGCGTGAGCGCTACAGCAAAAGTTATCGAGGGCAAGGCCACGCCCCGTGGCAAATACCCGCATATCAAACGCGCTGGTGATTTCCTGTTCGTGTCGGGCACCAGTTCGCGGCGGGCGGACAACACCCTCGTTGGCGTGGAGGTGGACGCATTGGGTACTTTCCGTCTGGACATCCGATCGCAGACCTCCGCCGTGATCGAGAACATCCGGGGCATCCTGCAGAGCATGGGTGCCGATCTCAAGGATGTGGTTGAAGTCTCGACATTCCTGGTCAACATGAATGACTTCGCCGGGTACAACGAAGTGTATGGCTCGTTTTTCGACTACGACGGCCCGACGCGCACCACTGTTGCTGTCCACCAACTTCCGCATCCCCATTTGTTGATTGAAATCAAAGCTATCGCATACAAGCCGCTATCGGCATAAGGAGATCTCATCATGTACAAGTATGGAAGACCACTCAATTTCCCCCGTTGGCTTGAAGAAAATTCCGAGTTACTCAAGCCGCCGGTTGGCAATCAGCAGATCTGGAAGGACGCTGATTTTTTGGTGACGGTGGTCGGCGGGCCCAACCATAGAACAGATTTTCATGATGACCCGATGGAAGAGTTCTTCTATCAGTTCAGGGGCCATGCGTACCTCAACATCATGGACCGCGGAAAGATAGATCGTATCGATCTTAACGAAGGTGACATCTTCCTGATGCCTCCTCATCTGCGGCATTCGCCACAGCGTCCCGACCCGGAAAGTCGCTGCCTCGTGATCGAAAGGCACCGGCCCGAAGGCGTCATTGATGGCTTCGAATGGTACTGCCTGGAATGCCACCACTTGGTGTATCGGGTCGAAGTGCAACTGAGCAACATCGTCAAAGATCTGCCGCCCCTGTTCGCTCATTTTTACGCCCACGAAGAGCTTCGCAAGTGCAGCCATTGCGGGGCCGTCCACCTTGGAAAATATGCGATCGGCGGTGGCACCCAGCCAGTGAAATCGCTATCTCAAGCTTCAAGCTCTGTACCGCCTGCTGGAGATCAATCTTGAGCGATCTGTGCATCGACATCCATTCGCATTTCTTCCCGCGAATTTCCGAATCCGAGGCCGCCTCCTACGATACGGCCCGCGCGCCCTGGCTTCAGTCCGAAGTCACGGGCGATAAAGGCTACATCATGCTCGGGAAGAAATCTTTTCGTCCCGTGTACAGGGCACTATGGGATCCCGCGTTTCGACTGAAGGAAATGGACCAACACGGCGTGGATATACAGATTACCTGCGCGACGCCGGTCATGTTCGGCTATGGGTGGAAAGCCAGGAAAGCTGCCGACTGGGCCGCTAAGATGAACGACCTTGCACTTGAGTTTGCAGCGCATGATCCGCGTCGCATCAAGGTGCTTGCTCAGGTGCCGCTGCAGGATATAGATCTCGCTTGCGAAGAGGCTTCGCGAGCGATGAAGAGCGGGCACATCGGTGTGCAGATCGGGAACCATCTGGGCGACAGAGATATGGACGATCAGGGGCTGGAAACGTTTTTAACCCATTGCGCCAATAATGACATTCCGATTTTGGTGCATCCTTGGGACATGATGGGTGGCGAGCGCATGAAAAAGTGGATGCTGCCCTGGCTGGTCGCCATGCCGGCGGAAACGCAACTGGCGATCCTGTCATTGATCCTCTCCGGCGCATTCGAGCGCATCCCAAAATCTCTCAGAATTTGTTTTGGTCACGGCGGAGGTAGCTTTGCATTTCTACTCGGACGCGTAGAGAACGCCTGGAAGCATCGGGACATCGTCCGCGAAGACTGCCCGCGCCCGCCATCCGAGTATGTTGACCGGTTTTATGTTGACAGCGCCGTTTTCAACCAGGGTGCATTGCAGTTGCTGGTAGATGTGATGGGCGATGACCGCGTCCTCTTGGGTTCGGACTATCCGTTTCCGTTGGGAGAGCAAAAGATCGGCGACTTGGTGGCTAACAGCCAGCTCGCGGTGGAGTCAAAGAGAAAAGTTATGGAGCACAATGCCCGAAGGTTCTTCAATCTGGAAATCTAGTTCGGGATCGCCATGACTGCCTTGCCGATTTCAACCATCACCCTCAGCCGCAAGCTTAAATTCAACCAGTTAATGATTTTTGAGTTGGTGCTGGAATCGGGCTCGTTTGTGCGTGCCGCCAACGCGATGGGACTAACCCAACCAGCAGTCACCAAGGCAATTTATGACCTGGAATCTTTTTTCGGTGCTCCGCTGTTCGAGCGTTCCAATCGCGGAGTGACGCCTACAGATTTCGGGGTCATGTTGGGGCGTCGGGTCAAATCCCTGATCGCGGAAACCAGGTATATGACCGAGGAGGTCAATGCTTTCAGGACTGGAGAGGCGGGGCATGTAATCGTAGGTACTCTGATATCTGCGTCTGCAAGATTATTGCCGCGAGCTATCTTCAAGCTTAGGCAGATGACGCCTGGGGTGTCCATCACCGTAAAAGAAGGAACCACCGCGCAGATGTTCCCGGCGCTTGCTACTGGAGATCTCGATGTCGTCGTCGGGCGTCTACCTGAAAAGGAATTGCCCCTGGCGCACGCATTTCCACTGTCGCATGAGATGCTTTTTCAAGAATCATTTGCTATCGTGGTGGGCCTGAATCATCCTATGGCTGAACAAAAAAATCTGAAACTTTTCGATCTGATTCAGGAGGAATGGATTTTTCCACTCGATGAGTCTTACACGCATAACGCTGTGGAAAAGATGTTCTATAGCGAGGGGCTTACGCTCCCTCCGCATCATGTGAAGTCGCTTTCGATGCTAACCAATATTGGTTTATTGCTCGAGGGTAACTTGATCGCGATAATGCCGCGGGCGGCCGCATTGCAATTCGTAGAAGTAGGTTTGCTTGTCACTTTGGATTTGCCTAATACGGTTAATTTTGGGGATGTTGGTTTTTCGATACGTGCGGACAAAGACGTAAGTCCGGCCTGTAAAAACTTCATTAAGTGTCTGAGGGCTGCTACAGCTGAAATGTTTGGTTCGTAAATCTGGCGTGGTGACCAGTGCAGCTTGATCAGACCTCGATAGTCGAGGTAGATGAGCAGGCCGCGCGTCGTAGCCGGAAACAACGTATCGGCATCCGCAACGACGGGAATGCTCACGACGAAAAGATTTCCTAAGCTACAAACGATCAAGGAGATTTCCCATGAAAGCGATAGTTGTAACAGACCAGGCGGCGGGAACGGCCGGGATGACGCTGGTAGAGCGGCCCGAGCCGCAGGCAGCGATAAACGACGTTATCGTTCAGATTCATGCATCGGGATTCGTCCCGACCGAGCTGGAGTGGCCCTCGACCTGGACCGATCGCAGTGACCGCGACCGAACACCGTCGATCCCCGGCCATGAGCTGGCTGGAGTGGTCAGCGCCCTCGGTTACGGCACAACGGGACTGTCGATAGGTCAGCGAGTGTTTGGCCTCGCGGACTGGCATCGCGACGGCACCCTGGCCGAGTACGTGGCGATCGAGGCCCGGAACCTCGCGCCGCTGCCGGGCGACGTTGACTTCACAGTGGGCGCGAGCCTGCCGATCTCGGGGCTCACCGCGTTGCAAGGACTGTTCGAGCACGGCCGCCTTCGGGCGGGGCAGAGCGTCATCGCGCACGGCGCGGCTGGCGCGGTCGGTTCGATGGTGACGCAGCTCGCGCGAGAGGCCGGCGCCCACGTCATCGGCACCGGACGCGCGGCCGACCGTCAGAAGGCGCTCGACTTCGGCGCGCAAGAGTTTATCGACCTCGACAGCGACACGCTGGAAGACGTTGGTGGCGTCGATCTGGTGTTCGATGTCATCGGCGGTGAGATCGGCAAGCGGTCCGCGCGCCTGATTCGAGCCGGCGGAACGCTGGTGTCCGTCGTCGGACCGTCGGAGGCGCGGCCCGAAGACGGCCGGGCGATCGACTTCGTTGTCGAGTCTGATCGTGCCCAACTGACCGAGATCGTCCAGCGGGTGCGGGACGGGCGACTGCGGACGAACATCGGCACCGTCTCGACCCTCGACGATGCCATCGCCGCCTTCAACTCGACCAAGCGGCGCGCGGGGAAGACGGTCATCAGCGTTCGTCCATGAAGACTTGGCGAGGGCGAGCGGTGCTGTCTTCCACATTTATTGTCGGTCTTGTTGATTTCCATCCAATCTTGACCCCGGGGGGATGCGGACAAAAACTTGGACTGGTTTATGCCGTAAATCCAAGACTCTCTCGGTATTCGATGGGGCTAAGAGAGCCAAGAGAGATCTTGATCCGCTTCTCGTTGTACCAGCGGATGTAGGAATCGACTACCTCAATGAACTGCTCAATGGTAGTGGTCTTCCAGTCCCGAGGGTAGAACAGTTCCGTTTTCAGCCGTCCGAAGAAGCCTTCGCATGCAGCGTTGTCAGGCGAACACCCCTTGCGCGACATCGAGCGAATGAGCTTCGCATCTCCGATCCGCGAGAGCCAGCCCGGCCAGCGATAGTGGGCGCCACGATCGGAGTGGACGACGGGCCGGTCATTGCCGCCGGCCACCGTCTCGATGGCTGCATCCAGCATCGTGTTGACGAGCTCAGCGTCGGGATGCATCCCAATGGTCCAGCTGATGACCAGGCCATCGAAGCAGTCGATGATAGGCGATAGATACACCTTGCCGGCCGGGATCTGGAACTCTGTGATGTCGGTGAGCCACTTCTCGTTCGGGGCCGCTGCGTGGAAGTCGCGATTGATGAGGTTCTCGGGCGCTGGGCTGATTTCGCCCAGGTAGGAGCCGTACCGACGCCGCTTAGGCTTGGCAACGACCAAGCTCTCTTGTTTCATCAACCGCTGCACGACCTTCTCAGAGATGGTGACGCGCTGCCTGGTCAACGAAGCCTGCAGCCTGCGGTAGCCGTAACAGCGGTGGTTCAGCTCGAAGATGTCGGTGAGGGTTTGCCGCACTGCAAGGTACTTGTCTGCCACCTTTACACGGGCTCGATGGTAGAAGTACGAGCTGCGCGCCAGGTCCAACTGAGCAAGGAGCTCTGGCAGGGCATAGAGCTCATTGAGGGCGCCAACCAGCAATGTCTTCTCCCGGTTGGTCAGGAGTTGCAGATCGACGCCCAGGCCTTTTTTTATTATTTCATTGGCCTTCTTCAAGAGATCGCGTTCGAGCTGCAGTTGCCGGATGTCGCGTTGTAGTGATTCGAGCTGGCGCTCCAGCTCCGCCCGTTCGGGCATTGGCGGTGAGTTGTTGCTGTGTTTCATGGATGCGGGAGCCTCACGGCCAAGTAGCTGGTTCTTCCAGTTGTACAACGTCGGCCTGCACACGCCTAATTTTTCAGCCACAGCCTGCGCAGTTTCTCGTCGGGTGCAAAGCTCGATGACCCCGGCCTGCTTCATCGACTCGGGATACCTTCGGCGCCCAACGCTGCCAACTACGGCTTTCCTGCTCTCAGGAAGCGCCTCGCGAACCCAAGCGGTCAATGTCCCACGACCGGGGTAGCCCAGCGCCCTCATGGTAGCGACAATGCATCGATCGTGAGTGAGGTAGTGCTCAACAGCTGCCTCCTTCTGCGCCTGCGAGTACTTGGGTTCCCGGCCCGCATAGCCCACCGGCAAATCGATCCGTTGCTCATATTCCCGGTACCAGCCCTTCAAAGCATTCTTGGTTGGGTAACCCAGCTGACGGATGGTTGGCCTCACGCGTTTGCCGAGCTTGATGTAGAGCTCGACCGCTCGAATCCTGTCTTCGTACGAACACATGAACTACCTCCTGGTAGTCCAAGTTTTTGTCCGCATCCCCAACTCAGCTGAATGGACTGCACCCCTGAGGGTAGACCTGTGCGGCAAGGCCCGCCTGCCGATACGCTGCGATGAATTCTGGGGAAGTCTGCGAGAGGTAGGCAATCACGACGTCAGGCTTTGCAGCCCACAGTGCCTCCACCACCTGTCCAAACTCCGTGGTGTTGACTGAGGGCACTGACAGCAGTGCGACGCTTTCCCACCCTCTTTCTCGACGGCATCGCGGTATACAGGGATGACCGGTGAGCCAAAACTATCGCTTGGTACGACCAGGGCGAATCGGGTGAGGCCTACCGCCTTGGCATGCCGGATAATGGCCCTAACCCTAACCTCGTCGTTGTATGTCCCTCGCACGAAGAAAGCCTTGCCGTCCATAGGCTTGCGCACTGCGGCGGTTCCGGTGAGAGGTGCCACTACCGGTACATTTCCAGCTGCTTCTATGGCCGCCATTGTATGACCGGTGCCCATGGTTCCAAAGACGGCGCAGACGCTGGACATTGTGGCCGCGCCCACGTTGGCTGCCGTCTGCTTAGGATCGAACTTGTCGTCGGTCACCGCCATGTCGACGGTTTTTCCATGAACCCCTCCGTTGCGGGTGACGCGGCGAAGGAGCAACTGCGCGCCCTCTGCATACTCCACTCCGACCCAGCGCTGTGGGCCAGATAGATCGATGGATTGCACCACCCGAAGCGGGTTTCCAGCCACGCACGATGCGGCCTGAACCGTGGGCAGCATGTAACTCAGCGCGGCGACCAGAACCCAACGAATTGCGGGGCCACGGCTTCGATGCATGCTCACAATTAGGTCGCCTCTTCAGTAGTGGAATGGGTATGAAAAAAACGGTGACTGTTAGTCCGAGCAGCCGCGAATCCAGCGCGCGTACAGGTGAAGAAGTACTTTATTCATTTGCCGCGTGCGGTTAGCTAGGTCCTGAAGCATTTCGTTGGGACGCTGTGCGGCCGGATTGCCTTGTGCGAGCTGCCGCTCGAGCTGGGCGTGATTTTTTTCGAAAGTGCGCTCCACCAAATCAGGCGTCATCTCCAGGTGCGACTGCACGAGAAGGTGGCGATCGCGAATCACGAAAACCTGGTTCTCGCAATGCTCATTGGTTGCAATGCGCTCAGCGCCGGCTGGCGGCACGAACGTATCTTGATGCCATTGGAAGGTTTCGATAGCATGGGTTGCGTAGCGACCCCACCACTCGTACGCTGTGGAGGTGAGCTCCGGCTGGATACGACCCCATCCAATCTCTGGTCGACCGTGCTTCCGGACGATTCCGCCTAAAGCGAGCGCGACGAGCTGGCTCCCAAGGCAGTGGCCGGCGATCGGCAAACCTATGTTGTCAGCCTGCCTGATGAGCTCCAACTCCAGTGCAATCCAGGGCAAGGGATCGTGGACGCCCATTGATCCACCGAGGAACACGAGGCCGGCAAAGGCGGATGCGTCTACCGGAATCGGCGCCGTATCAAAGACTTTCACCAAATGGATCTTGCGGCCCAGGCTCTCGAGGATGGGTACAATGGCGCCGGGCGCACCGATCTTCGTGTGTTGCAAGATGGCAATTGGCTTCATTCAAAACTTCCGGCAAGAGCTACCTTAAGGCGGTCGTCAATTGCGGCCTTCATGCTGCGGTGACCTCGGCGACAGGGTCATCGACCATTCCAACTCCAAGTAAACCGCCGAGCAGTCTGCCGTCTTCCGCCAGCTCCGCACTCGCCCCAGAGTGAACGACCGTTCCTCGCTCCAGGACAATGGCATGGTGGGTCATTTCGAGCGCAAGCACCGGGTGCTGCTCAACCACGATCGAGGACAAACCTTCGCTCTCGCAAAGATGGCGAATCGACTTGGCGAGCTCCTCGACGATGATGGGCGCGAGGCCTTCCATGGGTTCGTCGAGCAGCAGGAGCCTCGGGTTGGTCATCAATGCACGGCCGATAGCGAGCATCTGCTGTTCGCCACCTGACAGCTGGTTTCCGTAGTTGCCGCGACGTTCTCGAAGCCGTGGAAAAAATTCGTAGACGCGCCTCAAGTTCCATGTACCCGGCCGTGCGATCACGGTGAGGTTCTCTTCCACGGTCAGCGACGGAAACACCTCGCGCTCCTGTGGCACCCAGCCCAACCCGGTGCGTGCACGGCGGTGGGCCGACCAGCGTGTGATGTCTTCGCCGCACCAGCGGATGGCGCCGCGCATCACACGCGTGTTGCCCATCAGCGTTTCGATCAGCGTGGTCTTACCCACGCCGTTTCGTCCCAGAATGGCGAGGCTGCTGCCTTGGGCCAGCGAGAAGCTCAGGCGGTCGAGCACGACGGCGTTTCCGTAGCCCGCGACGACTTGGTCAAAAGCAAGCATTTCAGACATGGACAGCTCCTGCGTGGCCGAGGTAGACCTCGCGCACGCGCGGGTCGGTGCCAATCTCGGCGGGGGTTCCTTCGGTCAGGATCTGGCCTGCCACCAGCACCGAGATGCGCCGCGAAAAGCGGAAAACCAGGTTCATATCGTGTTCGATGAACAGGATACTGATGTCCTGCGGTAGTTCGTCAATGGCTTCGAAGAGCTCGCCGCTCTCGTCTTCGGGTACGCCTGCGGCGGGCTCGTCGAGTAGCAGGATGCGTGGGCGGGCAGCCATCGCTAGGGCGATCTCCAGCAGTCGCTGCTTGCCGTAGGCGAGTTCGGCGACCGGCACGTCGGCGAGCGCGTCGAGCTTGAGCCGTCCGAGCAGTGCGTGCGCCTCATCGAACAGCGCTTTGTTGCGCATCAGCGGACGCCACCAAACCGCACCCAGGCCTTCGCGTTCGCTGATCGCGAGCACCACTGACAACAGTGGTGTGAGGCTGGGAAACAGTGTGTTGATCTGAAAGGTACGCGCGAGGCCCAAGCGTGCGCGCTTGTCAGCCGACAGCGAGGTGAGCTCCCGATCGCCCATATGGATCGTGCCGCTGGTGGGTTTGAAGACGCCCGTCAGCAGGTTGATCAGCGTCGTCTTGCCAGCGCCATTGGGGCCGATCAGGGCCTGACGCGCACCGGGCTCGAGAGTCAGGTTGACGTTGTTGACCGCGCGGAACGCGCCAAAGGAAATTCCCAGCCCCCGGGTGTGGAGCGCAACACTGCTCATGACGCCCTCCCGATCTTCACGAAGCGCGACAGCGCGCCCATGACCCCGCCGCGGCCCAGCATGACAGCGGAGATAAGGAAGATGCCGAGCCAGAACATCCAGAACTCAGGATTGAGATTGGCAAACCAGTCGTGCACCAGCATGTAGACGATCGCGCCGATGAGCCCGCCGTAAAGGCGGCCGGTTCCACCCAGCACAAGGATGATCATTACTTCTGCGGATCTGTTGAAGCCAATCGATTCGAGGCCGACAAACTGCGTGGTCTGTGCGAGCAGCGCACCCGCAATGCCAGCGACGCCTGCGGAAAGTGCATACGCCATGCGCAAGCGCGCATCGACCGGCGAGCCGATCGCGAGCATGCGCTTGCGGCTGTCGTGAATGCCGCGCAGCGTGAGCCCGAAGGGCGAACGCAGCACCAACCGAACGCCGAGGAACATGACCAGCACAATGCAGTATGCGTAGACGAACGCCGTCCTGCCGAACAGGTCGAACTCGAAAATGCCGAAGACCGGGGCGATCGTCACGCCTTGCAGGCCGTCCGAGCCACCGGTGATAGGCGCCAACCGGTTGGCCAATTCAGCCAGCAGCACGCAGACACCGATAGTGATCATGAGTCGCGTGAGATCGGCGCCGCGCACGACCAGGTAGCTCAGCGCGTAGCCGAGCGCTGTGCACACCAGGAGCGCTAGCAACAGGCCGCTGAAGGGTTCGCTCCAGCCGTGCTTGGCCAGCAGCCCGGCAGCATACGCGCCGGCCCCGAAGAAGGCTGCATGGCCCACGGTGATGATGCCCGCGTATCCCAGGGCCATGTCGAGCGAAACCGCGAAGAGCCCGAAGATCATGATCTGGCTCATCAACGTGAGCTTGTCCGGCAGCAGGAAGAAGCTGGCGCCCAGCGCGAGCCAGAAGACGACCTCAACCGCACGCAGACGAGCCGGGGATATAGGAATTGGTTTCATGCGAGACCCTTGCGTGGAATGATGCCGTTCGGGCGCACCAGCAACATGATGATCATGACGACATAGATGAGAAAGGCGCCGGCTTCCGGCAAGTAGTACTTGCCGGCAACGTCGATGACGCCGACCAGCAGTGCGGCCACGAAGGGGCCGGTGATAGTTCCGGCACCACCGACGCACACGACGATCAAGAAATACACGAGGTACTTGAGGGGGAACGAGGGCTCAAGACCCAGCATGCCGAGGCTCAGCGCTCCGCCCAGGCCAGCAAGGCCGCAGCCGAGGGAAAAGGTCAAGAAGAAGAGCCGCTGCACGTGGATGCCGGTGCCGCCCGCGACGCGCTGGTTGTCCACTGCGGCCCGCACCATCGCGCCGTAGCGCGTCTTGCCAAGCACCAAGAGCATGCAGGCGAGCACCAGCACGCCGCACAAGATCAGGAAAAGGCGATAACGACCGACTTCGAGGCCCAGCAGCGATACCCGTCCGTCCAGAATGGGCGGCAGGCTGAAGGGTTGCATCGTTGGACCGAAGAAGTATGTGAAGACCGCGACCGAGACGAACACGATACCGATCGACAGGAGGACCTGGTCGAGTGGATGCGCGCGATAGAGCCGCCGGTAGAAGAAGAACTCAAGCACCGCTCCGGCCAACGCGGCCGCGACGAAGGCGGCTGCCAGCGATGGAAAGAAGTCCATGCCGAAGCGGTTCATTAATGCGCTCGCGGCGTAGCCGCCCACCATCGCAAACGTGCCGTGCGCGAGGTTGACGAAGTTCATGAGGCCCATCGTGATGGACAAACCAACTCCGATAAGAAACAGGAGCATGCCGAAGGCCACTCCGTCGAAGATTACGATTTGCATATAGATTCTGTATCTGCCGATGGCGCAGTGAGTCCGGCGTCCGTCGATCGGTTGCTTGACTACTTGACTTCTTTGGCGGGATCCTTGATGCGTTCAAATTTGTCGAACTCGACGTTCACGAGTTCTCCCTTAACCCGCTCGGTCTTGCGGATGTAGACCGTCTGCACGATGTCGCGCGTCACTGGATCGATCTGGATCGGACCGCGTGGGCTCTCGAAGCTCAGGCCCTTGAGTGCCTCCATGACCTTGTCGCCCGACACGTCACCCTTTGTCTTGGCGAGAGCGAGTTCGATGGCTTGCATCGCGTCGTAGGCCGTGACAGAAAAATAGCTTGGTCGCAGCGCTGCGCCCAAATCAGCGGCGAAGTCCTTGACGAACTTCTGGTTCTTCGGGGAAGGATGGGCATACGAATAGTGGTGGCTGGTGATCAGGCCCAACGCGACGTCACCAGTGGTGCCGAGGTAGCTGTCGTCAGTGGCTTCGCCGGTCGCGAAAAGCTTTATGCCAGCCTCCTCCATGCCGCGTTCCTTCCAAACCTTGAGGAAGGCCGGTGGCATCACCCCGGAGGGAAAGAAGAAGAATACGGCCTGCGGTTTGGCGTCCTTGATGCGCTGGACGTAAGCCGAGAAATCGGGGTTGTTCATCGGCGTGCGCACTTCGCCCGAGACCTTGCCGCCGCCGGTGGTGAAGGCTTTCTTGAAAGCGGTCTCGGCATCTACGCCCGAGGCGTAGTCGGCGACTACGGTGTAGGCGTCCTTCACGCCCTGCTTGAGCATCCAACGCGCCATCGGGTCCGTGACCTGCTGCACGGTGAACGACAGGCGTGCGACGTAGGGCGAGCTGGTCGTGATGGCCGAGGAGGCGGCGTTCATCACGATGGTGGGAATCTTCGCCTGCGTCGCGATCGCGCCGACTGCGTATGCGTTAGGGCTGAAGTCCAGGCCGGTGAGGAAGCTCACCTTATCGCGCACCACCAGCTCCTGCGCGATTCGCTTGGCCGCGTCCGGTGCTGGACCACCGGTATCCTTTTTGATGATCTCTACCGTTCGGCCGGCGATTTTACCGCCGTGTTCCTTGAGATAGAGCGCCACGCCGGCGTCGAACTGGCGTCCGTAGTCGGCATAGGGACCCGAATAGGTCGCGATCAGGCCGATGCGAAGCGGCTCGTCGGCGGCTTGCACGGCGCTCATCACGCCGAGGGCGCCGAGGCAGGCCAGCGTCAAGCTGGCAACCAGATTTTTCTTCATCATCATCGTGGGAGCTCCATTCGGTAAAGCCGGGTGACCGGCAGGTAAGGTGGTTAAAAAAAGGTTGTGCCAGTGCGCCTGAGCGGAATTCATCCGTCTCCGGACCCCGGATCAGTGGGCGCCACTTTTTTTGAGGTCAAAGGATTCGTCAGCGAGCTGGTAGGCAGTGAATTGCGCGCGTGCGCCGATCAGCTTTCGGCTCTGCATGTGCTCGGATGGCTTGTTCACAGAGTGCGCAGCCACCAGCGTGCCGTCGCGCAGATAGAACACGCTGAAGCGGTCGGTCGCCATGTCGCCGCGCAGCACAACGTCGTCGCCGGGCAGGGGCAGTCCGGCCATCTGGAACTTGAGATTGAACTGGTCGCTCCAGAACCAAGGTACGGCGACGCAGGGCTGTGCGCACCCGACCATCAGCGACGCGGCGGCTTTCGCGCCGTCGTTGGCTGCCTGGATGGATTCGAATCGCATGCGCGCCGGTGCGCCGGGCGCAGCCGGCAGTGCCATGTTGGCGACATCGCCTGCGGCAAGCACATGCGGTGCGGAGGTCCGCCCAAGCATGTCGACAACGATTCCGTTGTCGATAGCGATCCCGGCCTGCTGCGCCATCTCGGCGTTCGGTTGTACGCCGATACCGAGTACGACCAGGTCGCAATCGATGCGCATGCCGTCATCGAGCTCTACCGAGGCCACGCGCCCCTGTTCGCCGTGCAGCGCACGTACGCCGCGGCCTGTCAATAGGTCGGTGCCGCGCAGTCGGTGCGCATGTTCGACGTAGGCCGCCATCCTGGTCGGGAGGCTGCGCATAAGCAGACGAGGCTGCGCTTCGATCACCGTGACGTCGACGCCGCGTGAGTGCAGCGCCGAGGCGACTTCGAGCCCAATGAATCCGCCGCCGATCACGCAGGCACGCTGGGCGCGGTCTGCGGCATCGGCGACGCGCAGCGCATCATCGAGCGTGCGCAGATTGAACACGCCTTCGAGCTTCGAACCCGGCAGCGTGAACGACCTGCAGCGCGCACCGGTGGCCAGGGCGAGCCAGCTGTATTCGAGCGTGGCACCATCGTCCAACCTCACGGTGCGTCCGCCGACGTCCATTACTTCAGCGCGACGTCCGAGCAAAAGCTCGATCTCGTTCTGCTCAAAGAAATCTGGGCCGCGCAATGGCAGCTGGTCGATCGTCGTCTTCCCGGTCAGCATGCCCTTCGACAGCGGCGGGCGTTGGTAAGGTGCGTGGACTTCCTCGCCGACGATGACGATACGCTCCGCGAAGCCGAGTTCGCGTGCACTGGCGGCGATCTGGACGCCTGCATAGGAAGCGCCGACGATCACTAGGGGTTTGGCGTTTGTCATTAGCTTTGTGCCTCTGGAACGCGGACGGTCAGGCCATCCAGATCGGCGGTCACTGTGATCTGACAGCTCAAGCGACTGCTGGTCAGGCGTGCGGAGGCGACGCCATCGAGTAGTTCGTTCTCCATGTCGTCGGGCGGCTGAAGGCGGTTGATGAAGGCGTCGTCGACGTAAATGTGGCAAGTCGCGCACGAACAGGAGCCACCACATTCGGCATCGATGCCCCGGATGTTGCTGCGGACAGCGTTCTCCATGACGCTCGAGCCGATCTTGGCTTCGACGCTGCGAATGCTGCCGTCTTTGAGGATATAGTGGATCATGGGCATGATGGTTTAGTCAGAACATGTCGAAGTATTCGCGGTGTTCCCACTCGCTGACTTCCAGGTTGAATCGCGCAATCTCCGCTTCTTTGATGTCACACAGGTAATCGACAAAGGTCTTACCCATCTGTTCGTTCAGCATCTCGTCCTTACGCAAACAGGTGAGTGCGTCGCCCAACGAGCGAGGCAAACTTTCGGCCGGCGTTTCATAAGGTGCATCTGCAGATGGCCCGGGATTCGTTTTCTTACGAATGCCGTCTAGCCCCGAGAAAAGCTGTGACGCGAGGTAGAGATAGGGATTTGCGGTCGGTTCGCCCACCCGGTTCTCGATGCGTGTCGCGGTTTGACCGACGCCACCCAGCACGCGCAGCATTGCGCCGCGGTTGTCGCGCGCCCAGATCGCGCGGTCGGGCGCTAGCGAGAAGGGCCGATAGCGGCGATAGCCGTTGATGGTTGGACTAGCCAGCACCGCCGCGCCGCAGGCATGCTGCTTCAGGCCGCCGAGGTAGTGCAAGCCGATGTCGCTCAGGACCTGTCCGGCTACTTCGGGCATGAAAGCGTTAACTCCATCACTCTTGCGAGTCAGCGACTGGTGGAGGTGCCAACCGCTCGACATTACGTTCGGAATACGCGGACGGCACATAAAGGTGGCGTGGTAGCCGGCGCGCTGGCAGATCTGCTTGATGGCGCTGCGCAACAGCACCATCGTGTCGGCGGGCAGCACGCCAGCAGTCGGGCCGAACGTCAGCTCGAACTGACTCGGGCCGTATTCGACCTCCAGCGAGCGCAACGGTAGCCCAAGCGCAAGAAGTTGCGAGCGCAACAATTCCATCACCGCATCGACGCGATCGTAGCGCAGCTCGGTCAGATACTGATGACCGTGCGACAGCAGCGACACGCGTGGCGGCTCGCCGGGCTGGCCCGAATCGCCAAGACCCATGCGCGCGTCTTCAAGTTTGAAGACATGGAATTCGACTTCGAGACCGGCGATGAAGTTCAGTCCTATCTCCCCGAGTTGGCGAACGGCGCGCTGCAGGATCTGCCGCGTAGCGTAGGGACAGGGTTTTCCATCGGGCATGTACGCGTCACATAGGACCCAGCCGGTGCGCGGCGTCCACGGCAGCACCTTGAAAGTTGAAGGGTCCGCCACGACCGTGAAATCGGCGCCCCCCTGGAAGCCTTCGATTGCGAAACCGCCGCCAGCGGCGAATACGGGAAAGACGGTTTGGTGAGAGGTGTCTTTCGCCAACAGCGTAGAGGTAAGGTTTACGCCATCCCACAGCGCGGCGCGGGCTTCGCTCGCAACCAAGGTTTTGCCGCGCAGCAATCCGTGCTGGTCGGGCCAGGCGAAGCGGACCACATCAATCTCGCCGGCGTCAATGCGATGAACCAGGTCGCGGGCCTGCTTCAGTTGGTCCTCGGACCAGAGGCCGTGACGGTCTACAAATGTGCTCATGTCGTATGGCCGTTCTTAAGCTGTGAGACGGGCGGAAGCCCAGTCCGATTTGAGGCGGCGCTCGCGATCGGCGCTTTGCCAGTAGCCATCTGCGCTGCCTGCTTTCGCTATGCCGTCGATCGACGGCGGGCCGGTGAGCGCGCCAGCTTGCGCGGCGTCGATAATCATGGGGGCGCTTTCGCCGGCCAGCGTGCTATCGATCGCCTTTACCAGCATGCGACGGTACGCGACGATGCCCTTGTCGGTACTGCCCAAGTGTTCACGCGTGCGATCCTGGATTGGTCCCTGCGACTCGATGGCCCACTGGTCGTGCACGTTGATGTCGTCGCCCATGCCGGTGTACGTTTCGGTCAGCTGCTCGTCGATGCTGTAGCCGTAGTTGTTGCGCTTGTTCTTGCGCGAGGTGTAGTCGGGCAGCTCGTAGAGCTTCAGGCGCTGGTCGCGCATCTGCTGCTTGTCCACCGGGCCGGTGAAGCTGGTGAAGATGGCATACCAATAGCAATGCGTGTCGTCGACCGGCACGTGCCACTGCGAGATCGTCATCTCGGCGCTCATCGGGATCACGAACGCCTGTGGAAACACAAGGTTGGTCACGCGCACGTGGGTGCTGGTCTCGGAGAGCTTGCGCAATGCGGTCAAGCGCATACCGTAGTCGGTCGGGTCGACGCTGATTTCGGGCCGGTCGTACTCGCGCAGCACCTTGGTGATCGGCATGTCGGAGTCGGCCGACGCGCCGCGGAACTGCTTGCCGTAGCTCTCGGACGTGTCCTCGTCCTCGAAGAAGCGGTGCAGGTAGGAGGCATGGGCCGGGTCGATGCCGACCTCCAGCGCCTGCAGCCAGTTGCATTCGAACAGACCCTTGAATGCGAAGGTGTGCGAGTCAGGTGCCACGAAGCAGTCGAACTCGGGGAACGCCGGCGGCTCGCCCTCGCCGATATACGCAAACACGGTGCCGGCGCGCTCGATCACCGGGTAGGCGCCTTGCTTGACGCGGCTGCAGAGCTTGCTGCTGGCGGGTTCAGCGGGGGTTTCGAGGCAGCTGCCTTTGGCATCGAACAGCCAGCCGTGGAAAGAACAGCGCAGGCCGCCGTTTTCAAGCCGGCCGAATGCCAGGTCGGCACCGCGGTGTGGGCAATCCCGGTCGAGCATGCCGAGTTTGCCGCTCTCGTCGCGAAACAGCACGAAATGCTGCCCCATCAGTTGTACTGGCCTCACCGGGCGTGGGCCGGTCAGGTCATCGGCCAGCGCCACGGGCTGCCAGTAGCGGCGCAGCAGCTTGCCTGCCGGGGTACCGGGGCCTACCCGGGTAATGAAATCGTTTTGTTCGGCGCTGATCATAGGTACTCCATCAAAGGTAACGGGCAGGAAATTTATTGTATGCAGTGGCATGCATTATTTTATGTGGCGCTGATGTTAGTCAAATTTTTTCGCGATAAAACAGCAAAATAAACGTAAAAACTAGGGTAAATACCTAAATATTGGCGCGTGAAATCACGTTTCGTGGCGGATAAATGAGTGCCGCCATTTCATTGTATGCAACGATTTGACCATTTTGCAGTGTTGCGTGCAGCTCCACTGCTTTTCCCTACAATCGGTAAATCCTCCGCTCTACAAAAACCGATGGACTCCCAACAATCCCGTGTGCTGGTGCAACTCCGAGACTTGATCCTCAAGGGTGAATTCGTGCCCGGTGAGCGGTTGGCGGAGATACCGCTGGCGGAAAAGCTCGGTGCTTCGCGCACGCCCGTGCGTCTGGCGCTCGCCAGCTTGGAACACGAGGGCTTGATCGAACAGTCGCCGAGTGGCGGTTACCAGATGCGCCGCTTCACCTCGCAGGAGATCGCTGACGCGATCCGCGTGCGCGGCGTTGTTGAAGGCTTCGCGGCCCGCTTGCTGGCAGAAGATGGCGCGTCGCGCCAGTTGCTGCGCGACCTGCACGAATGCCTCGACGACGGCGACAAAGCGGTCAACAAGGTCGACATGAATCTGGACGACTATGCGGCCTATGTCGAGATGAACGACCGCTTCCACAAACTGATCATGCAGGGGTGTGGCAATGTCGCGCTGCAGCGTGTGATGGACATGCTCGCCGGCCAGCCCTTCGCCTCACCCAGCGCCATGTTGCCTATGCAGTCGTCGATCGAAGAGGGGCACGAATGGATGAAACAGGCGCACCGCACGCACCATGCGCTGGTGCAAGCCATCGAGCGTGGTCAAGGCTCGCGCGCGCAGGCGCTGGGAGAAGAGCATGTCGAGATCGCACGCATGAATCTCGACTACGCGCTGGAGCGCCCGGAACTCGTCGCCGAGCTGATGCCAGGCATCCGTTTGGTTGGGGGCAAAGCGCGAAGCTGAGCAGTCAGCGCATTCGAATATCCGCGGGCCTCCAAAGCCTGCGGGAGAGGGGCGCCACGACGCCGAGCGCTGGCGCGAACCCGAATGGCATCCGTCTGACATCGCGTGGCCCGGTGAGTGGCGGAGCTACGGCCTCCTAGAGGCATGGTGCTTCAGGTCCAAGGTGCATCGGACCTCTAGCGCGAGGGCATCAGTGAGGCGATCGGGGTTGTTTTACCAACCCCATTGCGTCCCAACAATGCCAAAGTTTTTCCAGATTCGAGTTCAAATGAAACCCCGTCCAACGATCACTGCCCAGATGTCTCCTATTGGTCGATGGCGGGTGCCGGATCCATCGAAATCACGGCCGTATTGCTGACCAAAAGCCTGTAGCCCTGAGTGGCCGGTCTGGAGCAAGCAGATCGAAAAGCTGTATGACGGCAGTCAGTCTGTACCTGGCATTCACGCGAAATCTTGCACAACACTCTGACCACTGACTCTTCAAGACTGGCTCCAGACATACAGCTTTTGGAACTGCCTCCTCCAAAGCGGTCACTGAGATCCGGCGCTTGAATGCCTGCAATATGGCGTTGAGTTCGCTACTGGCAAGACCCGAAACCGACCAATACCCGTCGTTCGATGCCGGCGACCGATAGCAGCCAGTCACTTCTGAGTAAAGCTGACGCTCGACAAGCGGCGCAGCATGATAAGCCGGCGGTTTTCATTGAGGTTGCGCGTCGAATGTGGCGAGTACGAACGCCAACTCGGACTCGTTATACACCCCACTCCCGAGGCGCCCAAACCTTGTCACCGCGGGACAGGTGCAGCAACGATAAGGTGTACCCATAGTTGTCACACACGAGCTTCATCTCTCGAGCGACGGCGTCAGGATGCGCATGCTCAAACCATGTGTTCAGGCTGACGCGCCGACCTAGGCGACAAGATTCCATTGTTTTTTCGGCCGCTAGCGATTGCATTGGTAGTTCGACCACGCGACCCCGGGTCCTGATGAAAGCACCGTTCATTCGGGCCTTGTCAGACGAAACGCTCCAGTCGATGAAGCCGTCCCGCGACAGCACGAGCACGGCGCTCTCCTCGGTAGAGAGAATCCATCTCAGACACGTCGCGGTTAGAGATACGCCGAACTTCGTCGAGGCCTCCGACAACATCTCGAAATCTATGGCGTGGCCCGTCATGCAAACCCGGAACTGCTTCATTGGCATCAGCAAGTTCGACGCAAACTCGTCAGCCTGCGACTCCAGCGCCTTTTGGTTGGGCCCCCAGTGGACCATGTCGGCCTCGGAGCATTCGAAAGCTTCCTGCTGCTGCCTATGAAGCAGGTAGTGCCCGAGCTCGTGCGCCTGAGTAAACCGCACCCGACCAGGCGACCCAAGTTGCTCGTTGTACAGGAGCGCCCACCCGCGGCGTTCTTTGATGTGGAAGAGACCCCCTTCGAACATTGGTAGGTTCGCCGCTCTCACCTCCACTATCGGGTCCGGCCACTTCAGCGTCTGACCAACGTCGAGCGCCAACTTATCTACCGCAACGGGGAATCGCTCAAGACCTGCAGCTTCCGCCGCATCGAGCCAATGAGTGAGTCGGATGGCTGCACTGCTCGGATTGAAGTTGTCTCCTACGGCCATAACGCTCAATTCGGCTTTCTAAACGTCTCAAGTATGCGGCGCAACTGCTCTTTTGAATCCTCATCGAGCTTCGAGAAATTACGAAAAAATTGCTTGTCTCGATGCGCTTCCTGCGGGTTGTCGACCGAATCATCAACGAAGAACGAAACGTCTACGCCCAGCACGTCGGCGATACCCTGCAATTTCTCGGCGGACGGCCGCTGTGACTCGCGGTTTTCCAGTTCCCACAGGTAGCTCTTGCTCAAACCCGCCTGATGGGCGAGGGCCTCAAGGGTCAACCCTTTCTTGGTCCGGTAAGAACGAATCTTTTCGCCGAGTTTTGTGGCCATCGAATTTGGCACCTTATTGAAAAGCCTAACATCATACTGCTATACCGAACTTTTTATATGGAATACCCGAGTATTTTGAGTGGATGGCAAAATCGCTATTCCGAACTTTCTGTTAGTCTATAGCCATCTCACAAATGGAGCATTCCATGGAATCGAAGAACAACGGTAAGCAGTGGACCTCTGCTGAACTGAGTCACCTTCAAGAACTGGCGAGGGGCAACATGCCCATCCACATCATCTCTGTCAAGGTACACCATACGCTCCCGGCTGTCCAGTCGAAGGCGACGACCAAAGGCCTCCCTGGTATGCCCACCGACCAGTCCTCTTCAACCACCGCAAGCCCTAACCGTCTGGAGCAGTTCGTATGAAAACAACAAGGCCTTCTCCCTTGCATCTGGTGCAGTCCCATGACCTGCCTCGCGGAATTCAGTCCGTCAGAGCGCTACCAGACCCCGAGCTGGCGGCGCTTTGGGACAGCATCATCGTTGAAGATAGCGTGAAGGAACGCCTGCTTTCGCAAGCGGTGCTGAACTACACCTTGAGACCCAAGGTGGAGCGCAGCGTCCTGCCGCTGCACGGAGTCATATTGCTTGTCGGACCACCCGGAACCGGCAAGACCTCGCTCGCTCGCGGACTCGCAAGCACCGTCGCATCGCTTCTGAAGGGGCCAGCGTTTCGTTTGGTTGAGGTTGACCCTCACGCCTTGACGAGTTCCGCAATGGGGAAAACGCAACGCGCTGTTGGCGAACTGTTCTCGCAGTCCATTGCCGAGCAAGCGGCGAGCGGTCCCACCATCGTATTACTCGACGAGGTGGAAACTCTGGCGGCCGACCGGACCCGCATGAGCCTGGAAGCCAACCCGGTCGACATCCATCGCGCGACCGACGCGGTGCTTGTACAGCTGGATGCGCTCGCCAGCACCCACCCGCAGCTCCTGTTCCTCGCCACGAGCAACTTCCCTCAGGCCATCGACGGTGCATTCACATCCCGCTGCGACCTCGTCATGGAAGTGCCGCCGCCCGGGGCCGAGGCCTCGCGCCAAATCTTGCGGCAATGCCTTGTGGGGGTTGGCGAGACATTTCCCTCGATCGCAAACCTGGCAGACAGCAAGGACCTCGAGAGCCTCGCACGTTCCACGGCCGGTCTCGACGGCCGAACCCTGCGAAAGCTCGTGGTCAATGCGCTTGCCATGCGAAAAGAGACCGCCATGGACCCTAACAAGCTCACCATTGCGGACTTGCTTGCCGCAGCAAAACTCGCTCAGCATAGCCGCGCGGCCAGCAAGGGAGACCGCCCATGAGCACAGTATCACGACGGGATTTTCGCAGCATTCCGCATCGCGACGCTTCGGCCACATGGGCAGCCATCGTTGACCTACTGACTAATGGCGGTAACGACGCAGGAAAGCGGCAGGAATTGTTGAAGGTTGCTGGGGTGGCGAGCAGCGTCATTGCTGACCAAGGGCCTCGCGAGAGCCCTATCGTAGTGACCTGCGACGGTCCACGCACTCGAATTTACTGCAGTTATGACGACGATGCTCTGGACGACTCCAACAGCAACGAAGCCAAGCTGGGCTTCGACGCGTTGAAAGGCGACTGGCAGGTCTCGCTGCCGGTCACCGAGGAGGACTTGGCCTGGGTGCAAGCGGCGCTTAAGAAGAGCAGTAGCCGCGTCGTTGCTCGAGACAAAGACTCCGGCATCGAGGTTGAACAGAAGGCGCAGGCCGCCGCGGGCAATGAGTTCGTCTTGGATGCCGAGGGGTTTATGAAGTCATGACTACCGTAGCAGCCTACTCATACACCCATTCTGTCACCTACGTCGCAGACAACGTGCTCAAGAGCTTGAAGGACATCATTCGCCTCAGCGGCATGGATCCGACCAAGCTCACTGATGAATGGGACAGCACGCACCGTGCCATCAAGACCTGGCTCGAAAGTGAACACCTGGAGAAAGTTGTTCTCGAGGTCTACAACCCGGCTACCGGTTCGCTCGTACTCCGGTGGGATATCGACATCGTCTACCAGTGGTCCAGCAGCGACGGGGCGTTTTACACCGATACCGATCAACTCCGCTACCACATCAAGAAGGCTGGCGTGGCACCCGCAGAAGCGCGCTACGACATCCTGTTGAAGAACAAGCCGGGCCGTCCTGACGTGGCAGGCTGGGGGCCGGGCTCGTTCCGCGCAACCGATGGCATGGTTCGCCAAAGCCTTGGGTCGACCATCGACCACAGCGGCCTGGGTGGAAGCGCTGCATATTGGAGGACCCGCTGATGTTGACCGTCGAAGAGGCCTTTCGCAAGTTCAAGAGCCGTCTTGAACTCAATGAGCGGGAAAAGCAAAACGCGAGCAAGCGGCATACGGAAGTACGGGAGCATCTTCGAGCGCGCTTCGCAGTCGACCGCGACTTCCTGACCGGCTCGTACGCCAGATACACCAAGACCAAGCCGCTCAAGGACATTGATATCTTCTTCGTGCTGGCCGATTCGGAGCGCAAGAGATATCGCGACCAACCGCCTAACGTGGTCCTCGACGACTTCTGCAAAGCGCTGGTGGACAAGTACGGCAGGGATGCGGTGCGCAAACAAGGACGCTCAGTCAGTGTGGACTTCGGCGTCGTCATCGACGCCGAGGACAACACTGACTATCGCGTGGTCAGCGTCGACGTCGTGCCGGCGTTTGCGGTCGGCGGCGACTACGAGATTCCAAATGCCGACACCGGCAAGTGGATGAAGACCAACCCCGAAATCCACGCGCAGGAAGCTCGCGATGCCCATCAGGCCTTCTCCAACGAATGGAAAGGCTTAGTCCGCATGGTCAAATACTGGAACAACAACGCAAAGCACGGCAAGGACAAGCCTGTGAAGCCCTCCTTCCTCATCGAGGTGATGGCGCTCCAATGCCTGCACGGCGGCTGGCAAGGGCGCTTCGACTACGAAATACAGGCGTTCTTCGCATCGTTGGCGGATCGAGTGCTCGACGAGTGGCCGGACCCCGCCGGCCTCGGCTCGCCCGTGAGCGACGGCATGGATGACCAGCGCAAGGTTCGAGCGAAAGAGTTGCTTCAAGCAGCGAGCCGCGACGCGGCCAATGCCATCCAGCTGACCAAACGAGGCTTAAACGGCGATGCATTAAAGGCCTGGCGACAATTGTTCGGCCCGAAGTTTCCTTTGTCTTGATGGGTGAGCAACATGACTATCACGATGCCGACGACCCCCACCGCTCTCCAGGCGTCTAACGACGACGTGTCCTGGCTACGCGAGTCATTCGCCATGGTGCAGACCAACCTGCGTGCGCAGATGGGACTGGCCTCGCACTCCATCAGCCATGCGGGCACGATGGGCTCGGTCAACGAAGAGCACTGGCTCGAAGTGTTCAGGTCGTATCTGCCGAACCGATACGATGTTGCCACCGGCATCGTCATCGACAGCCGAGGCAACAGAAGCGACCAGATTGACGTCGTAGTCTTCGACCGGCACTTCACTCCGACACTACTGGACCAGAAGAACCACAGGTACATCCCGGCCGAGGCGGTCTACGCGATGTTCGAGTGCAAACCGACTATCGACAAAGCGTACATCGAATACGCAGAGGCAAAGGCAGCATCGGTCAGGCGCATGCACCGCACGTCGGTTGCCATTTCGCACGCAGGTGGCGTGTACAAGCCGAAGGCGCCGTTTAGGATAGTTGCAGGACTCCTGGCGCCTCAGGCAAGTTGGGTCGACGGCCTGGGCGAGGCATTTCGGCGCAACCTGACAATAGATGACGCATCGAAGCTCGACTGCGGCTGCGCGCTTGAGCATGGCTGTTTTGACTTCCACGACGGACAACTTCTTGTCGCCACGGAGCAGGGCGCGTTGATGTTCTTTCTTTTTCGCCTGCTTGCACGCCTTCAGTCGCTTGGAACTGTTCCAGCAATCGACTGGGCAGCATACAGCCGCATCATCAGGCCGTAGCTCGGCACGACGGCGCTGACCGACACTACACTTGTTTGCAGTTCGGCATTTGCACCGTGTCGTTCGACGGCACACACGTACCTAACGAGCGACGGGCGGCACCGCCAAACGCCACCCATGAACGACCGCTGTGCGACAGTTAGATAGAACAACCGTTCCTGACCGTTCAGTTACTTCGACGAACGTCTGGTTGTCTTTAAGGCAAAGGACCGCTTCGGGCACGATGGAGCCTGTGACCGGTGGCCGCAATCTGGAACCCTGGTTTTGGAAGTGCCCAATGACAGCTTTCTGGCTAGCTCTTTCGACCGGCAATTCGGTGTCGTTTAGTGCCAACAGCCGATCGGGATTTTTTTTCGACGGTCAACAGAAGACCTTGGATTCAACGGCGGCTTTGACACTTAAGCATTGTGGTGCACTAGGTCATGCGAACTTTGATGCTAATACTTACAAGCCATAGCACCCGGTATTGCGATGTATTCAAGCGCTGAGAATTTACGCAGGGTGGAATAGTATGCTTATCTGGCGAAATTGACGCTCACCGCAACTTCCAGAAAACAGAAATTTCCAGGTAAGAAAAATGGTTCGAAGTACGAAAATGTTACATGCGGAAATTTCTTCCTGCACGAACTGTGCACCAAATTTGCCCTTAGGCCCTCGTCCGGTAGTGCAATTCGGCAGAACAGCGCGGATTTTGATCATCTCACAAGCGCCTGGTACGAAGGTCCATGCCAGCGGCATTCCCTGGGACGATCAAAGCGGCGCGCGTTTACGGGAATGGCTTGGTATATCACCACAAGATTTTTACAATCCAGAAAAAGTCGCCATCATGCCAATGGGATTTTGTTATCCCGGCAAAGGAAAAAGCGGCGATTTACCACCACGGCCTGAATGCGCGCCCCTGTGGCATGACAGGATTTTGGCGCAACTACCGCCTGATCGTTTGACATTGCTAGTCGGAAGCTATGCGCAAGCGTATTATTTGCCACAAACAGCGCATCGTTTGCTAACGGATAAAGTTGAAGCGTTCGCCTCTTTTCTACCCGCATTTTTTCTGTTGCCGCATCCGTCATGGCGTTGCGTTAGTTGGATGGCTCGCAATCCCTGGTTCGAAAGTAAAGTTTTGCCGGTGTTGCGTGATACGGTGCAAAAAAGCCTCGAGTAAATGAATAGTTGTTTACGACAGCATGGCCAGTGAGGAACAATAAATGTCCAATCTAGGCAATAAACGTCCAATGATTTCGATTCGTCGAGCATATGAGGATCCGTCCGTAGACGATGGCTATCGAGTGCTGGTCGACCGTCTCTGGCCTCGTGGCCGTAGCAAAGGATCGCTCAAACTTGATCAATGGGCGCGCGAACTCGCACCGACCGACGAATTGCGAAAATGGTTCGCGCACGATCCGCAACATTGGGAAGTTTTCCAACAGCGCTATCGAAGCGAACTTACCGAAGCAGAAAAATTGCAGCTGATGCAATTACTGCTCGCAAATGCCGCTGGCCGGCCGATAACGCTTGTATACGGCGCTAAGGATGAGCAACATAATCAGGCGGTAGTGTTGCGCGAAGTCATGTCGAAGCTGCATCTAAAAATTACAAAAATTCTTGTGGCTGCGAGCAGCGCCATGATGGCGATATTCCACGTCACGCCTACGGCCGCCATTCAGCTTGCGATATCCGAACTGCGGAACTCTGGCTACGCGCGGCGGCGCATCTGTTGTTGACTTTCACTAGAGTTTTCTTCGTAATCTAACACCGGGCTAGCAATATCGGTCGATGATCTCGAACAGCTGACGACATGATTTCGCGACGTACGGTTCAGGTGCCGAGGCAACCCCGAGTAAAAGACCGGGTAAGGCCCTGGATGGAGTCGCGAACCACGCAGACAAAGGTGATGGTGCGATGCCAATGCTCCTCGCTTCCCGAACGATCTGCACGTCGGGGGCACCATCGGGAAGTCTGAGAAGTACTGCCAAGCCGGCCTTAATCCATTCTGCGTCGCGCATTCGTAACTGCTCGCATAGCGCGTCACTCTGGGCAGAATATAGACGCTTGAGTCGACGTACGCGCTGAATGTAGTGACCATCACGCATAAATTGAGCCGTAGCGAGTTGAGTTACGGGTGATGGCGCAGGGGCAAGTGTTGCGGCTACCTCGGAGAATGCGGCAGCCAGTTCGGCTGGCACCACGACAAATCCAAGTCGTAGCCCCGGGCTAATAGTCTTGCTGAAAGAACCTATGTGGATAACCCTTTTCCCCTCGTCCAAAGATGCCAAGGCGGGTGCCGGTCTGCCTTCTAGTTGCAGCTCGCTGAGGTAGTCATCTTCGATGATCCAGGCATCATTCGAGGTTGCCCATTCAAGTAATTGAAGCCGTCGCCTCAAAGACAGAGTCGTGCCCAACGGAGCTTGTTGACCGGGCGTCACCACGACTAACGCGGCGTCCGCGGCGTTCTCGATTCCGTAGTCTACGTTGAGGCCTTCGGCGTCCACCGGTACCGGGACAATATTCAAACGAGCGAGCTCTAAACCCTTCCGGGTAAGAAGAAAACCAGGCTCTTCCATCCAAACCTTCCTACCGTCCAAACCTAACACTCGTAGTACAAGGCCTAAGCCGGAACTGTATCCCGAAGTGATCAACACCTGCTCCGGGAAGCAGTGGAGGTTTCTAGAAATGGAGAGATAGCCTGCAACCTCTCTGCGCAGCTCGAACTCCCCTCTAGGATCGGGATAGACCAGTGATGAGAAAGATCCCGTCTTCAATAAATTGGAAGAGCGTGCGCGGGCGAAAAGTTTGTCCGGAAACCCTTCCATCGCTGGAATGCCGAGCTGAAAGATCGCTGGCCCGGCCATCATCTCCTGATAGGTTTTCATAAAAGCCCCGGGCTGCGGCGCTTCTGGTTTCACAGTAGCCGCGTGAGGTCGTGGCGCTACGCGGGTGCCCTTTGCTCCGAATGTTTCGATCATCTGAGAGTCAGATAACCGTTCATACGCCGCTTGAACTGTGCCGCGAGCCACACCAAGTTGTGCGGCTAGACCCTGCCACGAGGGCAATCGAGTGCCAGGTGCGAGGAGGCCTGACTCTATTGCCCGGCGAATACTCACACAAATTTGTTCAGACAGGGACAGCTTCGCTGTCCGGTCGAGCTGAATTTGCAGGTCTGAATTCATACTCTTAGTACACACAAAAATGGGGAATCTTGGTTCTTTTATTCATATCATCGATGGTACAGAATATGTTTACATTAACGCACAAATTTATAAGGTCAACATGGACTCCCGAGCATGATCGCTTACCGCGCTGGTGAGAGCTGGTCTGAACCGCCCGGCGCAAGCCATCCCGTAAGCCAGAACGCGAGCAAAACCCAAGCTGCAAAGCTGCTGGCCATATTCGTCGTTGATAGCAAAGACAAAGAACTGACTACGCCAGTCAAGTAGACACCGTCTTGGAAAATCTCGCGAGAAGCCCATGAAAAATCGTCTGTAGAAAGAGCAAGCATCAGCTCCATCAGAGCAATAAATTTGAGGCGTGAGGAAAGCGACATGGAACAGTCCCCCCAGATCGGCGACAGGATCAACGACAAATCAGCACCGCCCGATGAGAGCACGATCCGCGACTGGATGGGGCCGGAGGCGTTCGAGCATTGGACCGAGCTGCGGAGCTGGATCGAGGCATCCTACCCGGGTGTTTTCGCGCCGGATTGGCTCTATGGTGGCAAGAAACGCGGTTGGTCTCTGCGTTATACGAAGACCAAGGCGTTGTGCACCTTAGTGCCGGCATACAAGCTGTTTTCGGTTTTGGTCGTCTTGGGGGGAGCAGAGCGAGAGAAGTTTGAGCAGCGGCGCTATTTCTGGAGTCCGCAGTTGGTCAAGCTCTACGATGAAACCCGAACCTACCATGATGGGAAGTGGCTGACAGTTGCGATCTCGTCCGCAGATCATCAGCATGAGGTGACCGAGCTTGTGAGTATGAAGCGTCCTCCACTTTCCGATTCTTAGTACACACAAAAATTGGGAATCTTGGTTCTTTTATTCATACCATCGATGGTACAGAATATTCGCACATTGACGCACAAAATTCTAAGGTCGACATGAGACATCCGAGCATGATCGTTCATTCGATTCTGATTGCGTTTTGCACGACAGTTGCAATCTTCGTCAGCACTGATGTTGCAGCGCATGAGCCCAGCGAAATTGTGAAGCCGAATTTTGAACAAGCAATTCCCAATCTGCCGGGTAAATCACTCGTCGCTGTAGAAGTCGAGTATCCACCAGGCGCTGCCTCGTTACCCCACATGCACGCGAAGTCCGCTTTCATATACGCGTACGTGGTATCCGGCGCGATCGAATCAAAAGTCAACGATGGTGACGTGCGTGTGTACCGCGGTGGTGAGAGCTGGTCTGAACCGCCCGGCGCGAGCCATCCCATAAGCCGGAACGCGAGCAAAACCCAAGCAGCAAAGTTGTTGGCCATATTCGTCGTTGATAGCAACGACAAAGAACTGACCACGCTACCCAAGTAAACCCGATCTTGGAGCGCGAAAGGAGCATACAGGCCGTCGCAATGAGCCGATCTATTTATGCGCCGATGCACGCCTGCTGAAGCACTGTTGGCCGACTGCAAGAGACTTATTCATGCAGCATTCAACAGAAGCAGAGGAGAAACCGCCGACCAACACCCCGAACAAACCCGAGTACGCGTAGTGCGAAAGCACTCCTATACATCAACCTAATCCTTCACCCCATAGGAATAACCGTGATCAACGGAACCACCAAGACCAATCCCGTCATCGAATGTATTCTGAGCCGCACCGCTGCCAAGTATTACGACCCTGACGCTACCTTAAGCGATGAGCAAATCTATGAGCTCGTGCGAATCGGCACCACCGCACCAACATCCTTCCACTTGCAGAACTGGCGCTTCATCGCCGTGCGCACACGTGAAGCTAAGGCTCGACTGAGCCCAATTGCTTGGGGCCAACCTCCGATCACCGAAGCATCCGTTACCTTCATCATCTGCGGTCAGTTAGCCGATTCCAGCGTAATACCAGAGCGCCTGGCTCCATTGGTGAAAGCGGGCGTCATGCCAGCAACGATGGTGCCGGAGTGGGAGAACCCTGCACGCGGTCTTTACATGGAGCAGCCGCAGCGCCAGCGTGACGAGGCAATGCGCACCGGCACATTTGGCGCGGCAGCGATGATCTATGCAGCCCGTTCGCTGGGCCTAGGTTCGACGCCAATGATCGGTTTCGATGCTGACGCGGTGCACCGCGAGTTCGGACTGACCAAGAACGAAGTGCCGGTCATGCTGTTGTCCATTGGGGCGGAGCGTGCGGGAAACTGGGCGCAGAAGCCACGCCGTCCGGTGACCGAGGTACTGAATTTCATCTGAACTCTTTCCGGTCGCATCGCCTCCCGTGAGATCTAGGAGTGATGCAACGTAACACCAAAACCCGGAGGCACCCAGGAAGTAGTCTTGGAAACGCCTCCGGTTTTTTAGTTTTCCAAACGAGCTAGCCGGTTACGTATCCGATCAGTTCGCGCACTGAGGCCCTGTGGTCGTACAACCGTTTTGCAACCGCAATAAAACGTTTGAGCGTTTCAAGTTTCCGAGGTCCTATGTCCCAAGTCGACTGGCTGAGCAGTCTCCTGCAAATTATTACCATCACTGGTCAGTTAGAGGCCCGCTGCGCCTACGGTGCGCCATGGCGTGTAGCCTGGGCTCAGTCTGCGGCGCACGAGATTCCCTACCACGTCGTTCTCAAGGGGCGAGCCATTATTGAGGATCCGACGACGAGGATGATCAAGGAGTTAGTGGGCGGAGATATCGTGCTGTTGCCTCATGGATCTGCGCATGTGCTGCACGATGGCAGCGGACATACGCCGGGTCGCATCTACAGTCGCCAAGGTTCTGCAGGATGGGTGCTCAGCGAGAATGATGGTCAGGGCGAGCATCTGGACATGTTGTGTGGGCGATTTTTCATCGGACCGCCACATGATCGGCTGATTCGCGACTATCTACCCTCGACTCTAATGGTGCGTGCCATAGACAGCGGTGGTGAAAAGGGTATCGGGTCTGCTTCGAGCCATCTGGCCAGTCTCGTGGGGTTGATGCGCACGGAGTCCTCCGGCGACAAACCGGGCGGAAGCGCCATCCTCAACGCGCTTAGCTCAGCTCTGTTCACACTGGCGCTCCGTGCGGCAAGCGAGTCCGAACAGGCCCCGGCTGGCTTGTTGGCGCTTGCAGGCCATTCACGACTGGCCCCAGCTATTTCAGCAATGTTCACTGAGCCGGCGCGACCATGGAACCTGCCTGGCCTGGCCGACTTGTGCAGCATGTCACGTGCCACCTTCGTACGACACTTTCAGGACAAGCTGGGGCGCTCGGCCATCGAACTGCTGACCGATATCCGGATGAGCTTGGCCGCCAACGAGTTGAAGAAACCGGCGATGTCCACCGAAACTGTGGCCGACACAGTCGGGTATCGATCCGTAGCAGCCTTCCGGCGTGTGTTCACCGACAAGATGGGGATGACGCCGGGGCAATGGCGCCGTCTTGCGCACGAAGGTGGCTAATGCGCTTCGCTTTCTGTATGCAGCGTGGATGAGGTGCTAGCTGTGCTTAATGTTGGTGTCACCCATTTCGCGGTTTGCGACATACGTAACGGTTGAGAACCGTGCCGCAAAAGTCGTTTTGCAGTGCCGTGCTGCAGTTGGGATGAATTGCCTCGTTGCTTTGAGACTCTCCGGCATTTTATTGAGCAAAGGTAGTCTCGAAATTGATATCGGGTAAGCCTAAAGTGGAGGCTCCTAATCACGAGAGATGTCCCACATGGACTTCCCCCAATTAGTGAAACCAGTAACTTACTTAATTACTTATCTACGGAGATTATGATGACAAGAACTGCAGCTCTAAAGCCAGAACAGGTGCCGGCTGATTCGAAACCGACTCTCGATATGTTCACCAAGAACATCGGATTCACCCCAAACATGATGGCGACTTTCGCGCAGAGCCCGATCGCGTTCAACGCATGGGCCACCTTGCTCGGCTCCTTGAGCAAGGCGCTCGACGTGAAAACACGTGACAGCATCGGCCTCGCTGTCTCCGAAGTGAATGGTTGCAACTACTGCCTGATGGTTCACAGCTATACGGCCGAGCATATGGCCAGGCTGCCGGCCGATGAAATCATTCTCGCTCGGAAGGGCCATGCCACCGACCCGAAACGAGATGCCGCCGTGCAGTTTGCGCGCAAAGTCATTGAGGCCCGCGGCCAGGTTAGCGACGCCGATCTGAAAATCGTCCGCGATGCTGGTTACACGGATGCGAACATCATGGAGATCGTCGCGCTGGTGGCCATGTACTCCCTGACTAATTTTATCAATAACGTGTTCGATCCCGAGAAGGACTTCCCCGCCGTTACACCGGCTGGCGCGATCTGAACTCTATCCGGTCGCATCAACATCTCCGAGGGCCCTCGGAGGTTTCATGTGATGCGAACGTAACGCCAAACCCAGATACACCTCCGAAAGATTTTTGGGAACGCGTCTGGTTTTTTCATATGTGCCGACGATAGATGAAGCGAACAATATTTTCAGGGATAACGCATGAACAAGTCACAGAAGGTTGTTGTTGTCACCGGTGCGTCGCAAGGCATCGGAGCTAAAGTAGTACAGGCATTCCGAAAGCTCGATTACCGCATCGTCGCGACCTCACGTTCGATCAAACTGCCGGACGACGAGAATATCTTGAACATCGCCGGCGACATCGGCGACCCCACAACCGCTCGACGTGTCATTTCCGAAGGCGTCGCACGATTTGGCCGGATTGATACGCTCGTGAACAACGCCGGCATCTACATCGGAAAGCCTTTCACCGAACACACGGCCGAAGACTACGTTGCCGTGATGAATGTGAACATGGCGGGCTTCTATCACATCACGCAACTCGCGAACCTGAGATGGAAAAAAGCTCGAGTGGCCACGTGGTGAGCGTCACGGCCAGCATCGACCAGGCTGCAATCAGTGGGGTCTACTCGGTCTTGGCGGCTCTGACGAAGGGCGGCGTCAACGCAGCCACGAAGTCACTGGCGATCGAGTACGCGAAGAAAGGCATTCGCGTGAATGCTGTCGCTCCGGGGAACATAAGGACGCCGATGCACGCGCCTGAAACTCACGAGGCGCTGGGAGCTTTCAACCCTATCGGACGCCTGGGTGAAATAAGCGATATCGCCGACGCCATCCTCTTTCTCGACTCTGCACCGTTCATCACTGGAGAAATCCTGCACGTCGATGGCGGGCAAAGTGCTGGCCGCTGAGATGCGCCATCAAATCAAACCAGTAACTTTAGGAAGACGACGATGCCAAAAATTGCTGCTCTAAAGCCGGAACAGGTGCCGGCCGATTCGAAACCGACTCTCGATGCATTCAGCAAGAATCTCGGGTTCCCCCCAAATATGCTAGCGACTTTCGCGCAGAGCCCGATCGCGTTCAACGCATGGGCCACCTTCCGCAGCTCCTTGAACAAGGCGCTCGACATGAAGACGCGTGAAGCCATAAGTCTCATTGTTTCCGAGGTGAATGACTGCAACTACTGCCTAGCGGTTCACACCTACGCAGCCAATATGGCCAAGATGCCGGCCGACGAAATCATCCTCGCCCGGGAGGGCCATGCCTCCGACCCGAAGCGCGACGCCGCCGTCCAGTTTGCGCGCAAAGTTATCGAGACGCGCGGCCAACTCAATGACGCCGATGTTAAAGACGTCCGCGATGCCGGCTATACGAATGCGAACGTCATGGAGATTGTCGCGCCGGTGGCCATGTTCTCTCTGACAAACCTTTTCAATAACGTGTTTGATCCCGAGAAGGACTATCCACCCGTTCCGCCGGCTGGCTCGATGTCGAGAAGTTCAGGAGAAAGAAAGTGACACTCGATCATCCGATTTTCAAGCGGTGGCCGGCGCGGTACCCCGATCGGTTGCAACTCTTTTCTCTTCCGACACCCAATGGGGTGAAGGTCGGCGTCATGCTTGAAGAAACGGGCCTCGCCTACGAGCCGCACCGGATCGACATCATGGCGAACGAAAACCACGACCCGGCCTTTCTCGCGCTCAATCCCAACGGCAAGATCCCCGCAATCTATGACCCCGACGGGCCGAGCGGCGCGCCGCTCGCGCTGTTCGAATCGGGCGCGATCCTCCTCTATCTTGCCGACAAGACGGGGCGATTTATCTCGGCCGATCTGAACACCCGCTACGAAACGATCCAATGGGTGATGTGGCAGATGGGCGGAGTCGGGCCGATGTTCGGCCAGGTCGGCTTTTTCAACAAATTCGCCGGCAAAGCCTATGAGGACAAGCGCCCGCGCGACCGTTACGCAACCGAATCAGCGCGGCTGCTCGGCGTCCTCGACGACCGTCTCGCGGGCCGCGACTGGGTGATGGGGGCTGATTACAGCATCGCCGACATTTCGCTGCTCGGCTGGGTGCGCAATCTGATCGGGTTCTACGAAGCGCGCGAGCTCGTCGGCTTCGACCGCTTTCTTAATGTGCAGGCGTGGTTCAACCGTGGCCTCGCGCGTCCGGCGGTGCAGCGCGGGCTCGAAGTAACGGCAACTGACTGAGGAGAATAAATTATGAAAATAGTCATGATCGGCTTCGTAAAGCCATTGGGATTGTTCGCATGAACATCCTCCATATTGATTGCAGCCCGCGTCCAGAATCACACAGCCGCCAGCTTTCGGCGGCGATCGTCAAAAAGCTCCTTGAGGTTGCGCCCGGCGCGAGCATCAACCGACGAGACTTTGCGGCTGCCCCCCTGCCGCACGCTTCGCCCGACTACGCGACTACCCTGTCGTCGCCAGCTACCTTGGCGGCCCCATTGAAGGGCGCGCTGGAGCTTTCCGAGACGCTTATTCAGGAAGTCGAGGGGGCCGATGTAATTGTCATCGGAACGCCCATGAATAACTTAACCGTTCCCTCGGTCTTCAAGGCATGGATCGACCAAATCCTTCGTGCCGGTCGCACGTTCAAATCGACGCCAGCCGGGAAGGTGGGAATGCTCCGGGATCGTCCCGTGTTTATCGGCATCGCTTCCGGTGGCGTCTTTACCGGCAACCGAGCCCACCAGCCCGATTTTCTCACGCCGTATTTGTCGGTGGTGCTGGGCAGCATTGGGCTGAAAACCCTGCAATTCCTCTCCGTGCAGGCCACTGCGTTTCTCGACCGGGACCAAGCCACATTAGCCAGGGACAAAGCGCTTGCGGCGATCGACCTCACGGTCATGGGAGAGGTTCCATGTCTATGACTGAAATCACTGCCGACATGGAAGCGATTATCAAGCAGGCGATATTGTCGTTCGTAGCGACAGTCAACGAAGACGGAACGCCCAATCTTTCGCCGAAGGCGTCTTTGACGGTCAGGAACGGCGTTCTCTACTTCGCCGATATCGCATCACCCTGGACGATACGGAACTTGAAGCGCAATCCCGCCGTCGAAATTAACGTAGTCGATTTCTTCCAGAGGCGTGGTTATCGATTTAAGGGCCAAGCGTTGGTGCTGTCGCCCGGCGATGAGGAGTATCTGGTGATCGCCGACTGGGTTCGAGCGACGAACGGCCCAGAGTATCCCGTCGAACACGTCGTCAAAATCGAACCCACTTCGATCACCCCGTTGCTGTCGCCGGCCCATGTCTTTGCCGCCCCTCTTCGGAGTCAGGACGAGATCAGGAACACCTACCATCAAAAGTACGGTGTGAAACCCATCGGGGCAGAAGTGCAGGGTCCGGGAAACAACCGGCCACGTCCGCGCGCCCGTCCGCATGCAGCAGCGTGGCGGTCATCCGAATTTCAGGAGCATTCTGTGCAATCAGTCGAGATCAAAGCCATTGAAAACAGCGATTTTGATATTTGGTTTCCGCTGTGGAAAGACTATCAGCGATTCTACGAAGTGGATATCCCCGAGTCCGTGACGCTCAAAACCTGGGCGCGCTTCTTGGACCCGGTCGAGCCGATGCATGCAGCGCTTGCCATGGTGGGTGAACAAGCAGTGGGGCTGGTGCATTCGATCTATCATCGATCCGGCTGGACGACGAGCGACGATTGCTATCTTCAAGACCTGTTTGTCGCAGTCGATGGCCGTGGCAGCGGTGTCGGCCGCGCGCTGATCGAGCATGTCTATGCGGATGCGAGAAGTCGCGGGACCTCCCGCGTGTACTGGCTGACGCACGAATCCAACCATAACGCCCGGCAGCTTTACGACCGCATCGCTGATCGCTCGGGTTTCATCCACTACCGAAAACTACTTGCCTGACACGCTGATTCCCCAGTTCCTGTGTCCCAAGTGACTGGTTGAGCCATCTCCTGAAAATGATCGCCATCATTGGCCGGCGCGCGGAGCCTGGGACCAAGTTGAAGTGGCGTGTTCTGCCAGATGGAAGAATCATCGTGCGTGCTAAGACCAAGTCGATACTGGACATGAAAGGAATACTAAAGGCCCCTAACAGGAAGAAGGTTCGCATCGAGGATATGAGTCCTTAGTGCTGAGGGCCGCTTTGGGCACCATGCGGCCATCCATAACGGACAGGTCTAGGACCTTAGCCGCGGAAAGAAAGTCGAGTGCGGCCGCTCATCCAACTCCTGGAGTTTTGGCCTCACGCTCCGACCGCTTCTTTTACACACTTCTTAGAGAAACTACTCTTGGCAGCGCCAGCCAACTTCTTGTCCTTGGCGGCCAGATCACACTTGGTTGCAGCGTCCTTTTCACATTTTTTCAGGAAAGAGTTCTTGGCTGCGCCGGCAAGCTTCTTTTCAGCCGCGGCAGCTGTGCAGGTCGCATCCTGGGCGTACACCGCACCGGTGAATGTGAGAGCGGCAATCAGGCAAAGTTTTTTCAGCATGAAACATTTCCTTGTGAGTGGGGACATCCCGAAGGGCAGTCTAACCAAGTGCCGGCGATTCCAAAATAGGTCGACCAGCATGGCTGCGGTGAATGTCACCGCCCGGGACTGAACGCGACAGAAGCGAGCACCTGCAGCGATCAACTCAGGATTGAACCCGCTGCCTCACATGCCGGCTCAACCCCTCACAGGCATCTTCCACCTGGTTCAGCACATGCTGGCGGGTTATCGGAGTGATAGTTGTGCGTGCCGGCCGAGTCCACTTGTACCTGATCGGCCAGGCCATGCTCGATGAGCTTTTCGGAATACACCGTGAGCCGTGGGGCTTCGGCAGATGTTGACTGCGAACAACATCGTGCGAATGGCTCGAATGCTGATGCAGATACCGCAAGGGGCGCTCTGATGAGCCGCCAGAACGGGGGTACGGAGCCCCGCGACACAATCGGGGCACCCAACACTCCTCGCAGCGGTCCAAAACACTGGATGGACTCGCGTTTGATGTCCTGAGCAATTCATCCCGGCGAATTTCAACAGCCTGTTAGCGAATAGTTTTGGCATCCTGCCCGAACAAAATGCTCTTGGACTTCTCATCGACGGTCGGTGCGATATTGATGGATTTAGCCAGGTCATAGGCTTTCCGGGTAGCTGACCTGACACTAATCCTCTCGAACCATTGATTCAACGCAGGGAAGTGGTTCATATCCTGTCTTTGCCGCTCATGAGGAACAACCCAAGGATAAGCCGCCATGTCGGCGATAGAGTAATCGCCGCAGATGTACTCACGACCATCCGATAAATGTTTATTCAGCACCCCATAAAGCCTTGACGTCTCTTTGACATAGCGGTCAACGGCATAAGGTAGTTTTTCAGGGGCGTACTGAACAAAATGGTGATTTTGCCCAGCCATGGGACCCAAGCCGCCCATCTGCCAAAACAGCCATTGAAGACATTCACTCCTGCCGCGCAGGTCGTGAGGTATGAACTGCTTAGTTTTATCGGCAAGATACAGCAGGATCGCACCGGATTCAAAAACGGCAATGGGCTCACCACCACCTTGCGGCGCATGATCGACGATGGCAGGAATCCGGTTGTTAGGAGCGATCTTCAAAAACTCGGGGGTGAACTGTTCCCCCTCGCTGATGTTGATTGGCTTAATGTCGTATTCAAGCCCAACCTCCTCCAGGTACATCGTGATCTTGTGGCCATTGGGAGTGGTCCAGTAGTACAAGTCAATCATGGATCAGGCGCTTGCTTGTTTCAGGCGTTCATTCGAAGGGAAGAGTATTTTCCGAGCATCTTCATCCACCTCGGACTTGAATGCGAATTTGGTTTTCAATGCCTCCGCTCGCTGTGCGGCGGGGCGCGCATTGATCTCGTCTAGCAAGCGCTTCACATGGGGAAGTCTCTCCCACGCGTCGGCGCCCAAAACAAGAGGTGCTACTCGGGCCCAGCCCCAAACCGACATATCGACCACCGTGTATTCACTGCCCATCATGTAAGCCTGAGTTGTCAAGCGGTCATTAATGATGTGCCAATGACGCCACGCTTCGAAGTCATACCGGTTGACAGCATATTCTTTGGGTTCAGGCGCGAAATGCTTGAAGTGGACCGCTTGACCACAGTAGGGGCCAATGCCTGTGGCAACAAACATGAGCCATGAATACATTTCAGCCTTGTTGGCTGGGGTATTGGGTGGCACAAATTTGCCAATCTTCTCGGCCAGATAGATCAACATGGCATTGCTGTCAAAGACACGGATATCGCCGTCCACCATCGCTGGTGTTTTGGCATTGGGGTTGATGGCCTTGAAAGCCTCCGAATGCTGCTCACCCTTGCGGGTGTCGATCGCAATGAGTTCGTAAGGTTCGCCTGTTTCCTCAAGATACAAGGCAATCTTTAAAGGATTGGGCGAAGGGTGGAAATAAAAGTTGATCATCAATGGCCTCCTTGAAAAAGTTAAAAAATCGGAATCGCATGAACACCAGCCAAATTGCCAACGGCAAAGCGGCGCAAATGCAAACGTGGCCAACAATGACGGTCGAGGCCAACGTACTGGGTACAACTTTAAAGCGGCGTCCGCAAGAAGTACTGCGGTTGATACTGTTTTCGTGGGTAGCCAGTTAGGCCGCATCTGTTGACTGGATACTTTCGGTGTGGCGCCGGTACAAGCCAGTGGCCTTGCTTCATCAACAGGACCAAGGCCGCCGGTGCACCAGCGAGCACTTCCAGAAATTGCCAAATGAGCAGGGTACCGAATAGCATGAGCCGAGCGGATGAAGTCTGAGACAACCCGGCGATGGAGCGCTTCTTGGGCGCTGCTTCCATACACAAGTCCTGACGAATCACCATTTTTGGTAATGCCTCACAGCGTCCGGATCCCAAGTCAGGCCGTTGCCAGGCCGGGCGGGCGCTGACAGGCAGCCGTCCACCACTTTCAGCGGCTCCTGCAAAATGGCGTCGGCCCAATCGACGTACTCGATCCAGTGTGCTGTAGGCGTGCTGGCCAGCAGGTGCGCGCTGACTTCGGGAAACAGGTGCGACGAAAGCTCAATGCCTGCAACATTGGCAAGCGCCGAGGCATCGATCCAGCCACTCACGCCGCCGATGCGTTCCAGGTCCGGCATGACAAAGTCGCAAGCGCGCTGCGCCAGTGCCTGGGCCATGGCACGAGGGCCGGCAAAGTTTTCCCCAATCTGGACAGGTGTGCGCAGCAAGGCGGTCAGTTCGGCACTGGTGGCGTAATCGTCATGGCGAACCGGTTCTTCAATCCAGTACAGGCCCTCATCATCAAGCTGCTGGCATCGCTCGACAGCAGCGTTGCGGCTTAACGCTTGGTTGAAGTCGGCCATCAGCGCAATCCCGGCTGGTAGGGCTTGCTTGACAGCCCGCACGGCGGCCAAGTCGTCTTTGGCCAGCGGGCGCCCCAGGCGCATTTTGATGGCATGAAACCCCTCACTGACCAGTTCCAGGGCCTCATCGGCCGCGGCCCGCGCGTCCAGCAAACCCAGGCCGTTGCTGTTGTAGGCTGGGATAGGCCTGGGCTGGGCGCCCAGTAGCGTTGCCAGTGGCAGCCCGGCGCAAATGGCCAGCGCGTCCCAACAGGCGATGTCAATCCCCGCCATGAGCATGGACACGATACCGCGTGCGCCCAGGAGGCGAAACCGCGCTTCCAGCGCACGCCGTACCGCGGCGGGCGCTGCCGTTTTCCCCACAAGCTCGGCGTTGATGTCGCGTACCAGCGCAAGAGCGGCCGCGCCGGCCGCTTCAAGGTAGCAGAACAGGTACGCACGGCCCGTAATGCCTTCTTCTGTTTGCAAGTCCAGTAGCAGCAGTGGTGCCTGTGTCACCAGCATGGCGCTGGTGCCAAGTGCCCGCCGCATGGGTACAACTACCAGTGTGGCTTCAATGGCCCGCACCGTGAGATGTTGCGGGCTCATGCAGTACGCCCCTCACTATGCACAGACAGAATATCAAGGATGGCCCGATTGCAGGGCGTGGCCACCCCGAGGCGGGCGCCCCTGTGCACCACGTCGCCGCTGAGCCACTGCACTTCGAGACGGCTTCCGCGCTCAAGATCCCCATGCATGGAGGAAGTCATCGTCGCCGCTAGCTGGTCGCAAAAAGCCAGGCGGTTATTTGCGTAGTCTTCGGCCACTTGCACGCCGTCAGCCCGTGCGACTCGCACCACCTCATCCATGACGTCCCTCAAAAAGGCGCGTGCACGTTCGTTGGCACGCACCGTGCCTATGGGTGTTCGCGTGACGGTCGTGGTGCCCGACAGGCCGACCAGGAATACAAATTTTTCCCATATCGTCTGACCGATGCGGTCACTGATTTCCACATCAATGCCGGCCTCAACACAGGCATCGCGAAAGCGGGCCACACGTGCAGTGCTTGTGCCGTCATACTCTCCGAACACCAGCTTTTGCATCGCGCCCGAATGCCTAATGAGGCCGGGCTCGGCTATCGTCGCCGCGATATAGCAGACGCCGCCTATGACATGGGCCTCGCCCAGAGTCTGGCGAAGGATGTCGTCCTTGACGACACCGTTCTGGAATGACACCACGGCCGTATGTTCGCCAATCAGCGGCTTGATGGCCTCAGCGGCGTCGGCCGTATCCCACAGTTTGACGCCAAACAGCACGATATCAGCCGGCCCTATGTCCGCGGGTGTATCGGTAACGCTGACCTTCTTAAGGTGCAGGTTGCCGAGAGGACTTTCCACACGCAAGCCCGTGTCCCGGATGGCCGCAAGCTGCCGGCCACGCGCCACAAAGCTCACGTCATGGCCGGCCTTGGCAAGACGCGCCCCGAAATAACCACCCACACCACCGGTTCCCATGACAGCGATACGCATTTTTTCTCCAATTAATGAACGATCAATCAAGAATTAATGGAGTATAGAGTGAGAAAATTGCGTGTCAATAGCTTATAAATTTATCCATTAAACATTTCATTAAGCTATTTATTGAATACATAAACTATAATTTTTTGCATGGGAAGAACACGGGAATTTGACACCGATACGGCGCTGGATGCCGCAACAGATACCTTCTGGCACCAGGGGTTTGAAGCGACACCGATGCAGGACCTGTGTCGATCCATGAACCTCGGGCCCGGCAGCATTTATGCCGCATTCGGTGATAAGCGAAACCTTTTTCGCCAGGCGCTGCACCGCTACATGGACACCGTGTCAATGCAGGCTCTGGAGAGGATCAACAGCGCCCCCTCGGGTCTGCAGGGCATACGCGGCTATTTCGAGCACCTAGTGGACGCCATGATTGACGGCAAGCGGCGTTGGGGCTGCCTCATGACAAATTCCTTGGTCGAGTTCGCGTCACGCGATCCCGAGTTGGCCGTGTTGTTTCAACTGCATCTAGCCCGACTGGAAACGACCTTTGCGGCAGCGTTGACACGTGCCCGCGCCGCCGGCGAATTGCGACCGGACGTCGGGCCTGAAGCAGCTGGTTACCTGGTCGCCGTGGTGCAGGGTATGAACGTGTTGGCCAAGACCAAACCGGGTCGCCGCACGCTCGAACGCATCGTGGAAGTCGCCGTGGCCGGGCTTGCATTGCCGTCATCATAATTTGGGTGGTTTTGCGCAACCAATACACACGGCCTGAATCAGCCGTAGCATCACCCCCCCCGATATTCTGGAGAATAGTCTTGGGCGACCGCAAATAACTTGTCATGCTGCGTTCAGCTTGCGAACCACAGTGGATTGGCTGAGATTTAACTGCTTGGCCACGGCGCGTGTATTGCCATATTTCTTGAGCGCCTCTGCGACAAGTTGCTTTTCAAATTGAGCCACTATGGCGCGGTACTCAAGCGGGTCTGCGAAGGCCTGGTCCACTGGTGCTATTAGATATTCCGGCAAGTCGATCACGTCAATCAGGTCCGTAGGCGTGGTCACCACCAGGCGCTCGACGATATTGCGCAGCTCGCGCACATTGCCAGGCCACTCGTACGTCAGCAAAGACTTCAAGGCGCGTTCGGAAAATCGCTTGTTGAAACTGTATGAGGCATTTAACTCGTCGAGCGCATGCTCTGTCAGCGGAAAAATGTCTTCCTTGCGCAAGCGCAGGGGCGGCACGCTCAATGGAACCACGTTCAGGCGGTAGTACAGATCGCTGCGGAACTGGTTGTTGTCCACCATGACTTGCAAGTCGCGATTGGTTGCCGCAATCACCCGCAGATCGACGTGGACGACCCGAGTGCCGCCCACACGCACCACAGTATGGTCTTGCAGCGTCTGGAGCAGCTTGACCTGCAGGTTCATCGGCAGTTCGCCGATCTCATCCAGAAACAGGGTGCCGTGGTGGGCGGTTTCTATCAGGCCTACCTTGCCCTGCTTGAGTGCGCCAGTGAACGCCCCTCCCTCGTAGCCAAACAATTCCGACTCCAGCAACTCGCGTGGAATGGCGCCGCAATTGATTTTGATCAAAGGTCCCTGGCTACGCTGACTTTCCTTGTGAATCTGTCGCGCCAGCACCTCCTTGCCCACCCCCGATTCGCCGCTGATCAGCACCGCCGTATCCACTTTGGCTACTCGCAATGCCAAGCTGGACAAGCGCTGCATGCTCTGGCTTTTGAGCGCCACACCATCGGGTTTGAGGTTTTGCAGACGTAGCTCTTTCATCTCGTTTTCAACACGCTGCAAATCCTCGCGCGTGCGCAGCAATGCCTCCTGCAACTGCACCAGCTCGGTGGTGTCGCGCGAGTTGATGATGACTTTGCGCACCGCGCCCTGGTCGTCGAACAAGGGAATGCCCGTGACCATGATGGTTTTCCCAGTGTGGGTGTGCTGCATGGCAGAAATGCGTTTTCGCTCGGCCGCCACACGGGTTGCAATCACCGGACGTATCCACCCCTTTTTTTCAAATTCTGAAACGTGGTGACCTACCAATTCCTCAGCCTTGAGGTCGTAGTTGCGCTCACAGCCTTCGTTGACCATCAGCGTGATGCCCTTGCCGTCGGCCACAAAAATGCCGTCAAACGAGTTGCGATAAATTTCCTCGAAGTCTTTGCAAAGCTGTCGCAAATGCAGCAACTCGCTCATTTCGGTCTTGCTCGACAAGGAATCGGACGTGGATATGTTCTCGTAAGTCTGCATGGTGGGTTGCCTTGCTCGGTGCGGCTTGATTCAAAATTGAATCAAGCCCCGCAAAGCATAGAGCAAGAGCCACGCGAAGCAAATCGCCATAGGCCAAAACAAAGGGTTTTCACGTAGTAAGTTCACTTGAATGAGCTCATGCAGGGGCAATCCTGGTACGCGAGGCGCCTCTGCACGCCGCGCAACCGAGTCTTTAGTGACTCAGTTGATATCAAAAATGCATCAAATCTTCACAAAAAAAACGGCAGGCTGCATTCAAGCCATTGATTTCAATAAAGAATTTCCTTGGCACAGTCCCTGCAATATAGGGGCGTCCTGGCAACAGGCGCCGTGAAATCCCGTAAAGGTGATCCCTATAAAAGGAGACAAAGATGAGTTCAAACGATCAAAGTATTGCAGCCCGAGACGCGAGGTATTGGCAAAACGCCGTCAATCTGCCCGCATTCCGCTAGTTAATGGCTGCCAAAAAGAAGTTGCTGGTGCCGATGGTGCTGATGTACTTCGGCCTGTTCATGGGCATGACTTTGTTGGCCGGTTATGCCAAAGGCTTCATGACACAGAAAATCAGCGGTGCGTTCAACATGGCCTACTTGCTGGTGCTGTGCTGCTACTTCATGTGTTGGATCATGGGTGTGATCTACGTGCGCATTGCCAACCGTGATTTCGACGTGATGGCGTCCCGGGCGGTACATGAGCTCGCGCACGGCAGGGGGCAAGCATGAAATTCATCACGCTGGGCATATTTCTGTTCATTCTGGGCATCACCCTTGCAGTGACTTACTGGGCCGCCAAACGCACCAAAACTACCAGCGAATTTTACGCGGCGGGGGGCAATCTGGGGGCGGTAGAAAACGGCTTTGCACTGGCCGGAGACTGGATGAGTGCCGCCGCTTTTCTGGGCTTTGTCGGCCTGTCCGCGTTGTTTGGCTGGGATGGCGCACTGTATGCGCTGGGTGCGCTGGTGGCTTTCATGACCATCTTGTTGCTGGTCGCCGAGCCGCTGCGCAACACCGGCCGCTACACACTGGGCGACGTGATTGCCTACCGCATGCAACGCCCGCAAGCCCGGGTGGCGGCAGTGGTCGGTACCATTGTGGTTAACCTAGCGTACCTGATTCCGCAAATGGCCGGTGGCGGTGTGTTGATCAAATTGCTGCTGGACATTCCCTACAGCGCCTCTGTGGTGTTTGTCGGCATTGGCATGATTGTGTATGTGGCCTTTGGTGGCATGCTGGCCACCACTTGGGTGCAAATTATCAAGGCGGTGCTGCTGATTTCTACCGCCGTCGTGCTGGTGGTGTGGATACTGGCCCTATTTGGCTTCAACCCGGTGGCGCTGTTTGACGGCATGGAGGCCAAGTACGGCAGCAAAATATTGTCGCCAGGAAATTTCTTCAAGCACCCACTGGATGCATTCTCTCTGGGCATCAGTTTTGTGCTGGGCACCGCCGGCCTGCCGCACATCATGACCCGCTTTTACACCGTGCCAGATGCAAAAACGGCGCGCAAATCGGTCATCTGGCTGATGTTTCTCGCGGGCGGATTTTTTCTTGTCACCACACTGATTGGTTTTGCCTCGGCCCTGCTGGTGGGGCAGGACGCCATACGCGCGGCTGACAAGGGTGGCAATCTGGCGCTCCCCCTGCTGGCGCAATACCTGGGCGGTGGGGTCGGAACTTTGGGCGGACAGATTTTCCTGGCCTTCGTAGCAGCTGTGGCTTTTGCCACCATTTTGGCGGTGGTGGCAGGCTTGACACTCGCCACCTCGGGAGCCATCGCTCATGACCTCTACGTCAACGTCATCAAGCAGGGCGTGCTCAGTGAAAAAGAACAGGTCAGAGTCGCCCGCGTCTCGGTGATCGGCATCGGCATTGTGGCTACGGTACTGGGTTTGCTGGCGCAAGGCCAGAACGTGGCAGTGCTGGTGATTCTGGCGATCTCGATCGCGGCGAGTGCCAATTTCCCCATCGTCGTGCTGTCGCTGTTCTGGCGGCGCTTCAACACCGGCGGCGTCATAGGCGGCGTCGGCGTCGGTTTGGTATCCGCCATCGGGCTGGCACTCATTGGCCCGGCTTTCATGGGCAAGGAAGCGATGTTTCCCATCGTTAATCCGGCCATTGCCAGCATGCCGTTGGGCTTTTTGGGTGCCTACCTCGGGACCCTCCTGGGCGGCAGGAATGCCGAGCTTGAAGCCCACTTTGACCAGGTACTGTTCAAGGCCCAGACCGCCATAGCCATCGATTGATTTTAAAAATTTTTGGAGAATAGTATGCATGCCATCAAAGCCGTTGTTTTTGACCTGTACGGTACCTTGTACGACGTTTACTCTGTCCGCACCTCCTGCGAGCGCATCTTCCCCGGCCAGGGCGAGATGGTCAGCAAGATGTGGCGCCAAAAGCAACTTGAATACACATGGATGAGAACGCTGATGGGCCAGTACCAAGACTTCGAGAGCGCCACCCTCGATGCGTTGCGCTACACCTGTGGCAGTCTGGGTCTGGCGCTCGATGCAGACGGTGAAGCACACCTGTGCTCGGAGTACCTGAGTCTGACTCCTTTCGCGGATGTTCCACAGGCGCTTCAGCAGTTGCGGGCCGCAGGGCTGAAAACCGCCATTTTGTCCAACGGTTCGCGCCATTCCATCCGCCAGGTGGTGGGCAATTCGGGGTTGACCAACTCCTTCGATCACTTGATCAGCGTTGACGAAGTGCGGCTGTTCAAACCGCACCAGAAAGTTTATGAACTTGCGATGGATACCCTGCACTTGGGTAAATCAGAAATCCTGTTCGTCTCATGTAACTCATGGGATGCGACGGGCGCCAAGTATTTTGGCTACCCGGTATGCTGGATCAATCGCAGCAATGGCGTGTTTGATCAACTGGGTGTCGTGCCCGACATCGTGGTCAGCGATGTGGGCGTGCTTGCCTCGCGTTTTTCGCCGGTAGACGAGGCTGCATAAGATGAAATAACTAGTGACCTGTAACGGAGAAAAGAGAGTGAACTTTTCCCTGTGTAGAGTGCTTCCGATTCAATCGTTACAGTCCACTAGCGCGGGGAGTTTCCTCAGTCAGCGCCATGATCAGCGGCCAACATTCAACGTTGTGCTTGGGATTGGCATAAAGAAAGGCAAGACCGACTCTTATGACCGCAATCTACTTTGAACATTCACTGTAAGCTGAAAAACCGTGATAAAAATCCCCAAAAATTTCGCTCATTTGGTCTACGGTGTCCTCCAATCGGGGCTGACCTGCGCGGTGGCTACTGGCATTTCAAGCGTAGGCTCTACCAGCTTGGAAGCCTACATGCTGCACTGGTTGAAATCTTGGGTGTTGTCGTGGCTTTTTATGCTACCAGTTGTCGTGCTGGCTTCGCCGTTAATTCGAAGGTTGGCGGACAAACTCATACATGGCGCTTAGGGAGCGTTCGCTTTCCCTAGCGGCCTGCCGCTATGTAACAAACGAGCCTCTTAGTTTTAAACCGGCTCCTATGGGCGAGACTCCGAAGCACCAGATTGGCCGGGGCATTCGCAGCGGCAGACAAGCCGTCGAGGTTGTACCGAAGCATTACGGGATTCATGAAGGGTTGAAGCACCTGCATGATCCCGCGACACGTCTCGTCGACAGGGGTCGTTTGTTCAAACTCGCCGGACCCTCGACCCTTCAAGATGAAGGCCGACAGGGTGCGCTGGATTCTCTCGACGTAGGTCTGCGCGCACGGCCACCCTTCCGCGCCAGCACAAGATGCGATGTCGTAAAGTCGTCGATCGTTGAAAAATAGCTGTGCTCCGCTTTCGCCCCCGGCTTTTGTTGGTGCAGTCTGGGCAGCGGCGCCAGCCTAGCAAATGGCTTCAGCCGCCTGGCACTGTCACCACAGCGCTGAGTCACGCATGTCAATGGCACGGCGTCTGGCCTTCTGCACGTTGCTATGTTTAATAACCGCCGCCACAACCAGGGCTGCCAGGGCAATGGCGGTCATTTCCCACCACAAAAGGCGGCGCTGCATTACGGTAGCAACAACCATTGCCAAGGTGGCCACAGCCGCGGCTACACCCACCAAGGCAAGCGCCAGTCGAAACATAGGGTGACCCCAGGAGGAAGCTGAGCGATTACGAGCCATGGGTAAATTCTAGTGTGGTCGGCTAGAGCTTGGTGCCTAAGCCCGCATTCGTGTGTGCGCACCTAATGGGTGCAGCATCAATGCAACCTGTTCATCAACGTTGCGGCATTCCGCTGGCCCTGGTCCTGGTAGTTGTTGTTAAAAATCACCTGCACCAGCTCCGCTTTGCGGTCCAGATCACGAATGCCAGGCACCAGCTGCTGCAGTTCGTGCTCTGGGTAGTCGTAGTTAAACCGGTCAGACGCCACGGTCGCGCCCTTTATGTTCCAGGTCTCGGCATTACGTCCGTGCAGCCCCACAACCGCCAGCTTGGTGCTGGCGATAGCCCAGACGGGCGGCACGCAGTTGCTAAACCCCTGGGGCCCGTCCACCACAACATGGGCAACCCCTACCAGCGTCAAACAGCTGTTGCAGCACATCAACCAGTTCGTCTAGCGCTACAGTTTCAGCTGTCAGCGTTTCGCTGGACGGCAACCCGATTCAATTTTCAGAGACCCGAAAGCGCTGACGTAAACCGTTTCTGTATGTGCGTTTATGCATTGAACCGAACGCTGGCCCCGTAAATGTGGGCGTGATCAGCCGTTGAATATGCAAAACTTGGTTGCGGATGCAGCAGGGGGACCTCCAACTCTCACGCCGAAAGATGACCATGAGTGCTGATGGCTACCACATTTGCAATATGGCAGCCACACTTTCAGCTATAGCACCTCACCGGCTCGGCTTAACGGCCCCGATAGAGGTCCTTGAACACGTCAGCCGATTGATTCACATGACCCATGCCGTCTTTGGTCATCTTGTCAGATTTACCTTCTGCCATTTTCATCGTTTCGGCTTTCATGTGCTTGCCATCTTGATCGCCTTTCGTCATTTCCATGTTGGTTTTTTCGTCCATCTTTTGGGTATTTTGTGCATGCGCAAGGAAAGCTGAGGACATTGCAATAGAAGCGGCGAGGATCGAAATAGTGCTGCGAATTTTCATAATAATTTCCGGATTTCAAAGAGGTTTTTCAACAAAGCTGCGGGCTAATATCTGCACGATGGATCTATTAGCACCGCATGGGCAGCGCGTTATTACGTTGCTTAAAAATTGGTCGGAGTCTGCAGGTTGTTCTTACAAAAAATGTCATCTCCAAGTTTTCAACATAAAAATCATCGAAAGTAAACTGCATGTGCACTATCAAGCAATCAGGCCAGACCGACTCTTCGAAACCATCGCCTCGAAAGCCGTTTTCGGGACGCTTTGTTCACGGGACGACGGACGCGGTGTATATCCTCAAAACTCGAAGCGGTGTTTTTGACTATTGATGCAATGCGTTGACACGCTCCTGGATCCGAACCACACCAGCGTGTGCGCAAACCTCGTCGAGTGCTCCACCTGGAGCGCCTCCGACGCCTATAGCCGCGATCGTTTCGTCGTTGTGGCGTATGGCTATCAGCCTTGGGATCACTCGATGCGCCCTTACGGTTGGCGACAATCTCAGCCTCGTCGAGCTTGGCGACGTTGCCTGCCAAGTAGGTATGGGCTGCTAGGCAGTAGCCACAGCTGTTGATCTCTGCAACTGCCAATGCAACGCGTTCGCGTGTTTGGGCGCTGAGTTTCCCCTTAGACGCCGCGCTGTTGAAATCAATGTAGCCTTGTAACGCAGCCGGGCTGTTTGCAACGACGCGAAACAGGTTGGGTAATGTTGCCACCGAGCTCAGCGTATAGCGTTTGCCATTGGCGTCAGCTGCGGCGGCACCGTTATGCTTCCAGGGACACAAACTCGAATACACAGAGTGCTCAATGTGTGAAGAACCCCTTTCGCTTGACGATCAGTCCCTCGATGGCATGTGTAGTTACTGCAAATATAAGTTCGACAAGATGATGGCCGAATGACCGCTGATAGTTGCGGATTCAACCGGTCGATGCAACAGCATCCGCCTCTCAGTGCGACTATGCTATGTACCTGTCAAGCTGTATGGATGGCAAGGAAGCCCCTACCTGGAGCCTCATCACACGATCAAAGTTTCGGATGGGGGACTTGATCACCCCTGACACGTTGGCGCCATTTGCCCCACTGGCCACCGCGAGATTCACTACAGAATTGGCGGGCATGGTCGCAATGCCCAGTCCAGGATCTTTCTTCGATCGAATCAGAAAAATAAGCCCAACATTCATCCGCGTCTGCTCCTTCATCGGTGGTCCAATAACGGCCTTGAACTTCAATGGTGAGATAAGTGGTGCGAGAGAAACAGAAGAAGACATGGGTACGGCGGACATTGACTGCAGCAGTGATGTCAGTGGGCTTGGCAGCCCAGGCCGCCAGTGGTTTTGCGGAGTGTCCAGAGTTCTTTGCTCATGGGCAGCCACCTGCAGCACCGAAGCAACCTGCACAAAGAGAGCTTTGCTACGAAGCCTTCGCAGTCCTTCACAGCGGTGAAACCAAGACCCCGGTTTACGTCGCCCAGCGCCTGAGCCGGAAAAGCATCGAGGATGCCGACGAAAAGCGCACCAACAAGTTCTTTGCTGATGCCCGACTGCCACGCCGGGAGCGGGCGGAGCTGGAAGATTACAAGCGATCGGGCTACTCACGCGGGCACATGGCCCCTGCGGGAGATATGCCCACGGCGCAGGCGATGGCACAGAGCTTTTCCTTGGCCAATGTGGTGCCCCAGGCCAGACAGCACAACTCGGGCGCGTGGGCCAAGATCGAGCGAGACACTCGCAAGTACGCAGGACGGGCGCGAGGCGACGTGTATGTACTCACCGGGCCGGTGTTTGGCCCGAGCAGCGAAACCATCGGTGACAACCGGGTGCGGGTGCCCAAGTACCTGTTCAAGTTGGTCTATGACGCCGAGCGCAACCGCGCCTGGGCGCATTGGCAGGAGAACGGGGATGACACACAGGCATCCAGGCCAATCAGCTACGAGGAGCTGGTGAGGCGGACCGGTGTGGAGTTCTTGCCAGCGGTGGCCGGTGTGCGATGACCCGCTTTCGGCCAGCTTCGGTCAGCCGGGCGTATGCCACCAGTCTCAGCCAGGATGCGACTGACAGATGAGTGGTTTCGATCAAACAACTGGGCAATCTGTTGAAGGGATTCGCCCTTCTTCCAGCGTTCCCACATCAGAGCCTTCTGGCTCTCTGAATAGTAAATCCTTGTTCTGTACTTCATCTGCAACACTCCTACTGCTCACGCAGTATTTAATGTGTTGCACCGATCGGTTGAATCCAAGCTGCAGTCCTGTCGTTTGAATCCCAATCATCAGTGACCGCAAAGGGCGCGAAGCCGTCATCGGCGCCAATGGCATTGACTATCGATAATTGAACATTGCCGATAGCCAGCCAGCAAGGGCGCCACGTGACCGCTGTGCAAATCCCGAGGTTAGAAATCAACGCCGCGATGGATCCTAGACATCTGAATTTATGCTCCGCGTTTATTCCGGCCAAAACCTTACGGTCTATAAGTGTTGGCGTCCCGTCGAGTCCTGGGTGGCCTTTGGACACCGTCCAGCCACGAGCTATTAAAGCTATAGCTGTGCGTTGAGCCACCTACTTACGGTAAGTACTTATTGTCGGTAGTCACCTATTGAGTATTCCGGTCCAACGTGACCGGTGATTCCGGGATCGTGACCGACATTCCGGTGAACGTGACCGGAGGGATTCCGGCAACGTGACCGCTGATTCCGACGAACGTGACCGCTGGCAACGGTCACGACAGTCGGCACGGTGGTATACGCCGCCGGAACGGTGTTGCGCATAAACGAAACCTGGCGTGGCGTGTAGCTTCGATGCTTTTTGCAAAGAACTACATGCCCGCCTTAAGGATCAACATGCGCAAACTCAAAGACGCCCTGCGTCTCAAATTCGACGGTGGGCTTTCCCACCAACAAATCGCGGGTGCCCTGGGCATCTCCAAAGGTGTTGTCACCAAGTACGTGGGTCTGGCTGTCGCCGCTGGGCTCGATTGGGTGGCCATTGCCGCCATGGACGAAGCCGCGCTGGAGCGATGCCTGCTGGCATCGCCTCGCCCCAGCGACATCTATGCCCAAGCCGACTACGGGCGAATCCACCAGGAGCTGGGCCGCAAGGGCGTCACGCTCATGCTGCTGTGGGAGGAATACTGCGCCCAGGTCGGCGACGAGCACAGCGCCGACAACCCCATCAAGCCCTGGCGCTACTCGCAGTTCTGCGAGAACTACCGCCAGTTTGCCAAACGCCTCAAGCGCTCCATGCGGCAAGTCCACCGCGCTGGCGAGAAGCTGTTCATCGATTTTGCTGGCCCCACCATCACGCTCATGGTGCAGGGCCAAGAGGTGGGACGGGCCAACATCTTCGTGGCTGCCATGGGCGTTTCGGGCTACTGCTTTGCCTGTGCCACGCCCACGCAAACTGGCCGCGACTGGCTGGGCGCAACAGCACAGGCCTTGAGCTTTTGTGGTGGCGTGCCCCAGCTCATAGTCCCAGACAACCCACGCGCCCTGGTGAGCAAGGCCGAGCGTTACGAGCCGCTGCTGACAGACAGCGTGCGAGACTTCGCCCGCCACTACGGCTGCTCGGTCTTGCCCGCACGCGCCTACCACCCGCAGGACAAGCCCAAGGTCGAACTCAGCGTGCTGCTGGTGGAGCGCTGGATACTGGCACGCCTGCGCAAAATTCAATTCACCAGTGTGGAGGAAGTCAACGACGCCATTGCCCCCTTGCTGCACTGGCTCAACCAGCGCGCCTTTCAAAAGCTGCCAGGCAGCCGCGCCAGCGTGTTTGCCCAAATCGACGCCCCGGCCCTGATGGCCTTGCCGGTGCAGCCCTGGGAATGGGCGGTCTTCAAGACCGTGCGCGTGCACATTGACAGCCACGTCGAATTTGAAGGCCACCGCTACAGCGTGCCCAACGCCCTGGTTGGCCTGGCGCTGGAGCTGCGAGTGACCGCCCATGCGATAGAGGCCTTGCACCGTGGCAACCGTGTTGCCAGCCACATGCGCTGCGCCCACAAAGGCGGTTTCACCACCGTGACCGAGCACTTGCCCGAACGCCACCAACACCAGGCCCAGTGGACGCCCGAGCGGCTGGTGGTCTGGGGCGAACGTATTGGCGTGGCCTGTGCTGCCACGGTGCAAAGAATGCTGGAGCGCCAGCGCCACCCCGAGCATGCCTACCGTGCCTGCCTGGGCCTGCTGTCTTTGAGCAAACGCTACGGCGATACCCGGCTGGAGGCGGCGTGCACCTTGGCGTTGAGCCTGGGCACCAGCAAATACACCCACATCCGCGACATCTTGCTCAACCGGCGCGACCTGCTGCAAACCCACACGCCCCCTGAATGGACCAGCCCGACACATGCCCATGTGCGTGGCGCCAATTACTACCAATGAAACCCAACACGGACAAATCCAGCATGATGATGAACACCACCTCGAACCAACTGCGCGGCCTGCGTCTTGAGACCATGGCCCAGGCGCTGGAGCAGCAGCTCACGCAAAGCGGCATCAGCGCCATGAGCTTTGAAGAGCGACTGGCGCTGCTGGTAGACCGGGAGGTGCACGGCAGACAAGACCGGCGCTGTGCGCGCTTGCTCAAGAGTGCAAAACTCAAATACCCGCAAGCGGCCATTGAAGACCTGGACAGCCGCGCCAGACGCGGCCTGGAGCGCAGCGCGGTGATGAGTCTGGCCCTGGGCGAATGGGTCAAGGCAGGGCACGCCGTGCTGATCACCGGCCCGACAAGCGCGGGCAAGTCGTGGCTTGCGTGCGCCCTGGCCCAGCATGCCTGCAGGCGTGGTCATAGTGCCCTGTACCAGCGGGTTCCCCGCCTGGGTGAGGAGTTGCGCATCCGGCACGCCAACGGCACGTTCACGCGCTGGCTGGATGCCCTGAAAAACACTGACGTGCTGCTGCTGGACGACTGGGGCATGGCCGCCATGGATGGGCAAACCAGAGCGGATCTGCTGGAGATCATTGATGACCGTGCGGGCCACCACGCCACCATCATCACCAGCCAGGTACCCATTGAGCATTGGCACGAGTGGATCGGTGACCAGACGATGGCTGACGCCATGCTGGACCGGCTGATGCAAAGCCATCACCGCTTCACGCTCACGGGCGAATCGCTGCGCAAAAAGAGCACTCCAAACAAAGCAAAAGCAGGCGACCACGGCTAGAACAAAATCATCAGACCTCAACAGAGCGTAGCCCTGGCCGGGGGCGGGTCATGCACGAGTACCTGCACGACCAGAAGGGGCCTCCGGCGGCCTGGCAGGGGCCTATAAATTCAAAAACAACCCATTACCTGACAAGGAAAATCAGCCGAAAAGCAAGCCGGCATAAAATCAAAGCGCGCAACACCGGCCCTCGGTCACGTTCGCCGGAATGCCGGTCACGTTGCCGGAATCAGCGGTCACGTTCACCGGAATACGCAACCTATGAAATGGGATTCGCCAGGAAAGTTGCCACAGGGTCGTCTTCATCAATGTCGGCAGCCGCATCCTGGAAGACTGCTCAAAAGACGAGTTCTTTGGTAAGCCCGATGGGCGTCAGCCGCGAACCAAGGATTTTCTGAACAAAATCCTCTCACACTGAGATTCAGTCCACGCTGAGCAGATCGATGAATCGGATCATAGCCGGAGTGAATTGCTTGTCCCGGTGAACTACCCAGTGGTACTGCCGCATGATGCGGGGGAGGCCACTACGGACAACGCACAACCGTCCGGACTCCAGAAAATCTGACGCAACCCACTTGGATAAACAAGCGAGTCCCAGCCCTGCAGAGGCAGCATGCTTGATCGCTTCCGAACTACCTAGCTCAATAGACTTGCGGTAGCCCCGCAGATGCGGCAAGAGGACCTCGTCGGTGGCTTCCCGTGTTCCTGATCCGCTCTCGCGAAGCAACCAGACCGCATCACGTAGAGATGCCAAGTTGGTGCGCCTTCCCGCACGCTCTGCCTCCATGTTGACACGCGAGACCTGATGGCTGGGAGAGGCCACCACAACCATTTCGTCCGCAAGCCATGCGTGCACAAGTACGGCCGACTCGTGGCTCGGCCCCTCTATCAGGCCGATGTCCAATTCAAAGGCTGCAACCCGCGCACAGATGGCCGCTGTGTTACCGACCATGACGCTGGACTGCCATGCTTCGGCTTGCGCATGCCGACCACTCAAGAATGCCGTTAGCAGTCGAGGGAGAACATAGGTTCCAATCGTAGTGCTTGCCCCAATTCGCAGTTCCTGCAATTGGGCGTCAGCGCTTTGTGACATGCGTTCTATGGTGCTGGCGCCTTCCAACAGGGCCTGTGCTTGAGGCAATAGCGCACGACCGTTGTCGTTCAGCAGTAACCGCTTCCCGGCTCGATCGAATAGTTGAAGCGAGAGAAGTCGCTCCAACTCATTGACAGCTGAACTAGTCGCCGACTGCGACAGTGCGATAGCTTCTCCGGCAGCGGTGGTGCTACCGGTTCGGGCGACCGCCACAAAAATCTGGAGCTGTCGCAGCGTGAGACGAAGGATGTCCATCTGCCTTCTTTAGCGATTAGATAGATTTATTATATCTATATAACCTGTTGGACGAATTGAACTGTGGCGCCCAAACTTCGAGCAACTCCTCGAAGTACCGTCCCATGACCAACAGCTCTTCCGCCGCCGCTTCTGCCTTGGCGACCGTCTTTGTTTCGCGCCCCAGACTCCACGTTGTCCCTGGCGTGGTGGCGAGCGCGAGTATCGCCCTGATCGGAATGGCGCTTGGCAGCATCGGCTGGATGCAAGACCATGGCCTCAGCGCATTGACACTCGCGATTGCCCTTGGCATTCTGGCCGGGAACACCCTGTATCCCCGGTTCGCAGCGCTCGCTGCGCCCGGCGTGGACTTCTGCCGCACCAAGGTTCTACGGCTCGGGATCGTGTTCTATGGTCTGCGCTTGACCATTCATGACATTGGCCGGGTCGGCGCCCAAGGCATCGTGCTGGATGGCTTGGTGATTGTCAGCACCTTCGCCTTGGCTTGGTGGGTTGGCACCCGGTGGCTACGAATGGATCGGAATACCGCCATTTTGATTGGTGTGGGCAGCTCCATTTGCGGTGCAGCAGCTGTAATGGCCGCCGCGCCAGTAGTCAGAGCGCGATCAGAGCAGGTGGCTGTCGCCGTGGCCACGGTGGTCGTTTTCGGAACGCTCGCCATGTTTAGCTACCCGGCGCTCTATGAGCTCAATCGGCACTACGGCATTATCACCGGTGGGGCTAGCGGATTCGGGGTGTATACCGGCGCCACCATTCACGAAGTCGCACAAGTGGTGGCTGCAGGCCGTTCCGTAAGCATCGAAGCCGCAGATACCGCAGTCATCGCCAAGATGGTCCGCGTAATGATGCTTGCTCCATTCCTGCTGTTCCTTGCCATGGGGTTGCAGCACCGCCAAGCCGACTCGTCACAGCTCAAAACTCCGATGGTCATCCCATGGTTTGCGTTTGGCTTCGTAGGTATGGTTCTCTTCAACTCGCTGCAGCTGCTCCCGGCTTCCTTGAACGGGCCGATCTCTCAGATCGATACTGCGCTTTTGGCTACAGCCATGGCTGCACTTGGCCTATCGACGCAGCTGCGTTCTATCCGAGACGCGGGTGCGAAGCCTCTACTGCTCTCTGCCATCTTGATGGCGTGGCTTGTCCTCGGCGGCGCGGCGATGCACCGTGGAGTGAGCGTGCTGTTCGGAAATAGTCTCCGCTAGCCTTCATTTCATATCAACTATTCAGGAGATTTATGCGTTCATCATCGTCTTTTTCAGTCTTGATCAAGCGGACTTTCCTTGCACTGGCCGCTTGTTCGTTGGGGGGAATCGCGCTAGCGCAGGGCGAGTTGGATCCTCGGCTGCTGAGCAGCGCGCAAACTTCAAACGGCTTGTCGCCCCAGCCTGCCGTCAAACTGGAGAAATCCATGGTTCGGGTTTCAGCGGCCGAGCCAATTGAGCTGACTGGCCGGGCGCTGACCATTGATCAAGTGCTGCAAGTGTCCCGCGAAGACCGAAAGGTGGCGGTGTCAAATGAGTCTTGGGCCCGCGTGGCACGCTCACACGCGCTGCTGCTGAGCTATGCGCGCCTGGGTCAACCGGTCTATGGACTCAATCGCGGCGTTGGACTGAACAAGGATCAAACGCCTTTCAGCGGTGATGTGATTGCGCCAGAGGTGCGAGCGTTGTCTGAGACGTTCAACCGCAACATGCTGCTGTCGCACACAGTGGCTTATGGGCCGCTGGTTCCTGCTGATGTGGTGCGCGCTGCGATGCTGATTCGGCTGAACACGGCGCTGTTCGGCGGCACAGGAATGCAGCCTGAAGTGGTACGCCAGTACGCGGAGTTTTTGAACCAGGGCATCACACCCGTCATTCGCGGCCAAGGTTCGGTGGGCGCGGCGGACATCACGGTATTGCCGCAAATCGCGCTGGCGTTGATGGGAGAAGGCGAGGTGTTTTATCGCGGCCAGCGCATGGCCAGCGCCGAGGTGCTGCGTACAGCGGGGCTTGGCGCCATCAAGCCGTTTGCCAAAGATTCGCTGTCCATGCTGAGCGCGAATGCCTACGGCGCAGCGCTGGCTGCAGTGGCCGCTAGCGATGCGCAGGCGCTGCTTAACCAAGCTGATGTGGTGGCCGCGCTGTCGCTTGAAGGGCTGGATGGCAATGTGGCCCCGTTTTTGGCGGTCACACAGGCGCAGCGCCCGTTTTTTGGTCAAAGCGCTGCGGCGCATCACATCGTGAGCTTGCTGCAAGGTAGCTCGCTGTGGCAGCGCAGTGAGCAGCGCCCGCTGCAAGACCCGTTGAGCTTTCGCTCGACAGCCCAAATCCACGGTGCGGCGCGTGACGCGCTGGCCGCCTTGCATGCGCAATTGGTGGTGCAAATCAACAGTTCGGACGACAATCCCACCGTCGCGCTAGACGTGCGTCCCGCCACCAACGCGACGCCGCAAGAGCGCCGCTATTTCGTGACTGAGGGCGCCGTGCAAGGCGCGATCTTGCCCAGCGCCAGCTTTGATCCCACAGTGTGGGCCGTGTCGCTCGAAGGCGTGGGCATTGCGATGTCACATGTGGCGCAATCATCTGCGCAGCGCGTGCTGCGGCTGGGCGACCCTGCGTTCACGCGACTTTCGCGTTTTTTGAGTCCCGGCGGAGGCGTGTTGGCTTACACCACAATTCAAAAAACCGTGTCTTCGCTCAGCACTGAAGTGCGCGCTTTGTCGCAGCCAGTATCGAGCGACAGCTTGGTGCTGGCCGGAAACATTGAAGATGTGGCCTCCAACGCACCTCTGGCTGCGCAACGCGTGGCGCAGCAAATCAAGCTGGTGCGCACGCTGCTGGGCATTGAGACGATTCACGCCGCCCAAGCGATTGATTTACGCCTGCAAGCTGAGCCTACGCGCACGCTGGGCGCTGGCACACGAGCGTTCCACAAAGCCTTCCGCGCCCAGGTTCCGTTTTTAGATGCTGATCGGCGCTTAGGCACGGACATTGAAAAAGCTGACTTGTTTTTGTTAACCCAAGCACAGCCACAAACGCGCCCTTAAATCCACCATAGGAAGAGCTAACTAATACATGAACATGAAATCCATAAAATTACTCACCCGACGCGCCCGGCTCGCTCAATTTGCTTTGGCGCTGCCGCTGCTATTGGGCAACCTGCACAACACCGCGCAGGCTGCCAATGAAACGGCCAAGCCGACTTACCCCAACAAAACCGTGCGCATCATCGTGCCGTTTGGCCCGGCTGGCGTGGCCGATGCTCTGCCGCGCATCGTGGGCCAAAAGCTGTCCGAAAAATGGGGCGTTCCCGTCGTTATCGACAACAAGCCTGGCGCGTCCGGCAACATCGGCATGACAGCAGGCATCCTTGCGCCCGCTGACGGCTACACGCTGACGCTCGCACCGACGGGCAATCTCACCGTTAACCCAACACTCTTTCCTAATTTGAGCTTTGACGTGAAACGCGACATTGCACCGATTACCGTGCTGGGAGAATCACCGAATTTGCTGGTCGTCAACGCTAAAGTTCCAGTCAAAAATCTCGATGAATTCATCAACCGCGCCAAGCAAAGCGGTGTGAGCATGAGCTTCGGCTCGCCCGGCACGGGCTCGGGTCCTCACCTGGCGGGTGAGCTGCTCAACCAAATCGCCGGAACGCATTTGCTGCATGTGCCTTATAACGCGATGGCGCTGGCCATGAATGATGTGATGGGGGGCACGCTTGATTCGATGTTCGTCGCCTCCGCTATTTCGCTGCCCCACATCCAAAGCGGCAAGCTGCGCGTGCTGGCGGTGGCAGGCGCCAAACGATTGAGTCAATTGCCCGATGTGCCGACCGTTGCCGAGAGCGGTTTCCCCGGTTTCGATGTGACCTCTTGGTATGGCATCGTCGTGCCCAAAGCCGTGCCGCAGCCCATCATCAACAAGCTACACCAAGATATTTCCGAAGTGCTGAAGATGCCCGATGTGCGACAGAAATTCGCTGCTTTAGGCGTTACACCCGTGGGCAGCAGTCCACAAGAGTTCAGCGCCATGATTCTGAATGAATCAAAAAAATGGGGCGGCATCATTCATGCAGCGAACATTAAGCCAGCTCAATAATTGATCAGTAACCACCTACTCATTGAAAGAAGAAATCCCATGTCCCAAATGCCAAAAATCGAAATCAGCTACTTGAACGGCCCCGATGTTGCCGCGCTGGCGCTGACCAACGATGAAATCCTTGCCGCCGTCGAAATGGCCCTGCGTGCGCAGGGCAACAAAGAAGTCGTGATCGAGCCAAGGATGCACCTCGTGCCCGAATCGTCTGACAAAGGCCACTTCAACGTGCTACGCGGCTACGTCAAGCCGCTGCAAGTTGCTGGCGTTAAAGTGGTGAGTGATTTTGTTGATAACTACAAGCAAAATCTGCCCTCCGAGATGGCGCTGCTCAACCTGTTTGATCCCGAAACCGGCAAGCCACTGGCCATCATTGACGCCACCGCGATTACCGACATGCGCACCGGCGCAGTCACTGCCCTGGGCGCTAAATATCTGGCACGCAAGAACAGCAAAGTGCTAGGCCATATTGGCGCACGCGGCACCTCGTACTGGAACGTGCGGTTGCTCGATCACCTGTTTGACTTTGATGAAATCCGTGTCCATTCGCGCCGACCCGAGAGCCGAGATGCCTTTGCTGCGCGCCTATCCAAAGACTTGGGCAAACCGGTCACCGTCACCAGCGATTGGGAGTCTTGCGTGCGCGGCGCAGACATTGTGGTTGAAGCCTCGCGCCTGCCAGCGCCTACCCCCCTGCTGAAAACCGAGTGGATCAAGCCCGGCGCGCTGGTCATGCCCTACGGCACGATGAGCGCGGTCGAACTCTCGCTGACCGACATCATGAGCAAGATGCTGGTCGACGACTGGGGCCAATGCCGCAAAGGGCTGCCCTACGGTTCGCTGCGTCCCCATGTTGAGAGCGACCGCTTGGGCGAGCACAACCTGCACGCCGAGCTTGGTCAAGTCGTTGCCGGGCACAAACCAGGGCGCGAAAACGACACCGAGACGATTCTTTTCTGGCACCGCGGCTTATCCACCACTGACATCGCCTTGGGCCACGCCATGCTCACCAAAGCCGCCACGCTCGGATTAGGCCAGCGCTTGATTTACGCCTGAGCAACATGCAGCCCCTGATCTCATCCACCCGGCTCTACAACGTCGCCCCCGCTGCCCGCGCCGCATGGGAGTCATTGCTGCAAGCCGTCTACCAGCGCGCAGGCATCCGCGTGCAGATGATCGAACACGCTTGGCCGCAGCCCGTGGCTGAACTCTGGGCGCGACCTGGCCTGTGCGGCGCTTTCATGTGCGGTTGGCCGTTTTGGCATGCCACGCGAACCGGCCAGCCGATGGCGATCAATGCCTTGGCAGGCGTCGTGCCCGACTTTGCCGCCTACAAAGACCAGCCGCGTTACCGTAGCGAATTTTTGGTGCGCACCGATTCGGGCAGCAAACCAGGCTGGAAAAGGCTTGAAGACAGCTTTGGCTCACGTTACGGCTGGATGGTCAAGGACTCGCAAAGCGGTTGGAACGCGCCGCGCAGTGTGTTGGCGAGGCACGCGCAGGGCAAACCGCTGTTTGCTGAATCCAGCGGGCCGTACGGAAATCCGTTGTCGCTCCTAAAAGCGCTGCACGACCAACAAATCGACATCACCGCCGTTGATGGCTGGTATCTTGACTTGCTGCGCGCTCATACGCCCGAAGTTCTGCTGGGCCTGCAAACCCTGGCCTACACGCCATGGACACCAAACCCGCTACTGGTCACGGGGCGAGAGGTGGCGCCTGACGTCGCTCGGCGCCTGCAAGCAGAGTTGCTTAAGTTGCACTTAGACGGTGAATGCGCACCACTCCTGGCAGCCGCGCATGTAGCGCGATTTACCCCTGTTAATTCATCTGAATACAGCGGGCTGGACGCGATGGCCGAGGAAGCGCTGGCCTTGGGCTACCCGGAAATTGCTTGATGCGACACAACTTGCGAACCAATCCGAGTTGCGTGGTGTTTCATGGTTTATCGAAGACCGACGGGAATTCGGGGGGAGAAAGAGTCGACGTGCTGCGCCTGCGCTAGTCAACATTTTACCCCTTTCAATTTGCATAGAAACGTTGGTTCTTCGTCGATTTCACTGTGATTTTTCCCTCACCCCAGCCCCATCTCCAACTTCCCGCAATGAAACAAAATGGCGGGCTGGCAAATTGACCTACAAGTTTTTAGATGAAAGACACGGTGCTGTACGAACAACTGCTTGGGCTGAAATCGCCCTGGTCGGTCAAACGAGTGGAGCTCTCGCTGGCCGAGCAGCGCGTGACAGTGGAGGTGGTGCTCAAGGCGGGCCAAGTCTGGGCCGACCCGAGCAACGCGCGAGCGCGAGCCCACATCAACGGCTGGAGCGAGCGCGAATGGCGCCATCTGGACACCGGCCAGTTCGAGACCGTCATCAAAGCCCGCGCGCCCCAGCTCAAGTACAGCGACGGCACCGTGGAGGAGTTGGCCGTGCCCTGGGCCGAGCGCTACTCGCGCGTGAGCATCCTGATGGAGGCCTTCGTGCTCAAGCTGCTGCAGGCCTGCCCAAACACCAAGCGGGTGTGCGAACTCACGGGCCTGGCCTGGCACACCGTCAACGCCATCATGGTCAAAGGCGTGGAGCGCGGCATGGCGCGCCGACAGGCCGACAGCATTATGAATCGCCCCGGATTTTGAGGAGGCTCCAACCTTTGAGAAGATGGAGCCATGAGAAAGTCAAACAAGTTTTCCCCCGAAGTGCGCGAACGCGCGGTCCGCATGGTGCAAGAGCACCGTGGCGAGTACCCGTCCCTGTGGGCCGCCATAGAGTCCATCGCACCGAAGATCGGATGCGTGCCTCAAACCCTGCATGAATGGGTACGCAGGCACGAAATTGACGCGGGAAGTCGCCAGGGGGTGACGACTGTCGAGCATGAACGCGTCAAGGCCCTTGAACGGGAAGTCAAAGAGCTACGCAAAGCCAACGAGATCCTGAAACTGGCCAGCGCGTTTTTCGCCCAGGCGGAGCTCGACCGCCGATTCAAGTCCTGAGGGACTTCATTGACCAGCATCGCGATACCTACGGGGTCGAGCCGGTCTGCAAGGTCTTGCAGATTGCCCCATCGGGATACCGGCGCCATGCCGCGCAGCAAAGAGACCCGGCACTGCGCTGCGCACGCGTGCAGCGTGATGACACTCTGGCGCCAGAGATTGAGCGGGTCTGGCAAGCCAACATGCGGGTCTACGGTGCTGACAAGGTCTGGAGGCAGTTGAGGCGTGAAGGCATGGCGGTGGCCCGCTGCACGGTGGAGCGGCTCATGCGCCGCTCGGGTCTGCAGGGTGTGCGCCGAGGCAAGGTCGTACGCACGACCATCAACGATGCAGCCGCTGCCCGCCCGCTGGACCGGGTCAATCGGCAATTCAAGGCCGAGCGACCCAACCAGCTGTGGGTGTCGGACTTCACCTATGTCTCGACCTGGCAAGGCTGGCTGTACGTGGCCTTCGTCATCGACGTGTTCGCCCGGCGCATCGTGGGCTGGCGGGTCAGCAGCTCCATGCGAACGGACTTCGTGCTCGATGCGCTGGAGCAGGCGCTGTACGCCCGGCAGCCCGATGCAGACGATGCGCTGATCCATCACAGCGACAGGGGCTCGCAATACGTTTCGATCCGCTACAGCGAGCGTCTGGCCGAAGCGGGCATCGAGCCGTCTGTGGGCAGCAAAGGCGACAGCTATGACAACGCCCTGGCCGAGACGATCAACGGCTTGTACAAGGCCGAATTGATCCACCGCCGGGCACCCTGGAAGACCAAGGAGGCTGTGGAACTGGCAACCCTGGAGTGGGTGGCATGGTTCAACCACCACCGGCTACTGGAGCCCATCGGCTACATTCCTCCTGCCGAAGCTGAGGAAAATTACTATCGGCAACTCGCCAGTCAGTCCGTCACACCGGTCTGACTTAAACCAACCGGCCTCCACGAAACCCGGGGCGATTCAGAACGACGCTCACTGCTTCAATACCTTTGAGCTGCATCGAATGCTCCCTGCGAGATTGAAAATAGGAGAATTGAAGGTCGATTTCCGTTGCGCTTGGGTAATGACGCAGGATCACCAGGGCTTCGTGCTTGCGCTTTTCCGAAAGCTCACCAGCGGCGGCAAGCTCCTTGATGAATTCTCCCGCCCATCGCAATGCACGGGCTCGCTCTGTTGGTGTTGTCATAAAGGATTCTCGCGTCGAGTTACATGTACGCTCGCCTTAGTGCCTGCTTAGCCACCACTAGACGAAATCCAATAAATCGGCATGCGTTGAACCGACAGTACTTAAGTGCAGTCCGATGCTCGGGCTATCCGCCCACTCACAAGGGGCTTCTGACCAAGTCGGCCGAGAGCACCGGCTGAGTTGCTAGCCAAGGCAAATCGCAGGAATCTTGCGAGCCCCGCCGATCTACAGTTTCAGCATGCAGTTCTTCTTGGACATTGATGATGAATGCGGTCATAAAGGCTGTGTAATTAGAGAGCTTAGATACTGCTCCCAGAGCATCAAAACGTCCCGCTTTTCGGGCATGTAATCGTGCCGGTCATAGTGCTTGTTCTGAATACCGCCAAGACCATGAGACTGAAGCTGCGCACGATGGTCTGTAGAGACGCCTAACGACGCCAATTTTGTTTCGATGGTGCGACGAAAGTCTACGAACGCAAAATGCTCTACGCAAAGGCCCGACGCTTCCATCTCGCGGCGGATTCGTAATACTTCGTTGGAAATAGATCCAACATTGAGTGCGGTACCTTGTCTGGAGCCTGGCAACAAGTAGGGTGATTTGACGCTTTGGGCGTAGTCCATCAGCCACTGCACCTCCGCTTTTGCCAGAGGGCAGAGGGGGAGCAGATGTTGACGTGGTGTTACGCGCCGTCCTTTGCCGTCTAAGAGCAAGATCGTTCCGGCGTCAAGGTCAACTCGAGCAACCTTGACCGATACCATCTGTTCGGCCCGCTGCCCGCCTAGTAACATGCAAAGGCGTAGGCCCCTCATCGGTATGGTGAGTTTCGTCTCCGGTTGAAGATGCCGCCAGACTTCCCGGAGTTCACTGTCGCGCAGGTAGCGGTCGCGGGCAGTCTTGTATTGCGCCAGTGCATCGATCCCGGAGATTGGATTTGATTCGATTCCATAGTCAAGTTGTGACTTAGGTGCTGAGGGATTTAACCTTGCACTCAGCGCGCGCGCATAGGCGGCGTGCAAGTGAGCGCGTACTTTTGCTGCTGTTCGGCCGGAGGCATTGCTAATGACGTCTCTCAGCAGATTGGTGAAAGCAGTTGGTTTGATTTGCCGTGCAGCCTGGCTCGCTAGCTCAGATGGTGCAATGAATCGCTCGATATGGTACTTCACCTCCTTTGCAGAGGCCTTGCCGTCGTCATTTAGGCCCTGCGCGTAGGAACGACACATTTGAATAAGCGTAAGGTTTGAAGGCTCCGTTGTTACGGGGAGTGGGTGGGCCGGAGTCGGTGCTATAGCTGGAGGTGCCGATGCCGGATTGGCCGTGCCTGCCGAATCGACGACAGATTGTTCGTAAAGCGATACTGCTAGATTGGACGCCCGATTGCGTGCTTGGGAAAGGGTCAGGTATCCAGCCCGCGTTGTTCTCGAGTAGAGCCCTAAAGGAATCGCTTTTGATCGTCCGGGCGCACGGGGCGGTCGGTAGTAGAAACGCTGCACTCCGCCCGCCGAGACGCGCAAAACCAAACGGCCATTCCCGTGAGCCCCATGGTCATCACTCAACCACAGATCGCGGCCTGCGGAATGGGCAACTCGAGTTGACGTTTTAATCCTGGCCGAGTTGAGGAGTTGGTGCATGGTTAGCCTCGTGGGTCAACGGTTGCCACTACCGTACTAGTTATGTTGCCCTTTCTTCCATCAATGTATGACCATCGAGCACAAAAAGCTATCTAAGTGACTGATTTGTAAGGGTATTTGCAAATCGCCTTGATGCGTTATGAGACGTCTTGGACCGACTTGAGACGATACGACCTAGGAGTCGCAGTCATAGTCTCCTTCTGAAATCTCCTCCGTAGGAAGATTTGCAGAAGGGCGATTGGTCCTTTTCATTTTCTTGCTCGTAGAGCAATACACGGAGCTGGAGTTCCGTGGCGTGTGGTCCCAAGCCATGCGCACATCCAGCCTTAATCAGTCCTCAGGGGAAAGTTGTTACTTCCTCCAGGGGCGGCATAACTTCTCCCCTGTTGATTACTTCAACAGATCCCTCGAAGGGGCCATCCAATGTGCATCCCTTCGTGGGTGTGCATTGGCGGGTCTCGCGGGAGACCCACATTTGCAAATGGAGAGTTCCTTTATGAAAACCAATGACAGCAATTTGTCAGTGCCTCAGGCGCTGCAACAACTTTGTTATGACGTACTTCTTGAAAAGTACGCTGCGCCTGGTGAATCCAGTGTGCGTGAAATACAAGAGCGTGTGGCAACATCTCTCGCTGACGATAAGGCTCAACAGGCCCGTTTTGTGAGTGCGCAGGCTGGAGGTTTTGTACCAGGTGGCCGGATTAATTCTGCTGCAGGTATGGACCGCGTCAGTACGATGATTAACTGCTTCGTGCAGCCGGTAGGTGACAGCATGTCTGGAAGCAATCAGGATGGCCAGCCAGGCATCATGGATGCTCTGCGAGAATCTGCTGAAACGATGCGCCGCGGCGGTGGTGTGGGCTACGACTTTTCTTCCATACGTCCTGTGGGCGCGCGGGTGAAGGGGACGGATTCCAAAGCCTCCGGCCCAGTGTCGTACATGCGTGTCTTTGATCGCATGTGCCAAACAGTCGAGTCCGCCGGCGCTCGTCGTGGCGCCCAAATGGGCGTCATGCGCGTGGATCATCCGGACATTGAAATGTTCATCGATGCGAAGAAGACCCCTGACTTCTCCCAGATGGGGTTGGATAAGAAAGATGCTGACGGCCTGCTGGATCTGGTTCGCAAGAATCAGGGGTTTGGATGGTCCCTACGCTCTGCGTTCGCCACCTTGTCGAACTTCAACATCAGTGTTGCGGTGACCGATGAGTTCATGAATGCAGTGGTGAACGACAGTGACTTCGATCTGGTGCACGATGCTGAACCTGTTGAAGCATGCCCTACAAAGGTGTGTACAGACGGCAAGGCGCGCTTCGTGTACCGAACGGTCAAAGCAATTGAAATCTGGACCAAGATCATGCGCAACACCTACTATGGTGCTGAGCCGGGTGTGTTGTTCATCGACCGCATTAACCAGGACAACAACCTTCGTTACTGCGAAGTCATCAAGGCTACGAATCCCTGCGGTGAGCAAACGCTGCCGCCGTATGGTTGCTGCTGCCTGGGATCTCCCAATTTGACAAGGTTTGTGAGTAATCCATTCACACTGATGGCGTCCTTCGACTTCGACGGGCTGTCTAAGGTGGTCGCGAAAGCGGTGGAAATGCTTGACAAGGTGTTGGACAAGACTCACTGGCCCCTACCACAGCAGGCCAGTGAGGCGGCCAACAAGCGTCGTATCGGACTCGGCCATTTTGGCTTGGCCGATGCGATGGCGATGTTGGGCATTCGGTATGACTCTCAACAGGGCGCCGATTTTGCTGCTCACGTATCTGAGGTTCTGCGTGATTCGGCGTACATGGCGTCTGTGAATCTGGCCAAGACGTTGGGGGCGTTCCCGTTCTTCGATGCTGAAAAGTATCTGGAGGAGGGTACGTTTGCCTCGCGTTTGCCCGAGAAGATCAAGGATGCGATTCGAATGTATGGAATCCGCAATTCGCACTTGTTGTCCATTGCGCCGACCGGGACCATTTCGATGGCCTTTGGTGACAACGCCAGCTCGGGTATTGAGCCCATCTTTAGCCTGCGCCAGCAGCGCAACAAGATGATGGCCGATGGCTCGCGCCAGATATTTGAGTTGGAAGATTACGCCTACCGGCAGTTCAAACTGTCCAAGGGCGAAGATGCGAAGTCCGATGTGTTTGTGACGGCCATGCAAATGACTGTTGCTGACCACCTCCGGGTGCTGGGTGCAGTTGCTCCCTACATCGACAGCGCGATCAGCAAGACGGTGAATGTCCCAGCTGACTATCCGTTTGAAGACTTCCAGCAGGTCTACATGGACGCGTGGAGGATGGGTTTGAAGGGCATTACGACCTACAGGCCCAATGACATGATCGGTGCTGTGCTGGTGTCTGCAGATGATGCGGACAAAAAGGCGGCGGTGGCGACAGAGCAGGACTTGCGCCAGGATGATCCGGATCGCCGTGTTGTGCTCAAAGATGTGCAAAACATCAATGACGTGATGCGCTGGCCTGATCGCCCGGACGTGAACCCGGAAGGTATTACTTACCGTGTGAAGCATCCGCAAGGTAGCTTTGCAGTGGTGGTGAACCACTTCCGCAATGGACACCTGCACCCTCTGGAGGTGTTTGTTGCAGGTGCTGAGCAGCCACGTGGGCTGGCAGCGATCGCGAAGTCCTTGAGCGTGGATAGCCGATGCATACCGTGTCTCCCATCACCTTGCCAGTTACCTGTGCGGAATTTGTGGAGCTCTCCAGTGGAGCACTGGTTTGGCGGTGGTTATTTGCTATGCGGTGATCGAATCGTCCGGAGGCCCGTAGGTGCTTTGCTGGTCGGCGATGTCGTCATAGGCCGGATGGAACCCGTCACCGGCCATGTCGGCCTTTAGTTTTGTCTGTCGGGCTTGCAACTTCGCGGTGTTTACTACGGCCGGCGCGCCAGGCAGCTTGCAAAGCCAGCGAGCGGCGTGAGTCTCGGTTTTTGACTTCGCCGTCTGCCGGCTGGCCACAACGACTTGGCCCTCAAGCACCATGCTGTGGCTGTTCATCAGGATGCGGTCGACATAGAGGAGCGGGGGCAGCAACTCATTGCGCGTGCCTGGCTCGTAAAGGCGCGCTTCGCGCGAGGTGTCCCAGGGTGAATTCGGGAATCGCTTAGCAATGATCAGATCGCCGCGGCGGCCGCGCTTCAGGGCGCTGACCGGATCAGCTTCGGGGCCAGGTGGTCCAAGGTTGTAAACGTCATAAATCACTGTTTTAATATACAGTGTTTCCGGCTAGAATAAACCTTCTCCCGAGGTCGCGACCTGGGTATTTCGCGCTGCGCCAGGCAGAGGAATGTTCTTGGCCAAATCGACGGCGCCGTGCCTGAAAATCTCCAGCGGCGGCACCTGGATCAGGGCTTCAGCCTGCTCGATGCTACCGTTCAGCCACTCGTCCCAGCGGTCCCGTTCGATGGGAACCACGGCCCGCTTGTCCTGCTGATCTGCCGGCACCACCTCCTTGGTTTTCTTGTCCACCTCGGGTTTGTGCATTAGCGCGAGCAGCGGGTGGCCGTTGCAGGGTTGCGTGATGATTGTGTAGCTGGGAACGATGTCCCCGGTTTCCGGCTCTATCCACTCCGCATAAAGCCCGGCCAATGCCCACAGCTCGCCGTCGGCGCGTCGGAACTGCCACGCGATGCTCTTGGCGCTCTCCGGCGGGTAATAGGGCTCCTGAAAGCTCTCGGCCGGGATCAGGCAGCGCTGGCCAACCAGCCACGGCCCCTTGAAGGTCTTAGCGACAGCCAGGCCCTCGCGGCGCGCGTTGTTCGTGCTCAGCCGCATGCCATTGGGAGCAGCAGGAACGCGAGTCCTGCAGCCCGGCGGGATCATGCCCCACTGCCCGACCGTGATGTCGCCGTTGCCGAGCATGTAGGGCCCAGGCTTGAGCGGCGCGACGTAGCTGCCCCACAAGCCCTTCATGTTGGGTTTGCCCAGGCGCTCATAGGAAGGGGGCACGTAGAGGTTGCACATTGCGTACCTGGAGGCGCGGTGCGGTCAGCCGACCGGGCTGGTGTTTTCGTCCTCACCAGCTGCAAGTGGGCCTGTTTTCTTGTCCTCGACCATCCTCAGCAATTCCTTGTTGCCGGCTTCATAAGCTGCAAGCCAGCTGGGGAAACTCGCTTCAGATGACTGGAAGTCCAGCCACACAGTTGCGTCCTCGGTGCTTTCGTGCATCACCCAGTAAAACTGACCCGGATCTGGCTCATCGACAAAAATGGCAATGCGACGCAAGTGCTGGGTAGCCGCTGGGCGTTTGACTGATGGATTGTTCATACCCGCAGGATAACGCCAGCCACCGCCAGTCACAAATCCTCATTGCTTTTGTGGCTGTAGGATCTCGCCCTGGTGGCAGTTTCATCCATACGGGCACCCTGAAAAGCATATTCGGAAGCTGCAGTGGCAGTGCGCTCTGCAGTTAAGGGGTCCGTATACGAGGGGTTAGGCCTCACTGGTGTACGCGCTTGAATTGCATGAACGCGCTTGGATCGTCCTCGAGTTTGATGCCAGCTTCATACTCCTCCCTAGTCAGGTTAAAGAGATGTCGACGTGGTGGGGCGAGCGGTGGCATCCATTCAAATCGTCCGGCGTCGTCCACTCTTGCAGCTTCCTTGATAACTGTGTACTCCACGAAGCCGAACTCATGCAACGATTCGACGCGCAATTGAAAGCACGAAGTTGCGTGCATCTTCGTTGCCACGGCTTCTGGCTTTAGAGTGATGTTGTACCCGAGAGGGTCTTTCGCGCTTGGATACGCGATGCCGTCAATCGCTAAGTCGCGGTGAAGCATCGCGGCCACGGCGCGACTGAGAACATAGTTCTTGGTGCCCGCCGCAGGGTCTGATAGCAAAGAATGCAGGAAAGCATCAATGTATAGAAGCCGGCGACCAGCGCTCAGTCCCTTCTCGTTCAACAGTCGCCCCAGAGTTGCAGCGGGATCAGCACCCGTCAACCGCATGTACCCGAACTTGTGGACATGCATCATCTCGCCGACAACGGCGAGGCGAATATCTTTGTCAACAAGAGTTCGGTGCCCAATCAATTGAACGTGGTCGCCGGCACACGCTTGAATCTCGGCAAGCGCCGTCTCCTCTTTCAAGGACGCATATAGCATCGGGCAGCCAGTGTCGTTCAATCGACCGATTGACGTCTTTTCGGGAGGAGGCGCAGTCATCTGAGAGACCGCTGCCCACGGTTCCAATTCGGATAGGCGCGCGCGCCAGAAGATTGAATCACGCGTCAGGTCCAGGCTTATGACTTCATACTGGTCGAAGATGGGCGCGAGCGCGTGGCACGCTGCGGCAACGGTGGCAGCTTCGCGTGCGTCTCGGAAAAGCGACTCGAACCGACTGAGCGACATGGGATGTGTGAGGCTTAACGAGACTGCATAAAGAGCCGTTTTTCATGCGGCTGGGCACACGTGCACAAGCCTGGATAATTTACGGTTGAGTATTTTTCAGACATGTTCGAAGTGTGCCGGATTTTGGATTGCTTTGACACCTTGTTCACGTCGTGGTGGCCCTTCTGCTATCACCCTATTGCAAAAACCCCGCTTTCGCCAGTTTCTCAATGCTGTGTACCAGGCAATATAGGTGCCACTGCGTATTTACCTTGGCCTTGCCTCTGAGCGTGGACCGGTCCAGCCGCTTGTTGTGCCGCAGATTGGCAAGCACCGGATCTGCAACTTAGCGTAAGGCTTGACCGGCGAACAAGGGAGGAGCGCGCCGCGCGACGGAAGAATGTCTGCGTTCACGTCTAAGGACCTGGCAGGCATCACTTGTGCGCAGAGGTCGAGAGTTCGTTAAGCCGGCCGCCATGAACTGCTAACCGAATGACAATTTTCTTGCTGGGGAAGTTTGGCGCGTCTTCCGGCCCGACCTCAAGGGCATCGATTTCAATAACCATGTCTCGGCCTTTCGAAGCCTGGGTAGTTCGTGCATTTAGCTCCTCTACGCCGCGCCACCCCTTGCCGCCAATGTGAACGAAGTCCAGCAGCGTGTAGTAAGGATTGGTCTTGTCATCTGAGTCGACCTCGAACAACGCGAGGTACTGCGAGTGATTATTGCCCCCTCCGAACCCTTCGATGTTGAATACGACGATGGCGCCTTCGCGATAGCGAGTGAACTTAACGTTTTGAACCATGGTCGCCGGTGGATACCCCACAGCGTGGCTGTCCTTTAGTAGTTGGGTCAGTCTTTCGACTTGCTCAATAAGCGCTTTTGGCGCCGGAGGGGCGGCGGCGTGGGCGGGGTGGAGCGCCAAGGCCAACGCCATGAGAAGTGGAGAAATGAGATTCATGATGTGTGATGAACGTTCGACAAAACCGGCGCCGTGCGGCTGCTAGATGGGTTGGGTGTCATTGTCTGGCGATTGACAGCGCCGTCGTCCGCTGAGTTGTGCCGTCGAACAACAGTACTTCTCGAAATGGGGAGGCCTGGAGTTCTCGCTCCACCTCGGCCACGAGAAGGCGCCAGTCATCCGCGGTATACAGACTGTTGAGATGACATTGGACAACCAATGACGTGTTACCCGGGTAGGCGATCTCGCATTTCCTTCGGATTGACGAGATGACTATGGGCGCGAACTTCTTGACGTGCTCTTCGTTGGTAAACACGACGGGGTGTGACTGGAGCGGTGTTCCTCGGCTGGCGTCGATTCCTTCCGGTGCGAAGACTACCTCGCCCTTGTTCGTGAGTTTCCATGACCAATGCTCGTTCTCGTGCATGGCGCTGGTTGCTTCCAAGTACGCCAGGGGCGCGTAATAGCCCTTTGCGATGTAGTCGCCGCGTTGGTGGAGTTCGGCATCGAACCTTTGACTGCCGTTGACCCAACGGACAGAGATGTAGCGGCCAGCTCTGTAGTAGGTTTGGACGTAGCGGCTAATGGGGATAAGTTCTTCCAGAAGGCGCTTCTCGTTCTCTCCGGATCGCAATCGCAGGCGTTCAACGCCCCCAGGCTGGGCTCTAAGGTGTTCGAATAGCGCATAGGTGCCCGCGCAGAACTCCAAGCCATCGAGCAGACGCCCGTCGAAAGCGTCAACGTCGGTGACTGTCATGACGCCCTCTCGATTGAGCGGTAGGCCTCAAGCGCACGCCGGAAGTCTCTTGGGTCGAGGAGAACAATCCGGTCGAATGAGTGACTGATCTTGTCGAGGACATCCGTCTTGAAGCGGGCCCTGTCCTCGCCATCGACGCCGAAGTCGATGCGGTCTTCAAGCACCAACCACCACTCCTCGTAGCGATGGCGATAGGGGGAGAGGGAGACTTTGGTTTCCTTCTCAGCGATGCAGATGCGTAGGTTGCGGTCGAGTTCAAGCATGGTCCAGCCGCCGCTGTCTTCATCCATGTTCGCGCCGAAGACGAAGAAGGAGCCGTGATCGGTTCCGGCGCGGAAGAAGTCGATCTTGAAGCTCTTGGTGACTCGTATCTTCATAGGCTGCCGGTCAGGCGAGGCCATGAAGTCCGACAGAGCGGCATGCAACAAGGGGCGCAGGGTTTTCCACGGTTCAAGCGGTCGCCTGAAGGTGTAGCCGACGTACCAGCACTCGCCCTCCCGGGATGATGCGAACTCACGAAGGTATCGTTTGACGCGTTGACGGAGGGAGATATCCACTACCTCCAGCCCTTCGTTGCCGCCTGCACCGTCTGCAAAGTTCTGGTTCAAGCGTCGGACCTCAACAGCGATACGCCCTGCGACCACGAAATCGGGCGTGACCTTGCCATGGGGCTCAAACTCCACCGGTCCGAGGTCGAGAGACTCGAGGTAGCGGGCCGCGAGCGCCTCAGACTGGTTCATTTGAGGCCTAATCAACGCAATTTAAACCGCAAATCCTGCGGATTAATCTGGACGCTGCGGGATAAACTGGACACGACTTCCTCCTGAGATTGGCTAGCAGTCTTAGTTTCCGGCTTCTAAATGGGCACTATAGCCTGAGCACCGAAACAGCGCATCTCGACTGGATCCGTTTTTACATCCGCTGCCAGGCTAGGGACGATCCAATGTGGCAAGGCTGGTGCTGATGGGAGGGGAGGGCGGTACTTCGCGCAGTTCCTCACCCCAAAAGGTTTCTTCACGTTCTCTGGCCCGGCTGGTTTTGTCCAGGAGCACATACCAAAGACCTCCATGGTCCATCCCGCCGATGCTGTTGAGGCGTTTGACCTCTCCAATGCGCCCTGGGTATTTGGGCGGGCCAAGACGGGTTTTGCTTTGATCTTTGATGACTTGGACCCTCAATCCCACTGAAATTTGTGTATCCATGCCACCAAATTACCTGCAAAGCCGGGTTTGTCCAGTGGGGCTGGGCCGGGTTTCAGCTTGCCGCGTGTGGAATATGCCGGTAAACTAAAGCGGCTTCCTCATTTTGAGGACTCGCGTGTGCAATGCACGCCAATTTCAACCCGAGCGGGAATTCAATTCCCGCAGGGGTATTGGGTTCTCGCTTTTCCTTTTTGGAGAGCCCAATGACGAATATCGTCAACGAAGCGGTCAAGCAAAAATCAGCCGAAGGGCTTGTTTGCGTGACTCTGGAAGTACACCTTTGGTCTGGACGTAAGCGGCTCAAGAAAGAGCAGCTGATCGCCAAGAACAAGGAATTCGAAAACCTTCCCCCTGCGACCTTGGCAACTCTTGGCTCGATCAAGATTTGCGACACGGACGATCTCGCCCCCTTCAATGCAATGAAGCGCGAAGCTGAAAAGCTTCTAGCGATCAATGGCCTGCCCCTCCTGGGGACGACCGGCATTCCAGAAGGGAAGCTCGAAAACGTCTACAAGGGACTGGCCATCATTCAGGCAACGTTCAACGACAAACGGGACACCTTCTTCAAGCGGTTTGACAGCGCAATTGAGGACTGGCGTAACCAGCCTGAGAACGCTGAATGGAGCAACCTGATCCATGACATTCCATCGCCTGAACAGGCGGCCGGCAAGATGTCATTCGGATTCCACCTGTGCCGCGTGAGCGCGCCCAGTACGGATGAGTTCAGCGACGCCAACCGGATGTACGCAAAGCAGATGACAGGCCTCAAAGGCGAGTTGTTTGCGGATGCTGCAAAGGAAGCGGAAATCCTGATCACGAAATACCTCACTGGCAAGTCCATGGGTGGGGTGGTTCAGAAGCGTGAGAAGGTGACTTGGAAGACGTTGCGGCCCCTTAAGCGCATCGGCGAAAAGTTCACCAGCTTTGCGTTCCTGGACCCGACGTGCGAGCCTATGGCGGACATGATCGACCACGTGCTCGGGCTGCTGCCTGATGAAGGTCCGATTGATGGGGTGCATTTGATGCACATCTGGACTCTGGCGCAGGCCCTGTCCAATCCCCAAAAGGCAAGTGCACTGGCGCAGATGGCGTTCGAAGCTGAATCCTCGGCTGACGCTTTCGAGAATCTGCTGGGTGTGCGCGCTACCGCGCCTGCATTCGCAGAGCCTGCTGGCCTCGCTGTTGAAGTTGCCCCGGCAACTGAGACGGCGGCCGCTATCGACAGTGGGTTCATTCAAGTGCCCACTGAGCATCACTTGCAGGAGAACTCACAAGAGTTCGCCCACCAGGCAGATGCATTGCTAGAACAGCCGTCTTTCGTCGCGCTGTTCTAAATATTCCAACCCAACCCTCACAGCGCTCTGGCGCTCGTGGGGGCCTATGGAGGTCACATGAACAATGTGGGAAAGATCGCGAGTGCCCAACGGGTAATCGCAGGTTTGATGTCTCTGATTCTGGGCAAGAAAAGCACAGTTGACTGGGGACAGTCGGCCGCATGCGGTGAGAGCGGCGCAATTTCATTGCCTCGCCCAAAGACCGGTGATGCCGATGAGATCGCGCTTCTGACGCGATTGGCCGTGCATGAAGCTGGACATGATAAGCACACGGACTTTGAATGCATTGAAGGACTGGACGGCAACGTGCAGGCTCTGATGAATGCGCTTGAAGACCCGCGCATTGAGCGTGAGCAGGTAAAGACCTTTCCGGGTGCTGCCTTGATTCTGAATCGTGGATTGGAAGATGCCATCCGGGTGGTGGACTCCAAGCTCGACGCAGGTAATCCCGAGCACAGCGCAGATCTGGTAACAGTGAATGTGCTGCTCAAGGGGTACCGAAAGCTGGTGCGTCATCAGGGTGTGAAGGAAGCTGCTGACAGTCTGGTTGCCAAGGGCGATCAGATCCTGGGCGAGGCTCGTGTGGATGCGGTTGGTCAAGCAATTGATCGGCTGGCAGGCTGTACCAGCACTTCCGATGCAGTAGCACTCGCGAAGGACCTCTGGACGGCATTACAGCCACCCGAACCGGAGCAACAACAGCCGCCACCGTCCGATCCTCAGGAGCAAGACGGTGCCGGCGGAGCTGCTGATGACAGCCAGGAAAAACAGGATGAGGCTGACGATGCGGACCAAGACACGCAAGAGCAGCCAGGTGAGCCTGAAGGTAGCGGGGATGACGAAAGTCGACCCGGTACTGATAGCCAGCCTGATAGCACCCCGCCTGAGTCGAGCGATGCCGGTGGGGACGCTCCGCAAGGGGGAGATCCGCAGGAAGGTGCCGATGGCGATCCTAAATCTGATGGAAATGGCGGTGACGAGAGTCGCGCAGATTCCAGCGGTTCACCTGGAGATGCCGCCCAGGATTCAGCAGATGGGGCTAGCGAGACCGGAGGGGGCAACCCTGAAGGCGGCGCCCCCAAGGAGCCGAACGACGAATCGGGATCTGGCGGCGGTGGCCAGGCCAATGGTTCTGGTGATCAGGATGGTGATGGGAAACCATCGCCAGACGCTCATAACCAAGTAAGCCGGGAAGCTGGTGAAGGCGGAAACGCGCAAGAACCTCAAAAAGGTGATGGTGGACAGGGCAAAGCCGGTCAGAACGGGAAACTTGATCTGACCTCAGCAATGGGAACCGATCTTGGGGCACTACTGGCCCAGGCCTACGAGCTCAAATACGGGAAACCGGACATTGATGCACCTGGCCTGGCGGCGCCCGCGCAAACAACCACAACCACGGACGATTTCACCCAGCTGGTGGCTACTGCTTTGGAGCGGGCTGCTGACGATGGTGAATCGCTGGAGAGGGCGCTGGAGTTGATTGAGGTGGCCTTGGAAGCTGTTTCCGCATCTGAACAAGGTGAGGGCAGTGAAAAAGAGCCTCAACTGCTGGGGCTGGCTGCCGGGATTGGAAATGCCACGGGTACAGCCATTCCCTTGGACACATCAGCACGCATGAGTGGTGCTGTGAGCCGGTTAGTACGGATCTTCACCAAGGAGCTGCAGGACAAGCGCCGGCGGACTGTGAAGCTGGCTTCGGCTGGTGGGCAGGTTGCATCCAACCGCGTATGGCGCCTGAAGGCAATGGGTGACACCAATGTTTTCAAAGTGACCTCAAGCGTGTGTGGAATCGACGCGGCAGCGACCATCTTGCTGGACCGATCGGGTTCCATGAGCCGTTGCATCGTTGAGGCCGCTGGTGCCGCACTGTCTTGTTCTCAGGCGCTGGAGAGGATTTCGAAGGTGAAAACTTCGATTGAAATGTTCCCGGGCTATGCGAAATGTGTGGGTAACACGGTGGCCCTGCAGGCGTTTGGCCAGTCCGCGCGGCAAGTGGCGCGCAGGGTCAACGAAGTGGATGCCGAAGGTGGAACGCCTTTGGCTGAAGCCTTACAGGAAGTGATGCCCAGGCTGCTTGCGCAGCGTGTGAAGAAGCGGATCGTGTTTCTGGTGACTGATGGCATTCCCAACAACCGTCCTGGGGCGCTTGAAGAAATCGGGAAGGCGGAGAAATTGGGCGTTGAGTTCGTAGGCATCGGTATCGGTGTACACGGCAGAGCGATTGAGGGGCTTACCCCTTTCTCGATTTGCATCAATGACGCATCTGAATTACCGGATGCATTTGAGAAGCTGTTTCGAGGCAACATTGCCTTGAAGTTGGCAGCTTGACGGGAGTCCCTTTGCGCTTTGCGCGAAGGGGCTTTTTACGCAGTCCTACTGTTCAACAAGGGGTGCGCAAAAAGCCAAATCCAACGGGATTGAAATTGAACACGGCATGCCAAACGAATGGACGGACCTCACCAAATGCTGGACAATGTAATGGTCTTCGCAACTACGCGAATTTCGCAACCTTCCATGGTTGCCTTTATCTTTAACCCCATGGGGCCGGCTGCCCCTACTGGGGTGGTCGGTCCCTTTTCTTTGGAGGGACTATGAACGACAAAGCGGAAGATCTAGCATTTGGCCGCTGGCCGGACATCCTTCAAGCGCGAGGGATGTCAGCGAGATACTTCAGTGGTAAAAACGGCCCGTGTCCTTTCTGCCCCGATGGTGGGGGCAAGGACAGGTATCGCTGGACCCAGAAGAAGTACGGTGGCGTGTGGGTCTGCAGTGCGTGCACTGAAGGCAAATACGCAACTGGCTTCAACATGCTGATGAAGCACATGGGATACCAGACTTTCCGTGAGGCAGCTGACGACGTGCGGGATTACTTCGGAGCAAATCCGACTGTGAAGCCCATAACCCGAGAGCAGCGCCTTGCAATGGGCGGTTCCATGACCCCGGAGCTCGTATTGCGCAATCGAACCAGGATGCAGAAAACCTGGGACGAAGGCCGCGAAGTGACGGCGGGAGACCCGGTCGCTTTGTACTTGCATGGGCGGGTACGCGGGCTGGATTTTGTACCTGCCAACATTCGCTTCCATCCGGCGTTGCCATATTGGGCTCCGCCGCCAGATGGTCAGGACAAGCCCGTGTTGCTTGGACGTTTCGCAGCCATGCTGGCATACGCGCAAGCGCCTGACGGGTCACTGGCCCAGTTGCACAAAACCTACTTGACGTCGGAAGGCGCAAAGGCGAACGTGCCACTGGTGAAGAAGACTGATCTTGGCGTTGGTGTCAATTCGTTTGCCGTCCGAATGCTGGAGCCTTGTGGCGACACGCTCGGTGTGTGTGAAGGGTTTGAAACCGGCTGTGCTTCAGCGATGCTGCGTGACATACCGGTGTGGCCATGCCTCAATGGTCCTGCCATGGCGGAGTTTGAGTTGCCTCCAGAGCTTCACGGGAAAATCAGGAAACTGGTGATCTTCGAAGACTCGGACGAGCTCAAGGCATTTGGGCGCAATCCTGACGGCTCCACAAAATGGAGACGACCGGGAAGTGTCTACGCTCAGAAACTGGCAGACCGTGCCCGTCTGGCGGGCCTGAGGACGTTAATCATCAAGTCAGCGAAAGTTGGAGATGACATGGCCGACTACTGGAGTGCACAAGCCACGGCTTGACGCACCTGGATAAATTGAATGAACCCTCTATCGCAAGCTTGCGGTGGAGGGTTTTTCTCGTTGTGCGCATCAATTTTCTGAATATTCATGGGAGAACCTTGAAGCCACGCCGTACCAGGGGCGGACAACCTCAGTTAGCACGCAGAAGCAACGCGATACCTGCTGAAAAGTTCTCCGTGCCAAGCGAGCCGCTCACTGAAAGGTCACTTAGGGCGTTTGGGAAATCATCCTCTACTACCACCGATGAAGCCCGTGCCAAAAACTGAGCATCCGCAATTGACATTGACCCAAAACATCTGAAAGACGTTGTGTCTGCTGAGTCCTGTCGTTCCCAAGAGTGGACGCCCGCTAGCTTAATTGTGCGGCCTCCGCTGGCTAACGTGACGCAAGCACGGTCTTTATCACCTTCGGGGAATCCACCGACTCGATCAGACGTGACTACTTTGTTATCAAACTCAGCACTTACCGCGACGATTATTCGATCTCGATCGCGGCCTCGGACCAAGCCCACCTGGATAAGTTTGCCAGCGCTGATCTCTTGTGTGAGGGTGAGCATTGGCACTCCGCTCGCCGATGCTTTCAGTACCCAAGGACTTGAGGGCATGGCGATGTTGTCCAAACGCGCAGCTTTCAGCTGATCGGCTCGTAGCCAGTAAATCGATGTGGGGGGAACAAGAGATGCTATATCGAGCAGTTCCCGGTTCACGCCCATGTCCCGCAGGTAAGACGCAATATGAACCACAGTCACTTGAGTTGCTGCGGCCCCCATGTCCCTGGTTGCGCCTGAAAACTGATGAACCCCCATCCTTGAGCCCGCCTCCGCTGTCCTGTTCACTCCGCCTGCGAATGCTAGGACACATGCTGAAGCGCACTTTGCCCCCGGCAAGAACGTCTCATAGCCTTCCTTCTTCCCTCGGTTAACTCGGTCGTAGCTCGGCGCTAATGCAGTATCCAGCTTCCGGGCACGAATCAACTTTCCAAGCAGAATTCCACCGTAGAGGCTTCCTCCGGGACTATCGAAGACGATGGTCACAGATGGTGGGAGTTCCTCGCCCTGCGGGCGTCGGAGATTCAAAAAGCTTTCGAGCTTCGCAGCCGAGTCTGCTTCAATCGCCCCTTCTGCAAGAACTCTTGTTCCGCAAAAGCTGCCATTCCCGTCACAGGGCCAATAGGTGCTGAACCGCATTGGCCCTTCGTACGCAGCAGCGGCGAGCAGGGGCATGACCAGAAGGGCCGCAAAGGGCAGCTTTCGGAGACCCCCCATTACGGCAATGATGAGCTTTGGATTCATGGTGCGCATTGTCGCTGGGCACATTTGGAATGTCCAAACTTCGCGGAAAAATGTCTGATGGGCGGGACCGGCCACTGCCGCGATTCGCAAGCTGCGCCTATGGCAATGGTCAAGACGGGATTGCCGGGCGCTTACGATGAAAGTAACCCCCAATCAGCTTGATATTGCCGTCTACAAGTTCAGCATAACCTTCGCGGATCTGGTCGTCATCGCAATGACGCCCAGATGCTCGATGCCAGCTTCCTTCATGTAGTCGGGTTTCAGGCGCTGGCCCTCAGCGTCGAGTGGAAGTATTTTTGACATGCATCCCCCGTTGCTGGAGGACATGCTTGTGAATGTGGATCTGCCAGGATGAACATCCACGCACTTGAGGATTTCAAACTTGCTCGCGGCCCACATCAGGTAAAGCCGATTTGGGATTGCCGATACCGAGCCCTCAGCAGGGGTGCAGTTGATCACGTAGTCACCGGGCTCCACACCAAACCCCATCCGGTGCTTGGCCACCACATAGCTCCACTCATCATCGGGTTCCGTGAAGGGGGCCTTGGAATAGGGAGTGGGGACACGAATAACAATGTTTTCGCCCGTTCCCAAGGGCTTGACAAGCCGGGTTTCTGGGGGATATTGGGTTATCGAGTCATTCAGGAAGTATCCCGGTTGCTGGTTGGTAACAGCGCAAATCTTTAAGAAAGTGTCCCAATCCGGCATGAGAAAACCAGTGAGCATTGCAGACACGTTGCCAGCGTCATGTTCGATTGCGTTGCCTAAAAACCGTGCACGGTCAAGTGGGAGAGCTGGAGCACCTAAAGCGTCCAGTGCTCTATTGAGTCGATGGGCGAATCGCTTCAGGAGTGTTTGGGAGGCTGTCGGTGACATGGTGTTAATTCGCAACTCAGAACTATACGGAGTTGGTTTTCAATTAAGTAATTCTGCTTCATATTTGCAAATTCGACGAGATTTATGCCGCCTACCTGTCAATTTTGTCAGTTCCAGGGTTGCGGGATCGAGCTATCGAATGCAAAGTAATGGCTACAACTTGATACGAATTTAAACATTCTGCAATGAAATCAGTGATTAGTCCAACCTCAGCTCCAGCAAAGCCACCAAGGCGCATGTACTTACCCACTGTTGATCGCAGTATCCAGGATGAGAACAAGAGTGCGCTTTTGCGCCGATGGGCCTTCGCATCCACGGAACTCGCCAACGACATACGCATTTGTCAGCAGTGGTTTCCTGGTCAGCGGGAACTTCTGGAGGTGCTTTCTGTCCTGAACGAGGAGCAGGTCCACGAACTCGCTGACTGCGGCCTACCACTGTTTTCCATCCGCCCCCCTATCGCTGCGCAGAACGATGCTTTTGAATCTCACAGGCCAAAAGATGCGTTCCAGGCAGAGGCCATTGAGGAGGTCTTCATGGCTTTGATTTCTCGCCTGGACAGCCTACGCACCTCTCCCACCCAAGCCGCGATGCTTTTCGACCTGCCATCCGCGCAGGCCAGTTTGATCAGTCGTCACAGCCCACGTGAGCTACATGTGATCGCTACTGACCCCGCGGTGGTTCTTCTGCCAACCGTAGCCGATGAATATTTCTTGATTGCCGCTACCACTCCTATGACCTTCCGTGAACGAACAGTCTTGGCAGGTACCGCACGCAGAAAACGGGCAATGTAGGTCAAGGTCTGCGACAGCATTCAAGGAAAACGGAAGTTATCAAACTCATGCGCTCAGTAAAGCAAGCAACGGCCAAAGAAGTGACTGCTGGTAAGGCATCGGCGTCAAAGTCAAGGATCAACCTGTTTGATGATCCACGGTGGGAAGATCGTTTCGATGTACTGATTCGCCTGACCCAGCGTACCCAACTGATCAAAGACCTAACCGGTACCGACATTCGTCCCCAGCGGATCAAGGCTGCAATCGACAAGCGCTTGGAGGAAATGGGCGTAGAAATTCAGCGCCCACGCGGAAGCGGCCAGACATACACCGCCAAGGGGTTCCTTTCAAAGATGGCGGACAAATATGATGCGGCCTACTTGCTTGGACTGCACTTTGGAGCTAATGGCCCCGGATCGCTGGCCACGTTTGACACAAACCTAGGTACTGCACTCGACAAGCGCATGGAAACCTACTTGCGCTACTGCAGCGACATGTATGAACGTCAAGAAGACGCAAGCATCAGTTTTGAAACCTACATTGTCCTAATTGAGGGGATCAAGAACCACGAAGTCCCCATGCATACCTGCAAGGACTGCAGTACATCCTATGTCTGGCCGGTTGGCTCCTATGTCCGTCACTCCTGCCCAGTCTGCGCTGTCCATCAGCACGACGTGAAAGCAGCCAAGCAGAAACTGGAAGTGATGCTCAACGCCAAAAAGACCAGAGCGACCCCTGTCCGCAGCCACTTGTTGACTGGAAGTGCACGTGATCCAGCTTGATGAGCTGACCCAATATTGAAATTGTTAACGCCCTCTCCAGGGCGTTTTTCTTTGGGCTGCCACATTGTCCAAGGATCAAACTGTATAGAGATTGTCGATTCCGGGGAATGAGTGTGCGCGTCCAAAGAACGATTAAAACGGCCAACACACCAAAAAGCGTACGTAGAGCGTACACAGCGAGAAGTCTGAATCGAGACAATCATTAAATGGGAATGAAATGGCTGTCCGCTCTACTAAAACCAAACAAACCAGAGCTTCTGGCCGCACCTCCGAGCTCAAAATCTGCGCGGCCGGCGGCCGCTGCACCAGCAGTGGCCATGCAAAACATCTATCCTCCGGACGATCAAGGTCTGCCGCTGCGTAGGGTTGCGGAGCTGCTAGCTGGGAATGAGAGTTTGATTTCCCGCATCCGTCTCCATGCCGCCGCAGACGTGGACAAATTCGATGTCCGATTCCTGACACCCATCACGAATTTGGCAAACCAGATCAATGCGCTGCCGGCTTCATCCTCTTCATTGTTCTCGGGTGAGGGTGGCTTGTTGCGAGCGTCCCTGGAAATGGCATTCTTGTGCTTTCAGGCATCGGATGGGCGCATTTTTACGGGCGCAGCAACGGTCGAGGTGCGACACAAATTGGAGCCTCGCTGGCGATACATCTGTTTTCTGGCAGGTTTGCTTCACCCCATAGGTATACCTTTGGTCCGCATGGTGGTTTCAACCAAGGGGGGGGAGTCATGGCCCAAGCACATGCACGACATCACCACCTGGGCCCAGGGCGCCAAGATCGACCGCGTCTATGTGAATTGGTCGGATGAGTCAAAGCTCGAACAGAACAAGCTGCTCGGCCCATCGCCATACACCGCTTCCATCCTGCACAAAATTGTCGGGCCCGAGAATCTGGGCTGGTTGGAAGAAGGCTCCCCAGATCTGACACGTACCCTTTTCGAACTGGTGGGAGGTAGTGAGACAACCTCACGAATCGCCAAGGATGTTGTTGTAACGATGTGGGGCAAGGTGCAGCAGCGCGAGGAGGCGCGCCGGCCCCAAGCCTACGGGCGGTTGACTGTTGGCACACACCTGACGCCCTACCTGGTGGGGTCGATGCGGTCACTTGTTAACGACGGCAAGTGGAAGCCCAATGACGGTCCCCTAATCGTGGATAGCACCGGCGTCTACTTGATTTGGCCGGATGCGGGGGAAGAGATTGTGCGGCAAGGCGCTCGCGAAGGACGCGATGGATGGCCGTCATCCGCGGCTACTCTGGCTGAGTTGCTCAAGCAAGATGGTGTTTTTGAAACCTCGTACGGAAACGATATGGGGATGACTGAGGTCGTAGATAAGGAGGGCAACGTCCTCCAGTCATACAAGTTAAAGAAGCCGACCACAGTCATCGAAACGTATGAGGCCTCCGATTACCAGCGGGCAGCGCCCAAGACGTTGAGTGGTGTTCTGGATCGTGACCCTCTTGCAAAGGCAGAGGCTAAAGCGGTAGAGAAGAAGGCCAAGCCTGCTCAGGCAAACCTTGAGGTCGATACACCAGCGGTGTCCACTTCTCCTGCGAATGCAACGGTGGATCCGGAGACTGGTGAACTCATCGCATCCACGGAGGTTCGCAATGACGTTTCGAGCACCGACGGGGCCGATTTGTCGGCGGACAGCGCACCTGTCGAACCTGTTGCCGTTACAGAGGTAGCAACCGCGCCTATTCAACCGCCAGCACTTGCTACGGCGCCACTGCCTGGACAGAGCGGAAGGATCAAAGAGGCCGCAGAAGTGAAGTTCAGTGATCTCGTTCCCGAGGAAATCCGCAAGGAAATCAAGACCACTCTGACCATTGAGTTGCTTGGCAAGGTCATAAAGGCATGGCGGGAGCGCGGTGAGCAGAGTACCACCATGCGCCTGACTGACAACGGGGCTGCTATCAGCATCGATTTCCTGGGAACACTCATGCGCAGCATCCCGGACTGGGCAAACGAAATGGCATCTGCAGGCTTGATTTACGCACCCCCCGATCGTCCAGGTCTGAAGGTCCATAAGGTGGCGATTCCCGAAGGCTCCAAGGCCAAAGAGGCGATCGTTATATCCCGTTACGGTTGCAAGAAGTTGGGGCTCTAATGGCTGAAAATCGATTTGAACAACTGTTGCGCCCGGCATTCGAAGCGCGGGCTGCGATTGGGTGGGGGATAGCCGCTATCTGGATGTTGATCTGTGCTGTCCTTGTCAACGCACCACGCGGCACTCTACTTGCATCCGCTGGTCTTGCTGTGGCCATGGCGTCGTGGCGCATGTTCGGAGCCCAGCGTTTGCTTAAATACAAGCTGTCTCTTTCGGGCAAGGAAGTGGTGATCATGAAGACCACGGACCTCCAAAAAGCGATGCCGAAGCTCGGTGAAAACCTTTGGCTGGGCTGGGGCTACCGCTGGGAGCCTCGTCACACCCAGCGCGCATACGAGGTTCTCAAGCGGGATCTTGACGATGTGTATCCACCACAATGGTGGCTCAAGTGGATGGGCAAGACCAAAGATCCACGCAAGGCCAAAGGCCTGCCGTGGGTTCATGGCTTGGATATGAAGGAGAGCGACGTCCTGTTGCCCTTTGAATCGCTGAAGGGCCATTGCGCAATCATTGCTACGACAGGTGCCATCAAAACACGTCTGGCGGCACTGGTGATCTTCCAGCTGGCCTTGAGGGGCGATTGCGTGATCGTGATTGACCCGAAAGGGGATCGTGACTTGCGCGAAATCTGCCGACAGGCCGCCGTGCTCGCAGGCCACCCCGAGCGGTTTCTGATGCTTCACCCGGCCTTTGCCTCCGAGTCCGTCAGGCTCGACCTGGTGAAGAACTGGGATCAGGTGTCTCAGGTGGCTTCGCGTATCACTATGGTCCTGGGTTCCCAGGAGAGTGACAACTTCAAGGAATTCTGCTGGATGGCCGTCCACCGGATTACCAACGGAATGAAGTACATCGGTCGCCGAGTGAGCCTCTACAACTTGAAAACGTCGATGGAGTCACGGGTATCTGTCGAAAAGCTCACCGAGCAAGCTCTGCGGAAATTCTTTAAGGAAGAGTGCCCGCAGCTGTTGGAGTCAATTGAGAAGGAAATCAACGCGTCGAATGCCGCCGGCAAGCGCCCTGTCAGCAAAAACGCAGTAGAGACCAATTCCCCGGAGCTGAGTGCCATGATCAAAGTCTTCCTTTCCGAAGTGCCGGAAAGCCATGACGAGGCGACGTCGAAAGGTCTGCCAGCCAAGCCCGAAGAGGTCCGTGGTTTGGTTGCCATTCTGGAAGCTAACAAGGAATGGTTCGGCAAGATGATCGTCAGCATCACGCCGTTGCTTACCAAGTTGACTACGGACGATCTCCGTGGGCTCTTGTCGCCAGACTATGAGGACATCAACGACACACGTCCCATCATGGACGGAAAGCGCCTGGTCGAAGGGAATCATATCTTCTACATGGGGACAGACACGCTGGCCGACGAATCCGTTGGAAAGGCCATGTCAACGATGGCTTTGGCCGAGCTTTCATCGGTGGCGGCCGAGATTTACAACCATGGTGTTGCGTCCAAGGATGACGGTTCGCAACCCCGACGTGTCCACGTCGTAGTGGACGAATGGCGCGATGCGGCCTGTGAACCAATGATCCAACAGGCGAACAAGGGCCGTGGGGCTGGGTTCTTCATTTGGGCACTAGGACAAACATTCTCCGACCTGGTAGACAAGTTCGGTGGCAATACCGCCCGTGCGCGTACCTTCATCGGCAACATGAACAACCTGATCGTAGGTGCAACTCAGGATCCGGACACGATGAACCTGATCATCGACAAGCTGGGTGAGACTTCAATCATCGTCAAGAGTCAGTCCACTGGCATGGGTTCGAAAACCGAGGATGTGGGGCTGGAATTCAGCGCCAATCAAAGCGAATCCATTTCAGAAAAGACGGTGGAGATTTTCCCGAGGAGTTTGTTACCGCAGCTGCAGGATCTGCACTACATCGGATTCTTTAACCGCGGCGAGCTCATTAAGGGCCGTATCCCCGTCATCGTGCAGAACAACAGGCCTACCTAATTACATGACGTCAGTAACAAACATCGGTTCCAAAGCACGACAAGACAGATCGCCCACCGACGGTGGTGCGGCTGTTTGGCCTATCAATTCGCTTGCTCCCAAGACCCCCAACGCATGGCTGAACGAGATTATCCGAAATAAGCCGTACGAGAGTATCGCTTTGTCGATTTGGACGCACCAACCGAACCTTCGGGTTGCAACCGAGAAGTTGGGTGGCTACCTGACGCCTCTGTGGCCAGCACCTGATGGCAGGTCTCTTTGGAGCGAAGCCATCGAAAAAGCGGTGACCAAGGTCGACCTCGCCGTCCAGCGTGGGGAAAACTACCACGGTCGAGTGGTCGGCATTTACCTGTTCTGGCTGGCCAGTTGCGTTCCCGACGTGGCGCGCATCGCCGTTCATGGCTACAACAAGCAAGGTCAGCGAATCGTTTGGAAGTATTTTTCCCAGCCGTTGAGCGCCTGGGTGAAAGCCAACGCGATCGAGCGCATCGAGGCTGTGTTGGTAGAAGAGGAGCCGGCCGAAGAGGTTACGGCTGGACTACGCACGCATTTGGTGGCCCGCATCACCGATCCCGTGGATGCGGGATACCTGGAAATGTACGCACCGCGGGGGTAAGACATGAAGAACAGTCAGCACCTTGGGTTTTGGTTGGCAGTGGTGTTCCTGGGATTTTTCATCGCGCCACTGATGAGAAGTGGGTCCAGCATGGAGGCCTTTGTGGGGGACGAAGTTCATCAGACACGTGAGGCACTGGGAGCCCGCGTGGGCGACTTTGTCGTTTCGTTTGCGAACGCCACCTTTCAAGACACGCCATTGGGCATGGTTGCTCAGACGGCAAAGACTGCCAAGCACACCAAGGAAGAGGTGGCCTTATCGAAGCGGGTGGCTGGACCTGGGGGAGAGTTGATGTCCTCGGTTTACAACAGCTACCTGCAGGGTCTGATACTCCAGGCATTCGTGGTCGCAATGAGGCTGGCTATCGTCCTGATCTGGCTTGTCGTTCTGGCCCCAATGTTGGGTGCTTCGGTATTTGATGGGTTCATGCAGAGGCGCATCAAGCGAGCCGAGTTTGGTGCGATCCGTCCCGCAACCTTCACTGTGGCCGGGATGTTTGTGATCCCATTGCTGGCGCTGCCCCTGGTATACCTGGTCATTCCTTTCAGCCTATCACCCCTGCTGGCACCGCTTTGGGCGCTGATTGTTGCTTTGCCTCTGTCACTGCTGGTGTCCAACATGCAGCCATTGTTCGGCCGGTGATGCAATTTAAAGAGCCGTTGGCTGTGCGCCAATGGCTCTATGCATCGTTTTAGCGCCATTGTCCGGGCAAAAAATATGGACTGAGCTTGGAGAATTCCAAGCATGCATATCGAAGAGCCTCCATCAGCCGCAAAAGCCCAAGAGGCCATCCGACTTGGTCACACCCAACGGGTTCTGGCGCAGCTTATGGATACGCTGGCCGTTCTGAGAACCCATTTTGATGACGCTGAAATCAGCGAAATCATGATCAATGGGCCAGATGACGTGTTCATCGAAAAGCACGGCAAAACCATCAAGCTCAAGGTCAAGCTGGCCGCTCCAAACATTCGTGCCGCCATTAGCCTGATCGCCGGCCTGATGGAAAAGGAAGTTGGCGAAAAGAACAAGCAGCGTGTCTTGTCTGCGAGACTCCCCGGGTTCCGGGTCGAGGCGATCCTTCCCCCCGTGGCAGTCAATGGCCCGACCATGTGTATTCGGCGCCATGCCTCCCGCGTATTCAGCATCGAAGAGTACATCAGCAGTGGTGTGATCTCTCAGGAGTATGCGGATCTGCTCAAGCAGGCAATCCTCAACAAGGAAAACTTCCTGATCGTTGGTGGAACTGGCTCGGGCAAGACCACGATGATGAATACGGCCTTGAGCATGGTTCCGCCTGACGAGCGTCTGTTTGTCATTGAAACAGTTCACGAACTGCAGATCGTTTCCCCCAACAAGGTTCTCGTTGAATGTGACGACGAACAGGGGATGACCCCCCGTAAAGCAGTGCGCACAGCCATGCGCTACGCACCCAAACGCGTGATCGTCGGCGAGCTGCGCGGACCAGAAGCCTATGACTGGATGGATGCGGCAAACACAGGCCACCCAGGGTCTGCGGCAACCATCCATGCCAACAGTGCCGCCCGCGGCCTTGGCCGCCTGGAAAACCTGCTCCTCATGTCAAACATGGGCGTTCCTCATGAGGCATTAAAGGTGGCCATCGCGGACAGCGTTCAGTGGCTGTTTTTCATCAAACGCGATGGAGCAACTCGCAAGGTAACCGAGGTGTGCCGTGTACTCGACTACGACCGCGTGAAGGGTGAGTACGTCCTCGAAAAGTTTTGATTCCCCATTTTGTTTTTTTACCCTAGGAGAGCTCTCATGATCCAAACCATCAAATCCAAAATTACCGCGCTGCGCCAGAACCAGTCGGGCGGCCAGAACCTGAAGACGGTTTTGACTGCCACCCTGGTAGCGGCCCTGCTCGCTGTCATGCCCATTGATGCCATGGCCCAAAACTTCGACATTCCATTCATCACGCAGTTTGGCTGCTCCGTGGTGAAGTGGATGAAGGGACCATTGGCGATTCTGATCTTCGTTGTCGTCGTGATCGCTACGCTGGTGATCGGGATGATTTCCAAGATGGACTGGAGTCGCATTATTTCCGTGTGTGTGGTGTTCGGCATCATCATCGGTCTGGGCGGTGTACTGGCTAATTCGTCGTACTTCCAAGCCATGCCCGCAATGCAATCCTGCTTGTCCTAAATGGCATCGCGTTCCTCGGCCTTTCATCAGTCGTTGCAGCGATCGCGGCTGATCATGGGAATCGAGAAGGCCAGCTTCGGGGGGTTGGTCTTCGCCAGCTCCTTCTGTCTGGTCGCTCGCAGCTATTGGGGTGTCCCAATCATCGTCATCCTGTACCTGCTCGCCAAGTGGCTTACCAAACGTGATGGGCAGTTCATTGAGGTCTTCTTCAAGTACCTCAATGAGGACCATGTCTACGACGCAACGCCGCGCCTTAGCGATTACAAGTCCCGGCCCAAAGGCTGGGGTAAAGACCTACCGCTCTGATTGGCCAAATAATGATTGCATTTGAAGACCTTTTCAACAAGCCGCGTAAAGCGGCTCGTTCCTTTGCTGAACTGCTACCTTGGTTCGCCCAAGTAGCTCCCGGGCTGGTAATTTGCCAGGATGGCTCGCTGCTTGCGGGCTACACCTTTGAGGGCTCGGATGTCGAGGGGCGGCAGGACTTCGAATCCGATCAGAAGATCAACCAGCTTCAAACGGCCCTGCGCACGCTGACGGACAGAATCACCATGTGGACGGTGCAGGAGCGCCGGTTTGTCTCTGGATACCCGAAAGGGGACTTCTCCAGCCCTATTGCCCGTGCGATTGACGAGCAGTGGGAAAAGTCCATTTCCAAGCAACGCAATGCACGGTTGACCCAGCGGATCTACCTCGGGTTCAACTTTCCAAACTCCAGCGAGGCCTTCTTTGAAGCCTTGCGCGCCGAACTGGAGGAAAATGATGGCAAGGTGCTCGCCGCATTGGGTGGACTGATCAAGCGCCGACTCTCCGACAAGGGCGCGATTGCGAAGGTCCGGGGGCAGCTGGCCGACATGACCACCGAGTTTGAAAAGCTGCTGGGAGCCTTCTCGGGGATAGTCGAGACAAACCTGGGGTTCAAGCGGCTGGAGGGTGAAGAATTCCTGGGTGACCTGTATTCCCGGGCCAACTTGGCTTCACCTCCTGGGCCTGTTCGTTTGCCGAAAGGTGGTGCCTATCTGAATACTGCGTTGGCATCCGACACGCTGATCCGCCGCCAAGATCAGTTCGAGTTCAAAGGGCCGACGAAAAGCGCATATGTTGCTGCTCTGTCCACCACCGGCACGCCACAAGAGGCGTATAGCGGCTACATGGATTCCCTCATGGCGGTGGATTGCGAGTATGTCCTGGTACAGTGCTACCGCTTCATTGACCGCACCGTGGCCGAAAAAGCCATTCAGGATGCGGAAATGTTCTATCGCTCGGAGGTGAAGTCGGTTCTGACGCGAGTCTTTGAACGCATGACCGACTCCGAATCGGAAAAGGTCAACACCGGTAACCTGCAACTGGCCCAGGATGCACAGGATGCTCTGGTTGAACTCACAGCTTCTGATGTGAGCTACGGCTACTACAACATGACGATCCTTGCCCTCGGCACAACGCAGAAGGAAGCCGAGAATGCGGCAGACCTGATGGCCAGCAATTTGCGGGCTAACGGCTTCACCATCCTGCGCGAGCGCCAGGGTCTGATGTCAGCGTTCTTGGCAACCATGCCAGGCAATGCAGATGCAATTCTTCGTTGGAAGCTGGCTTCAACGGCAAATCTGGCCGATCTGGCACCGATTCGTACGATTTCCAAGGGTGAACCTACGCATCCCCTGTTCTCGCGGCTTATCGGTCATGACGTGCCCGCTTTGGCCAGGTTCTTGACGCCCTACGGTGTCACCTATGACTTCAACAATCACGAGACCGATGTAGGTCATACCGCGGTCATTGGAGGTACCGGGGCAGGTAAAACATCGCTGATGACACTCCTGATCTCGATGTTCCAGAAGTACAACCCTGGGCAGACATTCATCTTCGACATGAAATACTCGTTGATGATGGCCACTGTGCTGCTGGGCGGTAAGCACATCGATATGGGTGGAAAAGGTGGCAAGACAATCGGGATGAACCCGGTAAAAACCATGTTACTCGCCAATGACGATATGCAACTTCGCCAGTGGGTTGAAGTGCTCATTGGTGCCGGCGGAAACACGATCTCTTCGAATGAGAGCCAGGTAATTTACACAGCCATTCAAGGGCTTCGTCGGTCCCCACCTTCCACATGGCGCCTCTCGGCCCTGTACGCACTGATCGCTGGTGCCGACCAAGATTTGGCCGCAAAACTATCGCCCTATGTCGACCGGACCGATGATGATGAAATCGGCTCAGGGCCGTATGCGTCCTATTTCGACAACGATGAAGATCACTTCCAGCTGACCCAGATCGTCGGTATGGAGGTTGAAGGCATCCTGAAAACGCCTCAACTGGCAAGTCCCTTCATGGACTATGCGTTCTACAACATCGAGCGCCGGCTTGATGGAGCTACGCCCACCCTGATCTACATCGAAGAAGCTTGGTACATGCTGGCCAACAAGGCTTTCGTCGAGAAGTTCGAGACCTGGCTGCGCACATTCCGAAGCAAACGCGCATTTATTGTCTTTGCTACCCAGTCCTTGGGTGAAATCGCACGTCTTGAAAACCTGGAGGGAATTGTCACCAATATTCCGACACAGATTCTGCTGCCCGCCGTGAAGAACTCAGTGCATCAGCAAGCGGATCTGTACAAGGATGTGTTCGGCATAAATGACAACCAACTTGATTTGCTATCCCGTGCCATCCCCAAGCGGGATTACTTGATCGTCAAACCATCGGTTACCCGCCTGGTTAGCACGCAAATGCCGCCTTTGCTCATTGCCATCAATGAGGCAACAACCCAGCCTTCTATGCGCTCTGCTGTTCTTGCAGCAGCTGCCAAGGGCGGCCTCGATTGGGAACTTAATTTTGTAAGGGAGGTGCTTCATGTTCAAGTCTAAATTTATCGCACTCGCGGTTGCTATTGGAGCCGTGAGTTCCATTCCATTGGTACACGCGGGCACGGTTGCCGGCTTTGGTGGTTCTACGGAAATTACCCAGCTGATGAACAATGCGGAACTGTTGAAGATGGGCGTGGACGGTGCACAGACAGCGGTGACCACGGTTAACCAGTACATGGTGCAGATTGAGCAGTACCGGAACCAGCTCATCAACACGGCTGGCATGGACCCCATGAAGCTCAATGCCCAGGTGAACATCCTCAATACCTCGTACCAGCAGTTGGCCAGCTATCGTGACCAAATCAACCGTACATCAGGCAGCATGAACAACCAGCTGGACGCCTGGGGCCAGCGGTACACCACTGCGAAAGTTGCTGGCCGTACTCTGAAAGAACAGCTGGACGCCGAGGCGAAACTTCGTGAGGGCCGCAATGGCGCGGCACTGGAGCGTGCAAAGCGTGATGAGCAGATCATGCAGGATGTGAACAGGGACATTGAGCAGCTGCGCCAGGCTGAGGCAGACATACCAAAGTCCCAGGGGATGAACGAATCGATCCAAAACATGCACAGGACGATGAACAAGATCGCCTACCAGAACACCAAGATGATTGAGCTGCTGGTGGAAAGCAGCGCTGCCAATCGCAACAACAACATGGATCGCAATGTGGATGCTGAAAACAGTAACCGCGTTGAGAAGTACCGCAGGGACTACCAAGATGCGTTACGGAAGCGCCAGCTTGAGTTTATCGCTCCAAAATCCAATTAATTTAGGGCCTCACATGTACACAGTGACCTCTGAGGATACCGGCCGAAGAATTTTCGCGGATGCCGTTGGGGGCTTGATGCGTGTCGCACGCAGGTTCCTTAGCAATGCCATTGCCACGGCGAAGGCTCAAAAGGTGACGTTTGGCGCCATCATCTTCGTGTTGATGATGTCCAGTTTGATGGCCGTGGCGCAGAACAATACTGCCGGTACTCCAGAAAGCGTTGTGTCAGGACCGCCGGCAGTTAACAGCATAGGGATGAATTCCACAGACGTGGCCTCCATGATCGCGAAGTCCATGGACGATAAGCTGAACGGACTCACAGGGTCAACAACCCTCATGGGTGCGCGCGACATCATTCTTGGTGTTGGATTGGCAATCGGGCTGTTTTGGACTGGTCTCAAGACCATGGTTGCCGGCAAGGGTATTGGCGAGCTGCTTGGCGAGTGGATTCCCATTCTGATCACTGCTGGTGTGGTCACGGCTTTCACCACTCCTGGCCCAGGCAGTGCAGGTAACCAAATTGCAGTCACCATGGACCAGATTGCAGGGGCAATCACCGGCGCAGCTGGGGGACAAGCAATTGATACCTCTAGCGTTCAGGGCGTTATCGGTTCTGCTGTGACCACTACATTCAACGCTGTTGTGAGTGTTGCCAGAACTCCTCAGCGCACCGAAGGTGGCTGGAGCAACATTGCTGGCGCCATTGCCTCCGTTCCCATCTGGGTGTTTGCCACGATCATGAAGCTTGTTACCAGTTTCATCATTGTTATAGCGATGTGCATCTACATGGCAACGGCTGTGATGGCTATGGTGAGCATCAAATTGGTGATTGCTCTTGCACCAGTCATGGTGCCATTCCTGATCTTCAAGCCCACCGCCTGGCTCTTTGATTCGTGGCTAAGGTTTCTGCTGGGTGCTTCCATGATGAAGCTGGTGGGTGCGTTCATGCTAAGCCTTACTTCCGGGCTGATGAGTTCGATGGTGCTGGTTGCACAGAAGATAGATGCCGATTCAGCGGCCGGAACCTATGACACCTTCACCGGCGACATCGTTTTGTTCGCCACTATCCTGCTCCTGTCCGTCCTTGCAGGGTTGCTGATGGCCCAGGTGCCCAGCATTTCGAGTGGCTTGCTGGCCGGAAGCGCCGGCGGGGCAGGCTTCAGCGGCTTGAAAGGTGTTTCGCAGACTCTGGGCGCGAAAGCTGGCACCAGTGCTACCAGCGCCGGTGGTCGCTATGGATACGACAAGGGCATTGGCGAGGCTCGTGCTGCCCGTCAGGGTGCTAAGGATGCGGCCGGTGGTTTCTCGACTGGTGGCCGCCAATATGGAAGCCAACGCGCTTCTACAGCCTATCTTCGTGGTCACGCGGTGGCTAAGGCAGGTGCTCCACAGGCGGCCGCCGCCGCCAAAAAGGCCAATTGGCGGGATTGACATGAGCAGGGCGGCAAGCTGTTGACAGAGGACAATACCGTGCTAATTTGATTGCAAATAGACACGGGATTCTCATATGAAAGCTAGATCACATTATCTGAGCCGCCTTCTGCAAACAGTGGGCTTTTGGCTGTTTGGTGTATTGCCAGCAGCCATTGCCGTCCTGTCCGCCATGGTGATGTTCGGTGCGTGGATGAGCAAGAAGGGCGCCCCGCTGAGCTTCCAAGTCCTCGGTAACTTCACCCCGGAAGCTGGTGTGTTGCTGGGCTTGATTGCCTACCAACTGCTGCTTCATGTGGCGCGCATCTGGATGTGTAAGCGAAGTGCAGATGCAAACGGCGCACTTCCCTATGAGCCAGCATTGACCAGTGACAGTCTTCGTGCTTTTGTGCCCGCTGTCATGACGCCTTACACCGTCTTCTTCGCCTTGTGGGGTGCCTTTGGCACCAAAGTTGCGGCAACCAACTATGTACTGGTGGCGGCACTAGGCGCCATGACATTCCTGAGCTGGGTCATCATCAAAACAGGTTGGCTCTACGGTTTCGCAATTGCCGAGCGCGCACGTGCGCAATACGGCGATTCCTCCGAGCAAGCACAGCACTCGAACGTCGCCCGCAAGGAAGTCGCCAAGATCACATTCAAGGACATTCATGGCAACACAGCGATCAAGCGTCGATTGTTGGAGGCTGGCCGCGCCATCGTGGATGCTCCTAAGGGTGGCCAGGGCAAGGCCCGTAACGGGATCTTGATGGACGGTGAACCCGGCAATGGCAAAACGGCCATGGCGGAAGCGCTTGCCGGTGAACTGAAGCTCCCATTGCTGACACTCACCCACTCGGATGTGGCCAGTCGCTGGGTAGGTGAACGCACTGAAAAAGTGAAGGCCGCTTTTGAGCAGGCGATTCGATCACAGCCCTGCCTCTTCTTCATTGATGAAATCGACAGCTTCTTGCCTGATAGGTCAACGGCTAGCGCCCAGACCAAGGAAGACAGCGATGTCACCAATTCTCTTCTGACACTGCTGATCGAAATTCGCAAGCATCGTGTGGTGGTCGTGGCTGCAACGAACTACGTGGATCGTCTTGACGGTGCCGCCATTCGTGAAGGACGGTTTGACTTCAAGGTCGAAATCACCCCGCCGGATGAGGAAGCGCGCATTGGCCTGCTGACCGCTGGTTTGAATACCAACGCACCCACTTTGCGTGTGAGCCAGGCGACTATCAAAAGCGTCTCTCAACGTTGGAATGGCTTTTCCGTGAAGCGAATCCTTGCCGTGACTGAGGAAATGCCTTCCTACGTGGCAGAAGCACGTGAGCAAGGGGCCTTCAAGGGTGAGTTGGAGTTTGACGACTTCATGGCCGCTTTGCGCCGGCTGCAGGGCCGTAAGGGTGCCACGCCTGAGAACGTCAAGGCCATGGCTGACATGGTGCTGCCCGAGGTGACACGGGAGGCCCTGACGCTGCTTGCAAGCCGCCTGAAAGACCCACAGCGCATTGAACGCCTCGGTGGCTCATTGCCCTCTGGCGTTCTGTTCTTCGGCCCTCCTGGTACGGGTAAGACCGCCGCTTGCAAGGCTCTGGCGAAGGAAGTTCAGTGGGCTTTCCTGATCAAGACTGGTCCCGATCTGGTGCGTGACCCCAAGGCCCTGGACAAGCTCTACGCGCAGGCCAAGGACTTGCGGCCTTGCATCATCTTTGTGGACGAGGCAGATGATTTGCTGATTTCCCGTGAAGCATCCCGCAATTCGGAAGCCACCAACAAACTCTTGACCATCATGGATGGCGTGAATGACCGTGTGCGCGACGTGGTGTGGGTGGCTGCTACCAACAATCCGGAGCAGATTGATTCCGCTCTGCTGCGTGGAGGGCGCTTCACAGAGAAGGTTGAATTTGTGCGTCCAGATGAGGACCAGTTGACCGCACATATCGAACAGTGGTTCGCAAACCGCAAGATTGGTTTGAAGTCTGGTTTGGATGCCCCGGCTATTGCATCCATGTTGGGTGATGAGAGCATTGCTAACGCTGAGGCTGTGTTGCAGTACGCGGTCAACCGTGCGATCTCTCAGTCGAACGACGATTTCATTGAAGTTGGTGCTGCCGATGTGCAGAGAGGTGTAGCGATGGTTTTGGGGGCTGCGTGCTGAAATTTGGTATCTCTAGGGTACTCGCCACTTCGGTGGCGGCCTTTCTTTCCATCGGCGCCACACAGTCGGCGTTCGCACAGGATGCCTTTCGCGACGTGGCAGTAGCGCAAGGCCCGAGACAACCTGATGACTGTGTAACCCAGGCGGCTACCTATCATTCGGTGAGCCCTTGGGTCCTTCGCGCCATCATCCAAGTGGAATCCAGCTTCAACCCCAATGCTTTAAATAAAAACAATAATGGCACGGTAGATGTTGGGATCGCACAGATTAACTCCATGCACTTCAAAGAGCTGGGTAAGTATGGCATTGCGCAACGCGATTTGATGAATGGTTGCATTTCAAGCTACGTTGCAGCGTGGCACCTGAAAAAGCAGATCAATGCCTATGGGAACACGTGGTTTGCCGTTGGCGCCTATCACTCGGCTACCCCGTGCTTTAACCAGCGTTACACGGGTCTGGTCTGGAATGTCCTTCTCAAATGGGGCGTGGTCAACGGCCCCAGGGCAAAACCAGTTGCCATGTCGGCCTGCGCCTCTGCTAAATCGGGCACCGGGGTTGCCAAATCCACGCAGGCCAAAGAACCCTCACTGCTCGCTCTGGATTGAAACATCAGCAATGCCTGCCCTCGACTCATACCCCTTCAATATTGGAATTCTGATCAATGACGTCAACCGCAACTGACCCCAAAACCCCTCCAACTGCTCAGAACTCAGAGGTCTTGGCCCTGTTGAATCAGATCCTTGCCTTGCCTGATCAACAGCGACTGGCGCTTGGGACTGCATGGGCGGCCATGGATCCATCGTTGGGACTGGATCCACTTCAAGGTGGTGGCGGTGAGGCTCAGGACGGCATTGTTGATTCCAATGCGGTTGCGAAGCTCAATTCGTGGATGGCGGAGCAACAGCCATTGCCTCCGAAAGAGCGGATCGGGAAGCTCCAAGCAGCTCTGGACCAGGAGAATGAAGAGTGGGCTAGGGCGCTCCTGAACGCCGAAATCGCCAAGCTCAAGAATGCCCAGCCATGGCTTGCTACAGAGATCGCCGTCATGAAGTATTCCTATGAGCACCCCTACCTGATGACGATTGCCTTGGTTGGATTGGGTATGGGTCTCTATCGGTTTGGCAAGTCACTTTTGAGAGTGATTTTTTAGCTCCAGCTACGCCCGTACCAATAAAGCCCGCATTAGCGGGTTTTTTTTTGCCTCCGTACCACAGCCGCAAATGGTCCTGTTGGCAAAACACAGGAGCAATGCACTGTTTCATGTGTGTTGGGCGGGGAAAAAAAGCGGACCGCAGACCTACGATTAGCGCACTACTGCAGGGAAAGTCGCATGGGATTATTTTCAGGTAAATCAAAAAATCAGCCGGCGAGCATCGTGGGTGATGACATCCGCCGCCTGCCCAATACACCGACTTCCGCCTATGAGGACGGTGCCAACAAATTCGCTGAGATTTACGGGTCAGCCATGGTTAACTCGGGCAGGCTCTTTGCAATTACGGTAGTCGCATTGTTGCTTGCCATCACTGCGGTAGGAGCCGTCATGGTGTTGACACCTCTCAAAGAGGTCACTCCTTATGTGATTGAGGTGAATTCGGGCTCTGGCCTGGTCAACAAGCCCATTGAGGTCCAGAAGATCACTCCCAACATTGCGGTTGTCAAGGCCGAACTGGCACGTTGGGCAGATGCGGTCTACACGATTGACCCACTGCGCACCAATGACCTGTTCAAGTACGCAAACGTGCGGTCGCGGGGTAAAGCAATTGCCCAGTTCTCCGAGTTCCGGGCACGTGAGCAAGTATTCGCCCGGCTGCAACGTGAGGCTGGCCTTGTCCGTGAGGTGCAGGTCTCTTCCGTTGATGCCAGCCAGACCGGAGTGGCATTCATTTTCCTGAAAACACTTGAACGCACCGGCAACCAAAGTGCAGAGGACAGCAAGGTCAAGCGTTACCGCCTGACTCTCCACTATCAACTTGACTCACCGCGTGAAGAGGCAGCCCTGCTGGCCAACCCGCTTGGTTTGTATGTGAACTTCTTCAATGAAGCCGAAGAAAGGGCCAACTGATGATCATTCGGCATTTGGCGCTAGTAGCCGCTGTTTCGCTAACTGGTTTTGTGGGTCTATCCCATGCGGAACTGATCGCAACCCCTCTGACAGGCGATACGCGCCTGGTGCAGTTTACCTACGACGAAGACAACACCTTTCTGGTGCTTGCTAAGCCAAAGGCCGTGACCCATCTGCAGTTTGCTACAGATGAAATGCTGCAGTCAGTTGCTTCGGGTGATACCGCGCAATGGGAACTCACCCCCACGAAGAACCGGAAAAACCTGTTCATCAAGCCAAAATTCGAAGGCATCGAGACTTCGATGACGGTGATCACTGACAAGCGCACCTATCAGTTTGTGCTGCGCTCAACGGCGGACGGCAAGAAGTGGTACCAGCGGGTGTCCTGGATGTACTCATCCAGTCTGGTACTGGAACAAGATGCCTTGCTGGATGCACAAGCGAACGTGCCCATGTCTGGTGGATTGCCTGAACCAGTCCAAAGCAGCGGCATTCGCCCACTCCAGCCAACATTCAACCTTCCCCCCCTGAATTCTGCCGGCGGATCTTCCACCACGTTGAAGCCTGACTCTTTGCGCTTCAATTACAAGGTCGATGGTGACGCTGCATTCAAACCCACACAGGTCTTTGACGACGGCAAGTTCACCTACCTGCGCATGCCACAGGATGTGCAGGAGCTGCCAGCTCTCTTCGCTGTGATTGAGGGGCAAGAATATTCCCTGGTGAACTACACGGTCGATGGCAGCTACATGGTTGCACAACGTCTGCTCGAAAACGCCGTTCTCAAGCTGGGCAAGAGTGAAGTGCAGGTTACCAAGGTCAAGCCTGCTGGTGGCTTTATGGGCTTCATGGGTGGGGACAGCGCCAAATGAGCATTTCGGACAAGTCAATTATTGACCCGGAGCCGAACAATCCTGGTATTCCCATCAAGAAATCGACTTTGGGTGTAATCGCTGCATTGGTCGTGGCTGTTGCGTTCGTCAGCGCGTTGCTGCTCGACGCGGGAGCGCCTGCACCGACATCGGTAGCCCACGCAGAATCGAAGTCGACTGATCCTACCCAGGACTCCGGTTCGAAAGCTACCATTGACGAGGAGCTGAAGAAGGCCAAGCAAGCTGCTGATGAGGAAGATCGCAAAAAGGGTCTAGTGAAGCCTTCTCAAACTGCACAGACAGTTGCACAAGGGCCTCAACAGACGGGTGTTCAGCCGTTAGTTACAGCCGCCGGCGCGCAGCATAACTCGCAAAGTCCTCTGCCTCCTGGAGTTCGTCGCGACAACCAGGATGGAGCGTTCTACGACAAGGCCCTGTCTAAGGGGACCCCCACTGCGGGAACCCATGGCGGCGCCGTGACCGGCAACGGCCGCGGTGGGGAAGACTTTGAGATTGAGGCTCAAGTTCGTGGTGCAAAAGCACTTGCCTTTGATGAGTCGCAGGCATCTTCAGCGATTGCCCAGGGCGCTCAAGGGTCAATAGTGCAGACGGGCCTACCGGCGTCAGGAGTAAATGTAGCCCAGCGATCGCTCGCCGCATTGCCAGATCTGGTCTCCGCAGGAATAACCCAGGCCCCAAGCGCAACGGTTCAAACCTCCATGGACCGTATGCTTGGAAACCTGCGCGGTGCTCAAGGTGGTATTTCAGCCCGGGCCCAAGGCGGCGGTAGTGGAAATGCAGCGTGGGTAAATGACTATGCATCCGGAACTGGTCAACGTAGCTCGGAAACGATCAAGTCCTACCCTACCAGCTCGGCTTACACACTCCATCAAGGCAAGGTCATTCCAGCTGTACTTGGGCGGCAGATCAACTCGGATTTGCCGGGTGAGATTACGGCCTATGTGGTGACCAACGTCTATGACAGCCTTGGTAATGGAGCCCTGCTGATTCCCAAGGGTTCAGTACTGGCTGGTCGCTACAACTCCGAAGTAAAGCCAGGCCAGGAGCGTGTCCTGTTTGCGTTCAACCGCTTGATCATGCCGAATGGGCAGAGTTTTGACTTGCCAGGTGCTCAGGGCTCTGATCTTGCTGGAGCTTCGGGTATCTCCGGCGATGTCAACAACCATTTTTTCAAGATGTTCAGTGCGAGCTTCTTTACGGCGTGGTTGGCCGATCGCGTCACGCCACAGACAACGACCAGCGGTGTGGGTGGATCGACTACCTCAGTGTCACCGGCGGGGCAGGTCCTTGTCGACGTGAGCAAAGCCATCCTCGACAGGAACCGCACAATCCCGCCGACCATCACTGTCGATCAGGGTACGCGCATCAATGTGGAAGTCAAAAAAGACATGGAATTCTCAGGTCCGTATAGCTGGAGCAAGAAATGAAAATCGGGAAATTGGCGGCCCTCAGTGGGCTATGCGCTCTGGTTCTGGGTGTGACTCCGTCTGTCATTGGATCCGCTGCCCAGCGAGTTGGCCAGTATGACTTCACGTACTTCACCAGTGGCGAGCAGCGCGCAACACCAGTGCAAGTCTTTGATGATGGCAAGAGCACGTATTTCCAGTTCCGTGCTGGTGAGGCAATTCCCGCCATCTTCAATAACAAGGATGGAAAAGTAAGCCTGCTGGTTCCCTATTTCGAAGGCCCTTACATCAGGGTCCAGGAAACTTCTGGACGATTCACCCTGCAGCTCGGGCGAGCTCAAGCCCAAGTTGTTTATGGTGGTGCTGGCCGAGACGATGCCCCCGCAATCGAAGCTGTAAACAAGAACGGGTTGCGCACGGCGTACACAGGTGGCGGCTATCCCGCGAATGCAAATGTGAAATTGATCGCTTCGCTGGGTCCGACGCTTTCGTTCATGTCAAATGATGCGCTCGAAGCAAATTCCTACGCTACCCCCGCAAAAGGGGATCGGGTCACCTGGAAGGAAAGCGAAACCGAAGTTTCGGAACGTCAGGTGTACTTTGCTACCGGCACTGCTGCGTTGGGCCCGCAAGCAAAGCGAGCCTTGAGCAACATGAGTGCTCAGGTCAAGGGAGCGACCTCCATCACGATTGTTGGTCGTGATGATTCAAGCGAGAAAGAAGGTCTGGAAAAAGCTCGTGCAGAGAACCTACGTGACGCATTGGTCAAGATGGGCATCAGCGGCGAGCGCATTACCGTGAAGCTCGGTGTGATGGGCACGCCAAAGGATAAGTTGTGGCCCAGTGACATCCGCATCGAGCGTGTTGTGCCTACAGCGATCGCACGGCCAACAGAGGCGCAGACCGACAAATCTGCTCACGTTCAAGTCAATGTTGAAAACCTGGTTCGTGCCGGCGTCCTGACTCGTGAGCAAGGCCTCGCAATCTTGCGCAAAGGGGCCGATGCGCGATCCGACGTCGCTGTGGCGCCGGCAGCCGCACCTCAGGCACCTGTCAGCCTGGAAGTACCGCCATCGGGCTTCGATTTCAAGGCGGGCGACAAGACCATCGCTGGAACCATTCGTCGCTGGGCTGGCGCCACCAATTTCCAGGTGGTGTGGGACGCAGCGCCTTCCGTGGACGCTCCTGTTACTGGGGACGCTGTGATCGCGGCCGCTTCAATGAAAGAAGCCCTGGACAAGGTTGTGACAGCGCTGCAGCGCAAGGGGTACGACATTCAAGCAACTGTGTATAGCAATCGAGTGGTACGTTTTACCGGGGGTACAAAGTGAAGAAGCAATCAATGAATCTTTCGCTCATCGCAGCGGGCATGTGCCTGGCGCTGTCCGCAACTGCGCAGCAAGGGGTCAAGACTGTTGATGCCCCCTACGTGCCAGCTGCATCAGGAACGGCAGCCATACCAGTCAAGAGTGCGCAGGCAGTTGACGACGTGATTGGGGCAAACCCCTTTACATCGCTCACGGCTGACAAAGCAATCTCCACCCAGTTGCAGCAGCTGGCCAAGGAAAGCGGATGGCAGCTCATCTGGGAGGCTACGGACTTCAATGTGGAGCAGAAGGTCACGGTCAGCAGCGATTTCGTGAAGGCGATAACGACCGTCATTGAATCCGCGAACCTCAGCGGGTCACGCCTCAAGGCTACTTTCTACAAGGGCAACAAGACCGTCAGGGTCATGGAGTTTTGATCATGAAATACACCCCAATTACTCTGGCTGTGGCCGCTTCGTTGTTGGCCGGCTGCGCCACAGGGCCAGCTGACAACGCCGCCATCAAAATCAAAGTTGAGGCAACAAGAGCCGAAGCACAGCGGCTCATTTCCTCTCGCGAGACACCGGTGGAAGCAAGTCCCGTGAGCTATACAGATCAGAGCTGGGTACCCCTGCGCAAGCTAGATAAGTCTGAGCAGGATACTGCGAATGCCAATGCCAAGGCAGACACTGTGCAAGTCGAGATCAACCAGCGCTTCGGCAGTTTGAATGAAGTGGCTGGTGCGGTCTCGTCATTGACCGGTCTGCCGGTCTTCGTCAGCGCAGATATTCGAGCACTATCCGCGTCTGGGTCGGCCTCTGCCTCCCCTATGCCGGGTGCGCCATCGCCAGGTATCCCAAGCATCCCAGGCGGCCCGTTGCCACCGACGGGGTACTCGTCAGCCCTTGGAGCCGGCTCCTCTGCGCCCACGGGGCCCATCACCGTCGGCTCTCCCTTTGCCGCGAATTACTCTGGGAGTTTGTCGGGATTCATGAACATGGTGTCGGCTTATTACGGTGTGTTCTGGAAAACGGAAGCCTCTGGCCTGCGGTTTTTCCAAATGGATTCGAAGACTTTTCGAATCGCCGCTCTGCCGGGCGACACACGCTTGTCAAGCACGGTCGAGGCGTCATCAAATTCGTCGGGCGGAGGCGCTGCTGGCCCAGGCGGCGCCGGTGGTGGGGGAGATTCAGGTAAATCAGGAAGTTCGGCAAATTCAACTGGAGTGGCCTTCACAGGCTTATCGGTCTGGGCTTCGCTTGAAAACGGCATCAAGCAGATGCTGAGTGCGGGAGGCCGTGTTTACGCTTCGCCAGCAACAGGAACAATTACGGTTACCGACACCCCCAACGTCTTGGGACTGGTTTCGGATTTCGTCAAAACTCAGAATCAAGCGCTGAACAGGCAAGTTTCCGTGAACGTTCGAGTGCTCTCGGTTGCGCTTGACGACTCGGATGACTACGGCATTAATTGGGATGCTGTCTACAAGAATCTTGCCACGGCATCCAATGCGTACTCTATCGCATTGAAAACGGCCTTCCCCATTGCCAACGGTGCTGGCAACCTGGTGATTTCTGCCCCGGCCACCTCTGGATCGCGCTGGGCTGGATCGAGCGCAATGATTTCAGCATTGTCCAGTCAAGGGCGTGTAACTGAACTTACTTCATCCACGCTTGTAACACTGAACAATCAACCTTCCCCGGTCAACGTCGGCCGGCGAGTTTCATATCTGCAATCAAGCTCGACAACGCAAACTGCCAATGTCGGGTCGACTAGTTCTCTAACGCCGGGAACGATTCAGACAGGGTTTTCGATGACCCTGATTCCACACATTATTGATAGCCGTGAGATTCTTCTCCAGTACTCGATTGACTTGTCTTCTCTTCTTCAATTGACCACGATTTCATCGGGCACCAGTTCCATCCAGGCGCCGGACATCTCAACAAGCAACTTCATCCAACGTGTGAAGCTTCTGTCGGGTGAAACACTCGTTGTTGCAGGTTTTGACCAGGATAACTTGTCTGCGGTGTCCAACGGAGTCGGCGCTGCCGACAACGTCGCGCTAGGAAGCCGCAACGGCTCGAAGAAACGCAACATGATCGTTGTGATGATTCAGCCAAATCTTGCGCAGTGATCCACCCGAACAAGGCTGAGCATGAGAATCATTGAATTCAACCTGGGCAAGAAAAAGCTGGAACTTGTTGCCGGCCTCGTCTGGCACCCCGTTCACGGCGCTGGCGGAGCGCGCGCAAAGGAGATCCGGCATATTGCGGATGAGTCGTCATTCGATTTCAAGGTTCTAAGGGGTTCCGAGTCGCCGCATGTCGGCTTTGCCCGTCGCAGTGATGGCGGCAAATCCGGCCAGATTGCGGCTGCGGCTTTGATCGCCGACATCGTCGGCGTGAACGACGCCCATCGTAATTTTTTGGTCGCTATCGCCATTCCGGATGACAAGGAACAGTACCTACGTGTCATGTCGCATGCCGGCGTCATCCTGGCTGATGGAGACTCGGTCGGGACTCGTGACGAAATTCGGGTTCAAATCACTGAAGACTTCGCATACGGCAATTGGGATGCCATTATTTGCCCAGGTGACTGGAACATCCCGAACTCCCAGGAACGTGGGTTTGAAGACTTCTTCAATGAGGTAACTCTAAAAAAACATCGCCGCTGGGCATTGAGCGATGTCTCCCTTCGCATTACGAAGTACCTTTTCCCGACTTTGCTCATTCTCGGCCTGCTCGTTGGCGGCTTGTATGGTTTTCGTGTCTGGAACTTGAAAAAGATCGCTGCTGCAGAAGCCCTTCGCCTTCAAAACGAGGAGATTATGCGCGGCCAACGACCTACGGCCGCTGCGCCGGTCAAACCGTGGCCAACCTTGCCAGTTCCGGGTGAGTTTGCTGCAGCTTGCCAGGAGGCTATTGCCAAAACCGGATACACCGCGGGCAATTGGAGCCTTAGCTCCATGGAGTGCAGCTCGAATGGATTACAGGTCACTTGGAGCCGCTCTAGCCAATATGCGTGGATCAGCCACCTCAAGCTGACTCGTCCGGAAGCGCAAGTGTCTTCAGATGGGACTACCGCATCTGTGGCGGTTCCGTTCACCGTGGCAGGACCAAAGGACTTTTCGGAGCAACTGCCCAACCAACAAGACGCTGTGCTTCGGTTGATCGATCTTTCTTCGAGGTATGGCGTTTCCGTGAAGATTGACACGCCAGTCGAGCCCGAACCCGCTAGAACGCTTCCCGGCCAGCAGGGAGGAGCGGCCCAGCCCGCTCCGCCGCCGCCGTGGAGCGCACTCCCAATTGAGTTCAAAACTGGCATCGGGCCTTTCGAAGTTGCCTCTCTGATCAATTCACCTGGACTCCGGATCCAGAAAATCACTTACAGCGTTGTATCTGGCGCATTCCAGTATTCACTTTCGGGGGTTCAGTATGTTCAGCGTTAAACGTCTACTCGTTGCATCTCTTTTCTCAGCTTGTGTGTTCACTGCGCAGGCCCAAAACTCGGCGCCCGCATCACCTGCCCAGGCTCAATCAGCTTCTCCTGCAGCGGCCCCGCCAGCAGCAGCTATCTTGTCCTTGCCGTCCTCATCCATAAGCGCCTCCAGTGCTGCAGAAATTCAGCGCATCACCGAGGAAATGACGGTCCTGAATGCGCGCCTGAGCCAGTTGGAACTCAAGACGAAGATCGCGGCAAAGCAAAAGGAGTTATCAACTCTTGACACCGGCTCCTACTCGTCGCCCCTCGGCAGCGCTGCGGGCTCACCTTCGGTCGTCTCTGTTGCAGGGCTCAAGGGCCAGCTTGAAGCTGTCCTGGTGTTTCCCGGCAACCAGGTGCAGCGCGTCAAGACAGGCGATGTCATCGGCGACCGTAGGGTTGCCTCAGTCGCGCTCAATGAGGTGGTGCTCACTGACCTGAAGGGGAAGAACATCCAGCGGCTGGCTTTCGGCTCGAGTGCCGTCACGAGGGAATCCAGTGCCATGGCTGGTACCAATACTTTGCCAGGGCAGCTTGGGCAGTTTCCTCCAGTCCCCCCTATGCAGCGATAACCGACCGGGATTACCTATGTTGACACTTGCTAAATTACCGGCATCAATGGCACCCACTGCCGTAAAGCCTATATCCGCATCGTCAGATCTGAACAAACTGGTCTATTTTGATCGGGAAGACGGTCGGCTTCTGGTGTCGAAGGATCACTTCTTCAACGCGACGGTTCGTAGCTACACCGAGCGCATAAAGGGCGAGTGCGCCAAGAGTGGTCTTCCGCCTCCGGTGGTACAGCAGGTAGCGATGGACGTCATTGCGAAGATGCATCACGACAATTCGCACGCGGATGAGTTCGTCGCGCAAGCAAGCGAGATGCAGAAGGCTGCAAAGACTGTATTTAAAAAGGCCGTGGAGCGCCGGGCATCGGATATTCACATTCGTGTATTCAACAAAGGTGGCACGAAGGTATTTTTCAGGATTCACAACGATTTGCATCTTGTGCAAGAAGACACTGCGACTTGGGGACACCTCATGTGCTCCGCTATTTACACGTCGATGTGCGACGTCGCAGATGCAACATTTGACGTGAACAATCGTCAAGATGCACGTATTTCTGGGCGAGACAAGGTTCCCCCGGGCCTTGACGGAATTCGGGTGGCAACGACACCCCAGGTTGATGGCAATGTCATGGTGCTTCGCCTGCTCTATAACGACACGGACAAGTCAACCGATATTTGCGCTCTGGGATATGAACCAAGCCAAAAGGCCCAGGTTGACTCCATGAAGCGCAGGCCCACGGGGATCAACATTATTTCTGGCCCAACTGGATCGGGCAAGTCCACAACCCTTCAGCGCACACTTCTGTCAATCCACTCGGAATGCAAGGGCTCTAAGCACATCATCACGGTAGAAGACCCGCCTGAATACCCGATGCCAGGTATCGTGCAGACGCCGGTTGCGAATGCTGAAACCGAAGAAGACCGCTCAAATGCGTTCCAGGCCGCCATCAAGGCGACGATGCGGCTTGATCCGAACATCATCATGATTGGCGAGATGCGCGACACGCCCTCAGTACAACTTGCCGTGAGGGCGGCAATGACCGGCCATCAGGTCTGGTCAACCGTACACGCCAACAATGCCTTTGCCATCATTGACCGTATGGTGGACTTAGGGGTGTCGTTGAACATCATGGCGGATCCGTCCATAGTCACCGGAATGATTTGTCAGAGGCTTTTGAAAGTCCTCTGTCCTCATTGCAAGCGGCCGTTGCGAGACGTCATCGATCACTTTTCCCACGAGGACCAGATGCGCGTGATGGGGTCGATCGACATGGCAAATGCCCATGTCGCTGGACTCGGTTGTGAGCATTGTTCTGGGAGTGGTGTTGCTGGGCGCACAGTGGTCGCTGAAGTCGTCGTGCCTGACCAAAAAATCATGGATTTCATTCGCAAGGGCGATCGGCATCTCGCTATCAACTATTGGCGCGGCACCGGTGGCAGCTCAATGCTGGAGCAGGCGATTGTCAAGATCAACAGGGGCATTGTTGACCCGTTTCAGGCTGAGGAGGAGGTTGGACCGCTGAATCTCCTCCCGGAGCCGGCGTTAGCCCAAGAGGGTGCATCAAATGAATCTTGATCAGCTGAACATTGACTTCGCAAGGTTCCAGTTCAAGAACGATGCGAAGACGCGCCAACGCCTGTGGAAAAAGATGTCCAAGCTGCTCGGAGACGGCATACCAATCATTCCGGCCCTGCAGGAGCTTAAGGCCCTGAATAAACCGACGTCACCACTTGCACTTGCGCTGGTTGATTGGATTCGAGGTCTCAACAATGGGCGAAAGATTTCAGATGTAGTCATGCCCTGGGTGTCAACAGAAGAATACATGTTGATCGTAGCGGGTGAACAATCGGGCAAGCTCAGTGAGTCTCTGCTTTCTGTCGTGAGGGTATCTAAGGCCAAATTGGAGATACGGACTGCCGTTGTTAGCGGCATTGCATATCCGGCTTTTCTGGCCCTCCTATCGTTCGGCATTCTTTATCTCTTCGCCTTCAAGATCATCCCTGCGTTTACCAGAGCGGCTAAGTCTGACGCATGGTTTGGCGTGGCCAGGCTCATGATTGACGTGTCAACGTTTGTTCAAAACTGGCTTATCTGGATGGTGGTTTTGCTGGTCGTTTTTACGATCGCCTTTTTCGCCTCCCTTCCTCTTTGGAACTCATCACTCCGCACGAGGCTGGATCGCTATCCGCCATATAGCATTTACCGTGTTATGCAGGGTTCTTCCTGGCTGATCGCACTTTCAGCCCTTGTGCAAGCCGGCACCCGCGTTGAGTCGGCTATTGAGCAGTTAGGGCAGGGTGCCTCGGCCTGGGCTGCAACGAGGTCAGCAGCCGCGCTCAAGGGACTACGTGCAGGTCGTGACCTCGGTGAATCACTACAAAAGTCTGGATACGAATTTCCGGACAGAGAAATTATTTCAGACATTCGCATCTACGCCACCAAGTCGGGATTTGATGAAGCTTTGCGCATCATCGGCAATGACTGGATTAGCGAGTCCGTTGAACGAATCCAGGCCTTGATGAAGATCGTTTTTGGCATCGCATTGATGCTCGTCGGTTCACTTATTGCGTTTGTCGTCTCTGGCCTCATTGCAATGCAACTTCAGCTTACGCAGTTGCTTCAACGCGGCATTCACTAGTTAGTTTTGTTTGTTTTTTTAACCCGGAGGTATCTATGAAAGTGTCTATGAAAACCGTTTCCAAATTTAAATCCCAAGCAGGTCTTACCCTTATAGAGCTGATTGCCTCATTGGCAATTCTGGCTCTCGTCATCGGCGGCGCCCTTGCGCTGTATTCCAGTGCAACCAGCAGCCAGGGTTCGTCCCAAATGACGTCAGAGATCACTGCGATCCGTGCCGCAACGAAGCAGGTCTTCTACGGTCAGGGCGGTTACGGTACGGCCAACTTGAACCAGGTCCTGGTGAGCGCCAATAAAGTGCCGTCGACCATCGCTGTAACCGCTGGTACACCTCCCACACTTACCAATAGCCAGAACGGCGCAGTTTCGGTGGTTGGCGCCACTGCAAACTTCTCCATCACTGCCACCGCCGTGCCCACTGACATCTGCACCAGCGTGCTGTCTGCGACCACTGGTTGGGTCTCCGTCAAGGTCGGTTCTCAGGCGGCCATTACCACGTTCCCTATTGGACCCGCCACCGCTTCGACCCAATGTGCTGCTGCAGCGACGCAGACGATCGTCTTTACTTCCGCCTGATTGTTGCTATGCCTCTCAAAGATCTAGTCTTCACTGACGTCTATCTGGGCACCGAGGGATCGGCATGGTTGTCTGGCGTTCCCAACACCTCTGATCCCATTGCGCCCGGGGAGGAGCATCTTGAAGAGGTCAAATCTTTGCGGCAATCCTGCGAGGAGTATTTCGCGAAGAATCCAGAACGCGAGGACTTTCCGCTCCGTCATTGCGACATAAGCTACCGTGTTTCGGTGATGAGGACGATACAGGAGATGGTGTTTGTCCTCCGCCGGCTCAGCGACAAGATTAAGAAGCTTACGGAACTGGGCATACCTCCGTCCTTTCTTCAATTTATGCTTGAGCCCAATATGAAAGGGCTCTTTATCATCAGCGGCACCTTCGGCCACGGAAAGACAACAACCGCCTCGTCACTCGTCGAGGCAAGGATTTCCCAGTTTGGGGGAGTGGCTGTCACGATCGAAGACCCGCCGGAAATGCCGTTACACGGCCGCCATGGTGAAGGTGTCTGCTTTCAAACGCCGGTGGAGCGGGGCGGGTTTGGATACGCCTGCCGTCAGGCAGCTCGCTGGGCTCCGTCGCTCATCTTCCTTGGCGAGATTCGAGATTCGGAAACCGCTAAGGAGGCCCTTCGGGCGTCCATCAATGGAAAATTGGTGGTGTGTACCGCTCATTCCGACAATCCGGCAATGGCTATCGAACGAGTGTTCGCTCTCGCAAATGGCGAATCCGACGGAAGCACCTCCGACGACGTGCTGTCTATGCTCGCAACCGGCATAACTGCTGTGCTTCACCAACGCCTTGAGAAGGTGGGTTCAAGAATGCAGTTGATGGTCGAGCCTCTCTTTATGACGCCCGAGGACGGTCCAGGAGCCCGCGGGATGATCCGGCAGCGGCGGTTCGAGCAGTTGAAGTCGGTGACGCAACTTCAGAAGAATCGCATGCTCGTATCAGGACAACGCAAGGTCTGACCATGCCGCTTCTTGTCACATCGTTCTTCATGGCAATGATGGCACTTCTGGTCGCACTCCATGTGCCTGCACAGGAGAATCAATACATGTCCGCCAAGGCCAGTGTCGCCGCGACTGACGTGCTTGCCTATCGAGAAGAACTCATTAACTACCTCAACTCCAATACCGGCTTCTCGGGTGCTGTGAGCGACAGCCAGATTACGCCCCTCTGGGGTCATCAGCGTAGGACAAACTGGTCGAACATTGTCTCCAACGGAACCTTGTTTGTCTATGAAGTCACTCCATCCCCGGAGACTTTGCTGCTCGACACGATTTACACAAAAACATCAAAGTCTTTCATGGTCGGACGGAGTTCGTCAGGCACTTTGGTAAGTGCCAATGGCCTGTCGACGGGGATCACGATTCCAGCCTTAGTCCCGAACGGTTCAATTGTCATTGTTGGAAAGTAAACATGGATCAAGATAGTTCTGCACAGTCCGCTGCCGCCACCATCAGAGCACTTCTCACAGTGGTGGATAGTGAGATGCCCTTTAGTGACATTCTCGTGTCCGCTGACGAGCCCGTCATGCTTCGAAATGCCAGTGGTTGGACACCGTTTCCAGACAGCGCCTATAGCAATGATGACATCGAGTTTATTCTGTCGGCAATGGAGCCTGACTGGCAGTCCTTGCTTACTAATACCGGTGGCTTCAGCCGTCCGTACCTGGTTGGCAGTTGGCGCTTGCGGGTGACTGCGTACCTGGCCAACCGCGGCGACAAGAAAATGTTGTCCATACGGCGGACGCCTGTAACCCCCATGCCGCTTGAAAAGACAGGTCTCTCCCCGTCTGTGAAATTGATGGTGGAGAACCCCAAAGGCTTGATATTGCTTTCCGGTCCTACTGGGTCCGGAAAGACGACGACCATGGCTGCGCTCATTGACTACATCAATTCAACCAGAAGCGCGCATGTGGTCACGATCGAAGATCCGATTGAGTATGAATTCGTTCGCAACAAGTCTGTGTTTTCACAGCGCGAGGTTGGGGCCGATACGCCGTCGTTTTTCGAGGGTATGCGTGGCGCGATGCGTCAACGGCCGGATGTGATTGTTATCGGCGAAATTCGTGACCGAGATACTGCGGAAAATGCAATTCTCGCAGGGGAGTCTGGGCATCTCGTGATCGCAACCCTGCATGCCAGTTCTGCCTACGGGGCAGTGCAGAAATTGGTGTCGTTTTTCCCTGGTGAAGAGCTGGCCAGGACTGCCGGCTTAGCGACATCCTTGATGGGTGTGGTTCATCATGCAATCGTCCCGACGGTCGACAAGCTTACCGGTGTGTTGGCCTCCGAGCTCTTGTTCAATCATCATCAAGGGTTTTCGGCAAACCTCACCGATCCCCACAAAGTAAATAGGGAGCTTGAGGATCCGACGGACAAGATTTCCCGTTCCATGGCCGCAAGCCTGGTTGATCTGGTCAGGGCGGCAAAGATCTCAAAATCTGACGCGTTGAGGAGTGTCGCGGGTCAGGGCGCCGTCTGGAAACAAGTGAATGAGCGATTGAACTCTGTAAAGGTGTGACAAATGTCAAAGTTTTACACAAAGAACTCGCAGCGCGGTCTAACTCTCCTTGAGGTCATCGTTAGCCTGGCCATCGTGTCGTCGGCGTCGATTGGCCTGTATGCGGTTGCGGATCAGTTTTCCAACGACACCAAAGTTACAGTGGCTGCAAGTCAGGTCCGAGCCTTCGGCGATGCAGCGCGCGCCTACATCAAGGACAACTATGCGTCTATCCAGGCCGTAGCAACGCCAACGACACCCGCGCTGATTGACGTTCCTACTCTCATCGCAGCAGGAAACCTGACTACGGGATTTTTGTCGACGAATGCATATGGGCAAAGCATGTGCGCACTGGTCCTGGAGCCAACCGCCAACCGCTTGCAGGCAATGGTGGTGAGTGAAGGAGGCCAAACCGTAGACGACCTTTCTCTGGGCAGCATGGCCGCTGTGATCGGCGGCAGCGGTGGTGGCACCTACGCGTCTGCTCCCTCTACTATTCGTGGTGCGGTCGGCGGTTGGGCCATTGCTACGGCGACCTTTGATAACCTCGTCAACAATGTGAACCGAAAGTGCGATGGCACGGCCGGCAACGTTCGAGTTGCAGCCGGGCGCCCAGCCATGGCCCTTTGGTTTGAGAATGGTGACACTTCATCAGCGTTCTTGGCTCGCGACCCTATACCTGGTCGCCCGGAGCTTAACCAGATGAACACACCCATCGTGATGAACTCCGTTCAAACAGCAGGTGGCGCTTGCTCCAGCGTCGGAGCCATTGCGCAGGATGGCGCGGGCGGGATTCTGAGTTGCCAGGCCGGGTTGTGGAAGGCCCCCGGCGACGGGAAGTGTGTTTCCACGACTTCGGATCTGAATAACCTGCAAACTGATGGCCGATGCTACAACGGAGTGGCGCTACCCAACTCACCAGCTGGCGGGGACTGGGTTTTCGTGGAGGTCTATCGACATACAAACACCGCTAACTATTACGCTGCACAGAGGGTGGTGGGGATGACCGGTGCTGCGGTTGGGCGGGTTTGGCAGCGAAACCAACAGTCGGCCACGGCTAGTGGCGGTTGGAGTGCCTGGGTGCAGCAAGCCGATCCGAGTATCAATATTGCTAACAACCAAATCCTCGGATCTGGCTCACAGGGTAGTTATGGCGCCACGACGATAGCGGGGCAGAAAAATGGATGGACTGGCGTTGAGTTCCGAGATTCCAGCGGGAATTATCAGATCAACCAGATGACCAATCGCAGCAACATTGGCTACTACGATATCGCGTCTGGACGGTGGCTGAATTATTCGGATGTTCAAGGAAACCAGACGCTCGATCAAACCGCTGACATGGGTTCTGGGCGTCTTAATCCGGGTTGGGCGGTAGAGACTTGGGGGTGCTCGACAGGCCAGATCGCAAAGGCTGCGTATACCATCGCCGATGGCTGGGCTTACAACGGGAAAACCTTATCTTGCGTGAACGGCATTTGGAAAGCCGCCGGCGGTGGCGGCGTCGGAACGATTAATACCGGCGGACAATACAGAAGCCCGTCGGCGGAGCTTTATTTCTACATGTGCGTTGTCGGATTCGGTAACCAACTCCCTGGATATATGGCGTCTTGTCCCGCTGGAACCGGGTCCGTCCTGACTGGCTATTGCACCAATGGCTGTGGTGGCTGAGAATCGCGCTGAACCTGTAAAAGGGGCCGCGTAGCGGCCCTATTTTCTAGTGCAATGCTCAACTACTGATAGTTGTGCCTTGAGCCTCGCGATCGAT